>CAZWXH010000103.1:0-6286 GCA_964637725.1 uncultured Coprobacillus sp. | reverse complement strand
ATTAGGATGATTCATTGGGGTGTTATAGGATTAGGAAGAATTGCTGGTAGATTTATACAAGGTTTATCATATAGTGAAGATGGAAAGTTGTATGGTGTAGCATCACGTACACAAGAAAAGCGTGATGAGTTTTTAAAAGATCATCCAGATGTTCATATGTATTCAACATATGAAGATATGTTAAATGATAGTGAGATAGATGCAGTTTATATTGCTTTAAGACATCAAGATCATTATCATTGGGCTAAAGAAGCATTGCTTAGAAATAAGGCCGTTCTTTGTGAAAAACCAGCGACTTTGTCATATCAACAAACCAAAGAGTTAACTGAATTATCTAAACAAAAACATACATTCTTTATGGAAGCAATGAAAACAAGGTTTATTCCGATGGTGAATGAAATTAAGAAAAATATTGAGGATGGTGTTATTGGTGATGTTTTAAGAATTGAAACATCATTTTGTGGAGATACTCCTTATGATCAATCAAGTTATTTATTTGAAAGCGGACAAGGTGGAGCATGGTATGATTTGGCTATTTATAATATTGCGATGATTCAAGATATTATTAAATCACCAGTTAAGGAAATTAAGGTAGAGTGTCAAAAAGAACATGGTGTTGATGTTTATGATAAAGTCGGTTTGTTATTTGAATCAGAACAAACGGCCCTCATAGAATGTGCCATTGATCGAGATTTAGATAAAACAATGACAATTATTGGAACCAAAGGCTATATAACAACACAACCATTTTATCGTCCTACAAGTGCTGTCGTTACCTTTAATGATGGAGAATCATATACTGGAGAAATACCGTATGTATTTGATGACTTTTATGGTGAAATAGAAGCTGTTCATCAAAGTATTGCTTATATCAAAGAAGAACATCCAAGAATGTCTCACCAAGATTCAATAGAGTGTATAAAAATAATTGAGATGGTTAAGGAGAAAATTGATGGTTAGGGTTATTGGTATAACAGGATCAATTGCGACGGGAAAAAGTACTGTCACGAATTATTTAACGACACATGGGTATCAAGTGATTGATGCTGATGAGTTATCAAGACAGGCACTAGATGTAGGGACAAATTGTTATGAGAAAGTAAAAGTGACTTTTGATTGTATAAAAGCAGATGGCACAGTTGATCGTCAATTATTAGGTCAACTTGTATTTCATGATGTCTCTTTAAAGAAACAATTAGAAGATATTATTCATCCTTATGTCATAGATGAATTAAAGAAAGCCATAAACAATTCACAAGAAGAATTATTGTTTTTAGATATTCCTTTATTATATGAGGTACAATTAGACAAAATATGTGATAAAATAATTGTGGTTTATGTTGATGAAGAAACTGAGATTAGTCGTTTAATGAAACGAAATAAGATTGATAGAGATGATGCTTTACTTTTGATTCATCAACAAATATCAATTGAAGAAAAAAGAAATAAAGCTGATTATATTATTGATAATAGATTAAATTTTGAAGACTTATATCAAAATATAGAGAAGGTATTGGAGGTGTTAAAAGATGAAACTATATATGAGTGATCTTTATCGAGTTGAGGTGCATTATCCTTTAGATGAGGTACAAAATGATATCCTTTATTATTTATATCAACCGATAATAGGTTCTTTAGCATTACAATTATATATGATGTTAATTGTTGAAGGAAAAAGAATGAATCGCTTTTTACAACCTTCATCATTAACACGTTTAACATCTTTCTTGTCAATGAGTTTAATAGATATAGAAGCAAGTTTAAGGGCTTTAGAAGCTATTGGATTATTAAAGACATATAGAAAACATGAACAAGAATTAACTCAGTATGTTTATCAAATACAATCTCCATTATCTTTAAAAGCTTTTTTAAAGAATCAAATCTTATCGACTTTATTACAAGAATCTCTGTCGGTTGATGATTTTCAAAAGACAATTCAATTCTTTAAAATATCTGTTGCTGATTTAAAACAATATGAAGAAGTGACTTCTTCATTTCAATCAGTATTTAAAATAGATCGTACGAAGAAGACTGGACGTCTTTTAAAAATGAATGAAGATTTTAAAGAGACTTTAAATCAAGAGATTAAGGTTCAATATGATGTAGATTTATTATTTAAAGCTTTATCTGATTATCAAGTTAATAAGTCATCACTTACAAAAGAGGATATTGAATATGTTACACAACTTGGAATTGTTTATTCAATTGATGCATTGACTTTAGCAGGCTTTATAAAGGATGCAATGAAGTCTAAAACATTGGATAGAGAATTCTTAAAAAGCAATATTAATAAATATTGTGATATTGATCAAAACTCTTCATTAAAAGAAGTTTATCATAAACAACCAATGCAATACTTAACGCAAGAACAAAATCAAACTCCGTTAGTATTACATATGAAATATTTAGATACTATTACTCCTTATGAATTATTAAAAGATAAACAAGGTGGTAAAGAACCGGTCTTTCATGATTTAACAATTATTGAAACATTGATGGTTCAATTAGGATTAACACCAGCGGTTGTGAATGTGTTAATTGAATATGTTTTAGGAAAGAATAATGGTCGTTTATCAAAACGTTATTGTGAAGCGATTGGTTCAAGTTGGACACGGAAAAAGATTAAAACAGCTATGGATGCGTATAATGAATTAATGGATCTAAGTGAAGAAGAGGAAAAGAAACCAGATAGTCCAATTATAGAAGTGAAGGAAGAGGAATCAGTTGAATTAATGAGTCTTTTAAATCAACTTAAGGAGGGACAATTATGATAAAAGTAAGTGATATGTTAGTAAATCCAGATATTGAAAACATGAAGAATGATAGTATTTATTCTTTGTCTAAAGAAAAGGAAATACAACAATTCTTAAAAGAGAATCGATTAAATCCAGATATAATGGAAGATTACTGGGTTGAGTTCTTAGATTTTAGTGATGATCATAAAACTTGTTTAAACTGTCTTTCTTTAGAAAGTTGTCCTAAGGATAATAAAGGAATAAAAAAGAATTTGGCTTATCGAAATCAAGAAGTGATTTTGGAATTAGAGAGTTGTCCTTATGGAAAGCAATGGGAAGATAAAAGATTGTTGTTAGAGAAATTTGTGATCACAAATGTGAATGATGATATGTTGTTGACTGATTTAAAGTCTTTAGATATTGTGAGTAAAGGAAGTCAGCTTTCAGCTAATGGGCAATTGGCATTATCAAGTATTCTTAAATATATTCAAGAACCAACTGATCAAGGATTATTTTTACACGGTGAAATGGGTTCTGGTAAAACAACCTTGTTGGCAGGTTTAATGAATGCATTAGCTAAAAAAGGAAAAGAAATAGGTTTTATTCATTTCCCAACTTACTTAATTGATTTAAAATCAAGTTTTTCAACGGGAGATAATGAATATCCGATGGATAGATTAATGAAAGTTGACTATTTATTGTTAGATGGTGTGGGTGAAGAGAATGTAACACCATGGTCAAGGGATGAAATCTTATTATCGATTATTTCTTATCGTTTGTTAAATCATCTTCCGACATTCTTTTCTAGTATGTATGGGTATGAAGATTTGAAAAAAGTGTATATTCTTAAAAAAGATGATAAAATTCGTGCAAATACACTAACTTCAAAAATGAAAGCGCTAAGCAAAGAAATAATGCTTGACGGTGGTAAAATAAGATAATAGAATGTATAAAAAAGTGTAGATTATATCAATGTTTTATGATAGAATCAAGAAGATTAAAAAGGTGAGAGGAGATTAGTTATGGTAAAGTGTATTGGGATTCTGACTTCTGGTGGAGATGCGCCTGGTATGAATGCAGCGATTCGTGCTGTGACAAGAACCTGTTTAAATAGAAATATTAAAGTTTATGGAGTGAAACTAGGTTATAAAGGATTGCATGAAGGAGACTTTATGGAATTTGATAGTCATAGTACTCGTAATATTATTAATATTGGAGGAACATTCTTGAAATCAGCTCGTTTTCCGGAATTTAAAGATCCTGAAGTGAGAAAACAAGCAATTGAAAAAATGAAAGAAGTAGGAATGGAAGCATTAATTGTTATTGGTGGAGACGGAAGTTATAACGGTGCTCTAAAATTAACAGAAATGGGAATTAATTGTATTGGGATTCCTGGAACAATTGATAATGATATTCCAGATACTGATTTTACAATTGGTTTTGATACTGCATTAAACACAATTGTTGATGCATTAGATAGATTAAGAGATACATCAAGTTCTCATCAAAGATGTACAATTCTTGAAGTTATGGGAAGAAGATGTGGAGACTTAGCAGTTCATGCTGGACTTGCTTGTGGAGCAGAAATGATTATCACAAGTGAAAGTGGATTTGATGAAAGTGAAATTATTGAAACTTTACAAAGATCTAAAGTATCTGATAAAAAGCATGCTTTAGTTGTTATAACTGAACACATTACTGATGTTCATGAACTTGCAAAACGTGTTGAAGATGCAACAGGTTTTGAAACACGTGCAAATGTTTTAGGACATATGCAAAGAGGTGGAAGACCATCTGCTAGAGATCGTGTTTTAGCAAGTCGTATGGGAGTCAAAGCTGTTGAACTTTTAGAAGAAGGAAAAGGCGGACTTTGTGTGAGTGATGTCAAAGGTGAAATTGTAGGTTTACCAATTGCTGAGGTATTAGGACATAAACGTATTGTTAATCAAGGTATTTACGAAGATGTATTGAAGCTTCGTTAATATAAATATGAGGGTATAGGAGAAGAGACAGAATGAAAGAAATGATGAAAAAAACTAAAATTGTTTGTACAATTGGACCAGCTTCTGAAAGTCCAAAAATGTTAAAGAAATTAGTCTTAGCAGGTATGAATGTTATGCGTTGTAATTTCTCACATGGAGATTTTGAAGAACATGGAAAGAAAATGCAAACTATGCGTGATGTAAATGCAGAACTAGGAACTAACTGTGCTATTTTATTAGATACAAAAGGACCTGAAATTCGTACTGGTGATTTCGTTGATGGTGCTGCTAACTTTAAAAAAGGGCAAGTATCAACTATTTGTGTAGAAGATATTGAAGGAACTGCAGATAGATTCACTATTACTTATAAAGATTTATATAAAGATGTTAAACCTGGTGGTTTTATCTTAGTTAATGATGGTCAAGTTGAATTATTAGTTGACCATGTTGAAGGAACTGACATTGTTTGTGTATGTGCAAATGATGGTAAAGTTAAAAACAAGAGAGGTATCAATGTACCTGGTATTAAATTAGGTTTCGAATATTTATCTGATAAAGATATTGCAGATATCGCATTTGGATGTAAAGAAGATGTTAATTTCATCGCAGCATCATTTGTTCGTCGTGCTCAAGACGTTTTAGATGTTAAAAAAGTATTAGTAGAAAATGGAAAACCAGGAATTCAAATCATCGCTAAAATTGAAAATAGCGAAGGTGTTGAAAACATGGATGAAATTCTTAAAGTTGCTGATGGTATCATGGTTGCTCGTGGAGACTTAGGTGTTGAAGTGCCAGCTGAAGATGTACCATTAATTCAAAAACAATTAATCACAAAATGTAAAAATGCAGGTAAAGTTGTTATTACAGCAACTCAAATGCTTGAATCTATGCAAGACAATCCTAGACCAACACGTGCTGAAGTAAGTGACGTTGCAAACGCTATTTATGATGGAACTGATGCTATTATGTTATCAGGAGAATCTGCACAAGGTAAATATCCTGAAGAAGCAGTTATGGTTATGAATAAAATTGCTTTAAAAACTGAAACAACTTTAGATTATGCTTCATTACATAGAAAAGCAGTAAGAACTGCTACTGATGATCCTTCAGAAGCAATCTGTATGTCAGTTGCTGAAATCGCAACTAAATTCGAAGTTGCTGCAATCATTGCATTTACTGAATCAGGATTTACAGCTATGAAGATGTCTAGATATAGACCAGAATGTCAAATTATTGCTGCTACACCGAATGGTGAAACAACAAGAAAATTAGCATTAAACTGGGGAGTTAAACCTGTAACTTGTAAATCTATGGATACTACAGAAGGTTTATTAAACTTAGCTGAAGTTATCGCAAAAGAAAACGGTGTTGAAGCAGGACAAACTATCTTAGTTACTGGAGGAACTCCAGGAGTTAAGGGAACAACTAACTACTTAAACTTAATTACTGTTAAATAATATTCTTAAGAATCTCTAATATATAGAGGTTCTTTTTTTCTTATTGTGAAAATAAAAAAAACATATTGTATACTTTGACCTATGAGTATACAATATATGTATACAAGTGAAT
>CAZWXH010000102.1:0-6528 GCA_964637725.1 uncultured Coprobacillus sp. | reverse complement strand
ATTTTAACATAATAAGATTCTATTTACTAATATTAATAAATGTAATACAATAATATAAATACAGAAAAGGAGGAATCGTTGTGGAAGATAAGTTATTATTAAGTTTATTACAACAAAATGCAAGAATGGAAGTGACTGATCTTGCGGCCGCCTTGGACGATACAAAGGATCATGTACTTGAAAGGATGAACGAACTCGAAAGAGAGAAAGTTATTTGTGGCTATCATACGATTGTCAATTGGGATAACACAAACACTGAAATAGTGACAGCATTAATCCAAATTAATGCCGATCCTGAAAGAGAGTATGGTTATGATAGGATAGCAAGTCGTATTTATAAATTTGATGAAGTTGATACGATTTATTTATTAAGTGGAAGTTTTGAGTTCATGGCAATTGTTAAAGGAAAGACGATGCAAGAAACAGCTCATTTTGTGGCAAGTAAACTTGCAAGTTTGAATGGTGTTACAGGAACTTCAACATATTTTGTTTTAAAGCAATATAAGAATAATGGAATTATTCTTATTGAAGATGAAGATGGTAAGAGTAATAGATTGGTGGTGACTCCATAATGAATTATGAAGATTTATTAAGTGAGAGAGTAAAAATAATTAAACCTAGTGGAATTAGAAAGTTCTTTGATTTGGCTTCACAAATGGAAGATGTTATTTCACTTGGAGTAGGGGAACCTGACTTTACAACTCCTTGGGCTATTAGGGAAGCAGCTATTTATTCGATTGAAAAAGGTAAAACTTTTTATACTGCTAATCAAGGTCTATTGGAACTTAGAGAAGAAATATGTAACTATTATGAAAGAAGATTTCATGTTTCTTATGATCCAAAACAAAACTGTATTGTAACGGTTGGAGGATCAGAGGGGATTGATATCGCTATTAGAGCAATCTTAAATCCTGGTGAAGAGATGATTGTCTTAAATCCTGGATATGTTGCATATACACCTGGTGTAGAATTAGCTGGTGGAATTCCGGTTACGATAGAACTTCGCCATGAAGATCAATTTAAACTGACTCCAGATTTATTAAAGGCAGCTATTACACCTAAAACCAAGGCAATTCTTTTAAACTATCCATCTAATCCAACTGGTGGATTTATGACAAAAGAGGATTATGAAAAGATTATTCCTCTTATTAAAGAACATGAACTCATTGTTTTATCGGATGAAGTTTATGCTGAATTGAGTTATGAGGAAGAGTTTTGTTCAATGGGATCATTTGATGAGATTAAAGATCAAGTGATTATTGTTAGTGGTTTCTCAAAAGCATTTGCGATGACAGGATGGCGTTTAGGTTATTTATTAGCGAATCCTATCATTACTAGCGCAATGAATAAGATTCATCAGTTTATAATTATGTCAGCACCTTCAGCAGCTCAATATGGAGCAATTGAAGGATTAAGAAGTTGCCAAGAAGAAGTCGATAAAATGCGTGATTCTTACTTAACAAGAAGAAATTACTTAGTTAAAACATTTAATGATATGGGACTTGAAACATTTAAACCACAAGGGGCTTTCTATGTTTTCCCTTGTATTAAGTCAACAGGATTATCATCAGAAGAATTTTGTGAGAAATTGTTAGATGATCAAAAAGTTGCTTGTGTACCAGGGACAGCTTTTGGTTCCGCTGGTGAAGGATTCATTCGTGTTTCTTATGCTTATAGTATTGAAGAATTAAAAATAGCAACAGAAAGAATTGCGTTGTTTGTTGAGAAATATAGAAATAAATAAAAATTGGATATCATATGATATCCTTTTTTGTTAAAATAATAAAAACAGGTTGACTCTCCTCTATACAGGAGAGTGTACTCTATAATTAGGAGGAAGTTATGTATAAAATTGGTGATTTTTCTAAGATAACAGGATTAAGCATTAAAACTTTACGTTATTATGATGATGAAGGGATTATACAACCTTCATCAATTAAAGAAAGTGGATACCGTTATTATGATGATTCTAATTATAAAGTCGCTAAAAGAGTTATTTTATTAAAACAATTACATTTTTCTATTAACGAGATTAAAGATGTTCTTCATAATGTAAAGGATGATAATGATTTACAAGAGTATCTTATTGAAAAGAGACAACAAATAAAGGAAAACATGATAGTTGAAGATAATTATATATCAATGATTAACCAATATCTTTCTCACATTAGTAAAAAGGAGGAAACCAATCATTCTGAAATAAGTATAAAAGATGTTAAAGAAATGTTAGTTATAAGTTATCGATTTGTTGGAAAATATAATGAGATGGGAATGTATACATCAAAGTTATACAAACTAGCAAAAAACAAAGCAGATGGAAATATCATAACTGTATATCATGATGAGGAATATAAAGTTAATGCTGATCTTGAAGTTTGTTTACCAATTAAAGAAAAAGTATCTCATGGTGGGGCAAGTATAAAAGTTCTTCCTTCTATGCAAATCCTTTCAATGAAGCATATTGGACATTATGATAAATTAGGAGAAAGTTATAAGAAGTTACTGGATTACGCACATAGACATAACATAACTTTATTGTCTCCATATAGGGAAGTTTATATAAAAGGACCAGGAATGATTTTGAAAGGAAATCCTGATAAATACATCACTGAGATACAAATACCCATTCAGAAAGGATAATAAATATGGCATTTGATTATAAAAAAGAGTATAAAGAGTTTTACTTACCAAAAAACAAACCATCTATAGTGACAATTCCCAAAATGAATTTTATTGCTGTAAGAGGTAAAGGAAATCCAAATGAAGAAGAAGGTGAATATAAACAGGCGATTGGATTGTTATATGCTATTGCATATACTTTAAAAATGAGCCATAAAACTGATAGGAAAATAGAAGGCTTCTTTGAATATGTTGTACCACCACTAGAAGGATTTTGGTGGCAAGAAGAAATAAAAGGAGTTGATTATTCTCGTAAAGATACATTTCAATGGATATCAATTATAAGAATTCCTGATTTTATTTCAAAAGACGATTTTATGTGGGCAAAAGAGACAGCTTCAAAAAAGAAGGGATTAGATTTTTCTAAAGTAGAATATCTTACATATGATGAGGGATTATGTGTTCAATGTATGCATATAGGTTCATATGATGAAGAACCAAAAACGGTTGAACTTATGCATCAATATATGCAAGAAGAAGGCTACAAACTTGATATCACTGACACACGATATCATCATGAAATATATTTAAGTGATCCAAGAAAAGCAAATCCACTTAATTTAAAAACTGTTTTAAGACATCCGATAAAAAAAGACAAATAATTTATTTGTCTTTTTTTATTCAAATGGCAAATCATCAATTATATTCATAGCTTTTTGAAGATGTCCAATAATAATACCTAATTCATCAAATGCCTCAGGGTGTTCATTCTTTGCAATAAAAATAGATTGCACTACTTTCATTAATCTTCTTTCAATTTCCTTTTTAGATCCGTCTTTATCCATTTTTCTTTCCTCCTATTTATACCGTATAATATAAATTTTCTATATATAAATAATAGAACAAATTGCTCTATTCGTCAATAATTTCATTTCACTCTACTATAATATATATGGGAGTTGAATGATTATGTATTTAAGAAGGATAAAAGATTTGCGTGAAGATAGTGACTTAACACAGGAAAAACTGGCTAAAACACTTGATATAAGCCAACGTTCATACTCACACTATGAAACAGGAACAAGACAAGTTCCGTATGATATTTTGATTAAATTAGCAGAGTTTTATAACACAACAACGGATTATTTGCTTGAAAGAGTAGATAACAAATAATAGATTTCTCAAGAAATTAAGCAAAAAAAAGAATGGTAATCTAAAATAACTAGTGGTTACAGAATAATTGAATTTAAAATAACTCGGGGTTTTAAAATGGTTCAAAAGTCAAGGACATTTTTCTAACAGTTTATAAAATCTAAAAGAAGGCGATAAATCATATTGTTTAATATGACTTATCCCTTCTTTTTTTACTTTAAAAAAACAATCAAATGTTGGAGAATGCAAGAACCAATTTTTTATTAATATATAAGATAAGTTAGGAAGGGGGGTAATAAATGAGTAATATATTTGATAGTATAAATAATGAAATGCATAACGATCATTATCATAATCAATGCAAATGGTAGCCAAGATGTCGAAATTGTTCGCTGGTAATTGTAAGTTGTGCAACTGGAAGAACGAAAATAAACTTATTTTCCTTCTACTCTATTATGTCATATCATAAGGAACTGTTCATATAATACTAACGGTGATGATATGAAAAAAGTAATACCCTTTGTCTTGTTATTTGCATTATGTTCGTTGATGTTCAAACCAGTTATTAATGTCTCTTCATCACAAAGCTTAGCTAAAAAAGTGATTGTTTTAGATCCGGGCACGGTGGATTAGTTGAGAAGACAAATAATAATATTATTTATACTATTGAATGAAACAGTAAAGGTGATTGTAGAAAAAAATCATTCAAAGAAAATGATAACATTAATGGTTATGGAATAAGAGTTTATAGAATTTTAATGGGTTTATTATTGATAAAATGTTAGATGATGATAAAAAAATTAAAATACTTGATTACTATATTTTTTATAAATTACATAGTGTTAAAAAGTGTTTGTGACGAATGTATAAACTATGATATAATTATGTGAGAATGGTAATATCTTTAAGAAATTAGAGGAAAGGTAACCTAAAAGGCTAGTGGGAGAAAAAAGTGAAAAAAATCTTAAGTTTTCTTTTAGTGTTTCTATTGTTTTTGTGTAATGTTTCTTTTGCTTCAGCCACTGGAGAAAAGCATTTGTATTTTGAAACGGAAGACACTTCAGAGGTAGATAAATATGTTATGACAAATATCTATGAATTATTATTGGGGCAAACAGATAATAACATAGAAATCTGTCAAAATGTTAAGTTAGGTGGTGGGATTAAAGTTCAATCTCAATCAGATGATGGATTCTTTTTATATCCTCTATATTATAACAATAAAGTTATTTATGTGTGTAGAGTATACTATGATGGTCAAGAATTTAGTAGTGTTCTAAGCGAGGGATTAGCTGAGGAATTTAATCAATTAAAATCTTCAGAAAATATAGTATATTCTTTAGCAGTTTCGAATGATAATCTAGTGCTATTTAATGATGATTATCAGGAGGTATGGGCTAAAGACATGAAAGCTAATAAGCAGTATTCTGAAAATGAGATAATGTCTTTTAAAAAAATGAAAAAGACTAATAATAGGAAGAGTATAAATATATATTTAAATATAACCAAGAAGGTAGAGAGAGCAATAGAGTCTAGAGCATATTATAATTTGGCTATAGATTATGTGGAACAACAGATTTCTTTGCCGTGGTGTGCAGGGTATGTTGGAGCAAATATAATTAGATATATGACAGGAAATTCATTTGTTTATGCAAGCACAATTGCTCAATTTGGTAGCGTTTCATCTACTAGCGGAATACCTAGAAGTGTTGTGAAAAATTATGCACGTGCTTTTGCTGGAATTACAGTTAGAGAATATAATGCGGTTGCAAACTTAACATATTCAGTTATTGAAGGACAATTAAAATTAAAACAACCAATTTATGGAGCTTTTCATAAAAATGGAAATACTTCATCAAGACATGCAATAGTTGTGCATGGAATTAATGGTGGAACAGTAAAAGTCAGAAATCCTTGGTATAAAAAATCTGAAACTTATCCATTAACTAACTATGCATATGTAGCTGAAAATGGATCGAAGTGGATACAAGATGGATATATGTCATTTACGAAATAAGCGTATTATAGTTCTTTTAATTGTCTTTTTAAGTGGTATATTGCTATTTAGTCTATATCAATGTAATTCCAAAAAAGACATAATTGATGGAAATTTTACTAAGCCGATGATAAATATTGATGGATATATTTATGGAACTACAATGGAGCGCATGGATGAAATTACTGAGGACTATACATTTTATGGATATGTTAAAAGTGCGTCAAGTGAGGATATAAAGATGCCATCCAATGAGTTAGAGGTTAGTAAGATAATTGAAGATAATATTAACTATAAAGTTTATATATCAAGGGATAAAAAGTTTGTTGCAGTTTTTAACGAGCAAGCACAGAAATACGATTATTTTAAGAGAGAATTTTGATTGATAGTATAATTGTTATAAGAGCATGCAATTTGTTTAATGAGAAAATAATATATAATTATTATATTGTTTAAAGATATTGTTTTTCGGAAAAGGATCAGCAATAAATTCGGGTAATCCAAAATAACTTGTGGTTTCAGAAAACCACGCTATAAAATAACTTGGGAGTTTAAACTGGTTCAAAAGTCAAGGACATTTTTCTAACAGTTTATAAAATCTAAAAGAAGGCGATAAATCATATACCCACGAGTAATCTTATAGAAAGCCAAAATCCCGAACTAATTTAGTTTATCTTTAGTTTATCAAAAGAATAGATTATCTATTCTTTTTTTCATTTAATAGGTTTTTCTATTCGTTTGAGATAAATGTGCTTTAAGTA
>CAZWXH010000101.1:0-6535 GCA_964637725.1 uncultured Coprobacillus sp. | reverse complement strand
ACTTATAGTTCACTTTAGGTGTTATGATAGAGATAAGAATGGAGATGTTATATAATGGAAATGATAACATTAGGAAGAACAGGAATAACTGTTCCTAAGAATGCTTTTGGAGCATTACCTGTACAGAGAGTTGATAAAAAGCAAGCGACAATTATATTAAGAAAAGCTTATGATCATGGAATTCGTTTTTTTGATTCAGCAAGAGCGTATAGCGACAGTGAAGAGAAAATTGGTCTGGCACTTAGTGATGTTAGAAAAGATATTTTTATTGCGACCAAGACAATGGCCACAACTATTGAAGGTTTTTGGAGTGATTTAGAAGAAAGCTTGAAGTCTTTAAAGACTGATTATATTGATATCTATCAGTTTCACAACCCTTCTTTTTGTCCAAAGCCTAATGATGGTAGTGGTTTATATGAAGCGATGTTGGAGGCAAAAGCACAAGGAAAGATTCGTCACATAGGTTTAACAAATCATGGCTGGAAAGTTGCTCAAGAAGCGATTGAATCAGAACTCTATGATACTTTACAATTCCCTTTTAGTTATCTTGCTAGCGAAAAAGAAGAAGAACTTGTTCACTTATGTAAACAACATAATGTAGGATTTATTTGTATGAAAGCATTGTCTGGTGGATTAATTACACGTTCGGATGCTGCTTATGCATATATTGGACAATATGATAATGCTTTGCCAATATGGGGAATTCAAAAGGAAAGTGAACTAGATGAATTTATATCATACCAAGATAATCCTCCACAATTAACTGATGAAATTAAAGATATTATTGAGAAAGATAAAAAAGAACTTGCTGGTAATTTCTGTCGAGGGTGTGGATACTGTATGCCTTGTCCTCAAGGTATTATCATTAACCAATGTGCGAGAATATCTTTAATGTTAAGAAGAGCACCTAGTGAAGGTTGGCTAAATGAACATTGGCAAGCAGAGATGAAGAAAGTTGAGAAATGCACACATTGTGGTTTATGTATGAGTCAGTGTCCTTATGGCTTAAATACACCAGAATTACTTGAAAAAAACTATCAAGATTATCAAACATTTTTGAAATAGGAGGAAACAATGGAATATAGACAATTAGGAAGAACTGGATTAAAAGCAAGCGTTATAGGATTAGGGTGTGAAGGTTTTATGAATAAATCATGTGATGAAGTTGCTCATTTTTTAGATGAAGCATCATCACAAGGTATTAATTTTATTGATTTTTATTCACCAAATCCCATAGCGAGAAGTCATGTGGGTAAGTATCTTCAAGATAAGCGTGATCAATGGATAATTGAAGGTCACCTTTGTGCTATATGGAAAGATGACCAATATTTAAGAACACGAAATTTAAAGGAGACGAAAGTTGGATTTATAGATATGCTTGAACGTCTTAAAACAGATTATATAGATATAGGAATGATTCACTATGTTGATAGTGAAAAAGATTTTAATGAGGTCTTTCAAGGAGAGATTATCGAGTATGTTAAAGAATTAAAAACTCAAGGTATGATTAAGTCCATTGGAATAAGTTCTCATAATCCCAAAATTGCTTTAAAGGCCGTTCAGATAGGCTTGATTGATGTTTTATTATTTTCTATTAATCCTTGTTATGATATGTTACCACCAAGTGATAATGTAGAAGACTTATGGGATGATGAAAACTATCAACAACCCCTTGTGAACATTGATCCTATACGCCAAGAATTGTATCATTATTGTGAAAATGAGAATATCGCTATAACTGTTATGAAAGCATTTGGTGGTGGTGATTTATTAGATGAAAAACTATCACCATTCAAAGTTAAAATGAATGTTGCCCAATGTATTCACTATTGCTTAACAAGACCTGGAGTTATAAGTGTAATGGCAGGAAGTCATTCAACAGATGAATTAAAGGAGGCTGCTGCTTATTGTTCTTTAAGCGTAAAAGAAAAAGATTATGCAGAAGTTTTATCCCATGTAAAAAAACATAGCTTTGAAGGTAATTGTGTTTACTGTGGTCACTGTGCTCCTTGTCCTAAAAACATTGATGTTGCCAGTGTGAATAAGTTTCTAGATTTGTGTATTGCTCAAGGGGAAGTACCTGAAACGGTTAAACAACACTATGATTTATTAGCACACCATGCTAGCGAATGTATAGAGTGTGGATCATGTGAAAGAAACTGTCCATTTCAAGTTGAAATTATTGCCAAGATGAAACAAGCTGTACAAGTATTTGGATACTAAACTTTATAGAATTTCTATAAAGTTTTTATTATCACTTGACATGGAGTATACTCTAAGTTGTATGATACAAAAAGAAAGAAGGTGTCTTATGAAATATGTTAATTTAGGAAATACAGGATTAAAAGTTTCGAAAATAGGTTTAGGTTGTATGAGTTTTGGGAGTGATAGGGGTGGCATCAAAGCAAGTATCCCTGAAAATGAAGCTAGAAAAATTATTAAGCATGCATTAGATAAAGGGATAAACTTCTTTGACACAGCGAATTACTATTCATTAGGCGAATGTGAAGAAATTTTGGGTAGGGCATTAAAGGACTATGCAAATCGGGATGATGTTGTTATCGCGACTAAACTCTACTATCCAATGCATGAAGGAAGCAATGCGAAAGGATTATCTAGAAAAGCAATTTTTGCTGAAGTGGAGAATTCATTAAGAAGATTACAAACTGATTATATTGATTTGTATATTATTCATAGATGGGATTATACTACACCAATTAAAGAAACGATGGAAGCATTAAATGACTTGGTCAGAATGGGTAAGATTCGTTATATTGGTGCGAGTGCTATGTATGCGTGGCAATTTGTTAAAGCAAATGCAGTTGCTAGAGAAAATGGCTGGAGTGAATTTGTCTCTATGCAGGATATGATCAATTTAATCTATCGAGAAGAGGAAAAAGAAATGATTCCGATGTGTCAATATGAAAATATTGCTTTAGCACCATTTTCACCTTTGGCTCACGGTGTTTTTAACAAACCAATCGATAATGAAAGAACTGATGGTAGTGGGAAATTACAAAATGAATATATTTTAGAGCATGATAAAGAGATAATTAAAAGAGTTTATGAATTAGCTCATAAACATAATTATTCAACAAGCCAAATAGCTCTTGCTTGGTTGCTTTCGAAATCATATATAACTGCACCAATCATAGGGGGTTCAAAAATACGTTATATTGATGAAGCTATCGAAGCAATGAGTATAAAGTTAAGTGATGAGGAAGTTTTGTACTTAGAAGAACCCTATGTACCACATATTCAATATGGATTTAGATAAATCTGTATAAATCACTTGACTTAAAGTGAACTCTAAGTGTTATACTTGTATAGTATTATATAAGTCATATACTTTGATTTTAAAGTATTGATATTATAGAATAAAAAGAAATAGGAGGTATGTTTTATGAAAGTAAGAAAAATAACTTTTGGAGCAATGTGTTTGGCACTATCATTGCTGTTACCACAAGTGTTTCATTTAATAGGAATGCAACAAGCAGGTTCAATCTTTTTACCAATGCATTTACCTATTATGATGGCAGGGATGGTGTTAGGACCAGGATACGGACTATTATTAGGGGTGCTTGCGCCACTTACAAGTTTTGTATTTACAGGAATGCCTGGTATTCCGATGGTGTTCTTTATGATTGGTGAACTTGCTACTTATGGAATGGTGAGTGGTTTGATGTTCTATCATTTTAAAATGAATGAAAAGAAATTTGGTAGTATTGTCTCTTTATTAGTGGCAATGATAGCTGGTAGAATTGTCTATGGTTTTATTATTACAATGGCAGCGATGTTGTTCAATTTACAATTTGGAAGTTTCTATACTGTCCTTTTATCAGTGACAACAGGATTACCGGGGATTGTTATTCAATTAATAATGGTACCACTTGTTGTGATTGCTGTTAATAAAGTAGGATTTTTACATACGGGTGAAAATATCCAAAGTATATAAAAGAAAAAAGAAAGCAAGGGGATTTGCTTTCTTTTTAAATACTATGATTTGATAAATTTGAAAAATGAGAATATTTTTTGGAAATGCTCACAATTGAAGTAAGCTTCTTTTTTTACCCAAGCAGGGTAATCATAATTAGAATTTGTTAATAAATAATATTCATAAGTCATGTACATATTATAAACCCTCCCTATTTTTAAGATTTAATTTTGTTTACATATCCATTATATTACATATATAAAATATATATAGGGGTTAAAACTATAAAAATAAGCAATTTTATTGTGCTTTGAGCACAATTTGGTGATATAATGGAATAAAAGAGGTGGAAGATATGGGGTTTACATTGGAAGAGGCACTCGTTGAAACACAAGATCAATATATGATTACTTTACTAGCGGGGAAAAAAGGGTGTGGTAATTCAATTAGTTGGGTTCATCTTATTGAAGATACGCTCATTACTCAGCAATTATGGGGAAAGGAGCTTGTCGTAACAACTGGATTAGGTTTTCAAGATCATAAATCTTTAAGACGGTTGGTAGAGTGTCTGGTGAAATATCATAGTGTAGGTTTGATTATCAATACAGGTAAGTATATCTTTGATATTCCTAAAGATATTATAGAGTATTGTAATGAAAATGATTTGCCTTTAATGACATCACCTTGGAATGTTCATATGGCAGATTTAATTAAGGATTTTAGTATGCGATGTCTATATTCAGAAAGGGAAGATCGTCAAGTTTCTAAATTTGTAAAAAATGCTTTTAATGATCGAAAGAAAATTGAAGAATCAAGGATTGAGTTATCTTCAACCTTTGATGTTGATGGTTATTTTCAGGTATTATTTATTGATATTGAAGATTCTTCGCAACTAGATACTATTGGGAAAAGGCGTGCGACTTTTCAGCTAGAGTTATATTTCGAGAAGATTGATTGCATTAATATCAGTTTTTGGTATGAGGGATACTTTGTGTTATTAGTTAATAATTTAGATGAAATGCATTTTGAAGAAGTTGTTGAACAGATGTATAAGCGTTCTCGAAAGCGAATGGATGATAAGCAGATTTATATTGGAGTAGGTTCAAGAGTTTGTGACTTTAGAAATATAATGCAGAGTTATAAACGTGCATATAGTGCTGTAAATATGGCAACTCAATTCTATCAACCAATTGTTTATTTTAAAGATATGGGTATTTATCAAGTTTTATTCTCAATTGATGATAAAGAAATTCTATATGATTTATATAATCATATGTTGTCTCCTTTAAAGTTATATGATGAACAACATAATAGCGAATTAGAGAAGACTTTATACTATTACCTTATATGTGACGGAAGTCCTCAATTAATGGCTAAGAAGTTATATATGCATAGAAATACGATTCATTATCGTCTTAATAAAATAAAAGAACTTCTTAACATAGACCTTTCAGCATATGAAGAGAGATTTCCATTAATGCTTGCATTTTATATTAAAGAAATGTTCGTTGAACAAGAAAAAAAGGAGTTAATTTAATGAGATTATTATTTAAACAAAGAATTTTTAGTTGGTTAGATAGTTATGATTTATATGATGAAAATAATGAAGTTCTTTACACTGTTAAAGGTGAACTATCATGGGGACATAAATTATCTATTTATAATCATATCGGTGTTAAAGTTGGAGAGGTTAAGGAAGTTGTATTAAGTTTTCTCCCTTGTTTTGTTATGTATGTCAATGAAATTGAAATAGGAATAATCAAAAAAGAGTTTTCATTTTTTAAACCAAAATTCCATTTAACTTGTAATGATTGGACAATTGATGGAGATATATGGGAATGGGAATATGATGTAAATAGTCATTCAAATCATATTATGCATGCGTCTAAGGATGTTTGGAATTTCTCTGATACTTATGTTATTGATATCGAAAAAGAAGAAAACGCCTTGTATTGTTTAATGATTGTATTAGCCATAGATGCTGCAAAATGTTCAAGAAGTGATTAAATAAAAAAGGAGATTTATTATGGATATATGGGAAAAGTTATATCAAGAAGCATTATCTGTTCAGAACGAAAGAGAGATTTCTTCTTTTGTATATGGCGGACAAGTCGCTGCTGCATTAGTTACAAAAAAGGGAAATATCTATGTTGGAGTATGTGTGGAGCCACTATGCGGACTTGCTATTTGCGCCGAGAGAAATGCAATCTATAATATGATTACACATGGTGAACACGAAATTTCAAAGATTGTTGCTGTGATGTCTGATGGTAATGTAGGAGCACCATGTGGAAGCTGTAGAGAACTTATGATGCAGTTGCATAAAGATTCAAAGAAGATACAAATACTGATGGACTATCAAAACAAGAGAGTCGTAACATTAGAAGAACTCATGCCTGAGTGGTGGGGAAAAGATAAATACTAGGATAATCGCTATCAAATGATATGCGATTTTTTTGTATGATTTATTTAATAATATTCAAGTCAACGAGAAAAGGAATTATTTTATAATTCCACTCACTTGTTAAAGTACGCTTCTCTTCTTTTCTCGCAGAGAGAATAAAGTTATATTTATATTCATCCTGTCTTTATGATAATTTC
>CAZWXH010000100.1:2017-6691 GCA_964637725.1 uncultured Coprobacillus sp. | reverse complement strand
TCAGGAACAATCTCATTTAATAATCAAACTTACAGTTTTGATCCTACAAGTGATTTTGGAACTTTGGATTGGGGCCGTGGCGTATGGACTTATGATAATACATGGTACTGGGGTTCAGGAAATATGAATATCAATAACATTCCCTTTGGTTTTAATATTGGTTATGGTTTTGGGGATAATTCTGCTGCTAGCGAGAATATGATTTTCTATGACTATAAAGCTCACAAACTTGATGATGTCACATTCCACATTCCTAAAAACCATATGGAACAATGGACAATCACTTCAAGTGACAAACGCTTTGAAATGACATTTTCACCTTTACTTGATAGAGCCGCTAAAATATCTGCCCTTATCGTATCATCTGATCAACATCAAGTCTTTGGTTACTTAAATGGTGTTGCTATTCTTGATAGTGGTGAACATTTAGAAGTCAAAGATATGTTATGTTTTTTAGAGTTTGTCCACAATCGATATTAAAAAAAGAACGAATAATCGTTCTTTTTTTTGTGATCTATAGAGCTGCTGTTCTCTATATGCGTTGGACTGCTGTTTCCAACATATGATCAATCGAGTATAAACTCATATGAATACTTTTTATTTGCTGATATATCTCTATATTATGTGAGACATATATAATCCCTAAGGACAATTTCCATTATATATACTTTTCATACCTTATCAACAAAATTGCTCAAAAATTTACCAATTCATCCATAACTTTTAACAAAGTTATAGTTGTAAACACTTACAATCCAAATAGATAGGGAAAGTTTTTAAAAATACCATACTTTTACACCTTAGAAATGTAAGATTCTTTACAAAAAGTATACAAAGGCCCATGTTGGAGAATATACATTAAATCATCTTGACTACTTCCTGACTTTAAAGTCACAATAACGGACTCATTATATTTATCCACCTTCTCTATCACTGAATCCCAACTCATTAAAATATCTTTAATTAATTCATAATAACAATTTTCTATTTTATATTTCATAAACATCCTCTTTCATATTCTTATTATGAGCAATTCATAAATTATTATAAAAAAAGAAATAAGAATTCTTATTTCATAGTTTTAATGTATTTATAAAGTTGGGCAATAAATCTTGCTTCTATTTTATTATAAGAGTATTGTGCTTTGACAAAAGTGGGAACTTCAAAGCTATAATCATTCAACCAAAAGATAATAACCTCACCTAATTCATCTTCTCTTTTATCAATCACAATATTAATTAAAGGATTTTGACTGATATATGGTATTAAAAAATCATCACTTAATTTAAAATCACTTAAGTATTTTAAAGATAGAGGAACCATATTATTTAATAAAACTTGTTTTAAATCATTTTCGACAATTATATATTCCTTTATGCGTTTAAAGATTTCTTGCTTAATGACTTCCATTTTCTTATCAGCATCCTCTTGAGATAAACTTCTTACTGCTAATCTAATACGGACTGTCTCTTCACCAGCGTATAAAGCAATAGAGACTTCATGTTGTTTAAAGATAAGATCACTTAAGACTTCTTCTAACTTACTTTCTCCAATAAACATAGTCATATACTCAAAAGTATAAATCCTATCTTTTTTCATCTTTTTTAAATATGGATATAAAGAATATTTCATAACATAAGATATTTCTTTAGGTGGACCAGGAAGATTGATAATCATTTTTTGATCTTTCTTCATAACACAACCATTGGCAGTTCCCATATTATTTTCTAATATATAGGCATCTTGAGGAAAATACGCTTGTTTGAAATTGTTTTGAGGTACATCATCATTACCAGTAATATATTTGCACTTCTTATCAACCTTTTGTTCTTCTGTTTGATTATAAATCATTTCTAAACCTAAGAACTTTGCTGATAATTCTTTTGTTAAGTCGTCAGTTGTTGGTCCTAAGCCACCAGTCGTAATGACACAGTTAGCACCTCTATCAAAAGCAATCTTCAGACATTCTAAAAATCTCTCACTATTATCTCCAACAACTGTTTGATGATAAACATTAAAGCCAAGATCTTTGCACATCTTTTGAACTTGTGTTGCATTGGTATTGATGACTTCACCTAACAATAACTCTGTTCCAACATTAATAATCTCTACATTCATATTATTTAACCCTCTCTAAAACAAAAAGTAGCATCCGCTACTTATTGAAGTTTTCCTAATCCTAAAACAATTGCTCCACCAAATATAAGTGCGACCATCGAAGATATAATAATGAAGATATCATATTGACTATCAAAAGGAATAAGCACGATTGAAGACGCAATAATTAAACCTAAAATAAAACTTAAAAAACTTGCTTTATATCTTTTCAAAAAGAATTCACAGACTTTAGCACTTAATAAAATACCAATACCAATTCCAATTGCAACAAAAGTTAAAGGAATCAAAATATTCATTTCAAAAGAAGTGACATTAGCTAAATAAGATTTAAATAAATAATATTCACCAATAATCAATAAAACCATAGAACCGCTCACTCCTGGCATTAACATCGTCGCACCACCAATAATTCCCACGATAATCATACGGATACATAATTCTAAAGTGACCACAGGAAAAGCTGGATTGACATTCGTACTGCCTTCACCAGGATTTAAAAATTCTAAACCAAAGATAACTGCCATTCCTATAATTAAGGGAATCCATTTGGCTTTTTGATCACTCATTTCACTCTTTAAAAACAAAGGAATACTAAAGGCAATTAATCCTATAAACCAATAGATTGTTTGTGTCGGATAATTATTAAATAAGAATTCTAAAATCTTCGCAAAGACAACTATTCCAACAGCAGCTCCTAATAAGACTTGAAGCAAGAAAATAAAATCCTCTTTACGCTTCATATTATCTTTTTTAAATATTCCAGATATTGCTTCCATTGTTCTATTAAAAATACCTAGAATAACCATCATCGTTCCACCACTTACACCGGGAATAACATTTGCGATTCCAACCGCGATTCCACCAATCAAATTCTTAATCATGTCTTTATCTCCTTTTTTAATCTATCGGTATTATATACAATTTTATCCGCTTATGCAAGTTACCTTAATAATCGTAATATTTCATGGTCATCCCAAAATGTTTTGGCATATTCTAACATCTCATCAAGTGCGCGATGTTTCATACGATAATAGCTAGCTTTAGAAAAAAGAGGATACCACCAATTTGTATCATAAAAATTTAAATATTCATTCTCCAAAAAAGAAAAACTCTCTCTAGAAAGATGAGTATGTATTTGATTAACAATTCCAACAAAACTTTCTAAATCTTGTTTTCTTTCTACATGTCTTAAAAAAGCAGCATCTGCTTTCTTATATAATGTACCCTTTTCCATCACTTTAAACAAATCAATTTGTGGATAGTGATTGTAATGTTGACTCATATATAAGATATCGAGTTGTGCTCTTTGATATGTTTTATAAATATTCTTTACAATTCTATCCTTTTCTTTTAACGTTAATTTTCTATTCATAAAAAAGCCCTCCTACTTATATATACGCTTGTAAAAGGGATTTTTCTTTTTTTAAATGATAAAATTTTCAATTATTTGTTCAACATCATCACTACTCAGTCCACATTGTATTAAATATTCCTTTGCACTACCATAATTTTCACGCAAATAATCTAACATTTCCATCATAAAGCGTGGTGAAGATTTTAAGAAATCTGAAGCATTATTATCCATTAATTTCAATAATTCATTATTGATTTCAATATTATTCTCATAAGATTCACTATAGTCTTTTACAATGTCATATTCATGACATCCTATTAAATCTAATAACAACCCTGCAATCACACCTGTACGATCTTTACCAGCTGAACAATGAAACATAACACAATCATAAGGATACTGTAAAAAGATTTCAAATATATCTTTAAACTTATTTTTCATTGATTCAAGAGTATAAATATAAACACCACCTAAATCTTTATACTTTTTTATTTCTTCAGGAACAACAGATGCTTTGGTTGAATCAAATAAATTGACTTCATAAAAATCAACATCCTTAACATCAATAAAAGGATTCACTTGCTTTTCTTTTTCAAAATCACTTCTTAAATCAATAACAACTTTCACACCATGGTCTTTTAAAGTTTCAATATCTGAAGATGATGCATTACTAGGAGCAGCAGCTCTTATATATTTATGTGATTTACTATACTGTCCTCCTTGTGTTTCATATCCCCCAAGGTCTCTTGTATTAGACATCCCTTCAAGTTTTAAAAGACGATCATCTCTTGTCATATATAACATATCTATTTCTAGTCCTTTCCTAATTCGTATAAATACTCTTCAAATGGTAATCCATAATGATGAGGCAAAGATATCTCTTCACTATATTGAATGCAACGTGATGCAAAATCTGTCGCTTTACGTACACATTGATCAATAGGATAACCTTTCATATAATATCCAGCAATAAGTGCTGCAATCACATCGCCAGTTCCACAACGATCTTCACCAATACGTTTGACAATAATCATATGATCACTTTGATCTTTTGAAAAAACATAATTAAGGATTTCTTCTTCATTTAAAGAAATACCAGTGACCACGATATGAGAAGGTCCTTGTAAAGATAATTCTTGACACATCTGATAAAGTTCTTCTCGACTTGGTGTATGTGTTGGATATGGAATATTAAGCAATGT
>CAZWXH010000100.1:0-1917 GCA_964637725.1 uncultured Coprobacillus sp. | reverse complement strand
ATGATGTTTCTTTTAAAGAATGTCAATGCACATTTATGAATCTTTCTTTTATGAAAAATAAAGAAGTTCAATTTGTTAGTTGTGATTTCTCTAATGCCAGCATATTAGAAACAAGATTAAATCAAACTTCATTTGATGATTGTCAACTTAGACAATGTGAATTCTTACATTCTTCACTCTATAAAGTAGACTTATCAACATGTCAATTAGATGGGATTTTGATATCCCCTCAAGATATCCAAGGCGCTATTATTGATAGTTATCAATCTTCTTCATTAATTCACCTTTTAAAAGTATCTTTCAAACAATAACAGGCCCTCCATAAGGAGCGCCTGATTTTTTATACTTTATCTATTCTCACTATAATCTTTTTCATCAATTTAATGAGAGAATAACCAATAAATATTTCTAATGGTAAAATTGCACATTCTTTTATGATTCTAATACATAGTGATACTACAAATGGTATCTTATACATAATATCTAACCATAAAGGTGTTAAACATAAAGTGACAACGAGTTCAACAAGAATAACACATAATATCCAAGTTGAAAACTCTTTAGCTTCCTCTATATTAACACGTTTTTTAATAATATGAATTAAAACTATAAATAAAGCTGTTAAAGCAATACAAATAGAGATAAGAGTAATTTTATTTTGTGAAGTTAAGAGATATATTTTTCCAGATATATCCACTTCTTTAAGGGTGTATATGTAGAGTGATGCCCCTAAGCCCATAAAACATACAATACCATTGGCAATATATTGAACAGTCTTTTCCTTTACACTTTGTAAGTTCTCTTTAACAAGTGAGGGAATAACACTGACTAATATTGTTCCTAAAGTAAACCCAAAGAAAGGAAATCCAGTAGGAACCAAGATAAGACCTATCATATCACTACAAAACCCAATTAAAAAAGCAGAGCTTGGAGATAAAAGATATCCTGCTAACATAAGTGGAATATATTCAAATCCAATCTTTAAACTTTCTGTTCCAAACAACGGAATCATAATTGCTAATCTTTTACATATTGCTGTTAGAATAATAAAGATTGAAGCAATCACTAACTTTGATACATTTCCTTTTTCAAAAGGATAAAACTTAAATACATAAATACCCAATGCAATAATAATACCTACAATAATAATTTGTTCCATAATCATTGCTACTTCATAGCGGTTTCCTGCTTCGTCCTCATTTCTAGTCCACAGGCGTTAATTCCGATCATAAGACCGTACATTCTTTGCTACTAAATGTAGACTCCTCCTTTTTTATAAATATAGTTTCTATCATAAACTCTTTGTTCAAGTTTATCAACTATTATAAGGAAAAAAAGACTTCCTAAGAAGTCTTACCATTATAATCTTATAAGAAACAATACGATAATAGATAACAAAGATAATATAGTGATTACATTAATGACTAATTTACTCTTTATTACATAAATTGGTTTATCCAACTTATATTCAATACCGATGCTCAAAGTTAAAAATATAATCAAAATACTAAATCAAGCATTATCTATAAATTCAAGGAAAGATGTCATTGTTTTTGGTTGTAACCAAAAAGGATCAATAACCAAAACAACAAGACCCATAACGCCAAAAGCTATAATCAATAACTTAATCAAAATATTTTTGTTTTTTATATTGAAAAGTACTGCTTTTTTTGAGCCTTCGTTATTGATAACAATAGAAGCCCATATTAACATCATAGTTAGTCCATACATATTAATTGACCATATTTCTTTCTTCACCTTTTAAAAATGAAAGAATATTTAAATAAACTTCATGAATAAGTCTTTCTCTTGCTTCTACAGAACCCCATGCAATATGTGGTGTAAAAATCACTTTATCCATCTCTTGAATTTGATATAAGACATCATCCTCTAATAAAGGCTCATGTTCAAAAACAT
>CAZWXH010000099.1:0-6693 GCA_964637725.1 uncultured Coprobacillus sp. | reverse complement strand
GGTTATCCATCTCTTTTATTCTTCTTATGAGCATAATAGTTTCTCACTAAAACTTGTGTCTTTCTAATATGCTTTTGTATCGTATCTCTGGCTTTTTCTTTATCTCCTGTGATTATTGCATCAAGAATCGCTTTATGTTCCTTCAAAGCCGTTTCTAGCCTTTCTGGTTGCGTAATAGAATGACGACTTGTGACCGATACATAATAGTGAACATCCTTCAATAACTGTTCAAAATATTGAGACTGAGTTGCTTGATAAATTGTCTCATGATAAAGAATATTTAAGTCATTAATCTTTTCTTGTTCATTCTTTAATGTATAAAATTCCATAAGTTCATAAACATCTTTAATTTTAGCAAGATGAATTTCATCCATTCTATCAATTGCTAGTTGAATAGCCAAACCTTCTAAAGCTAAACGAATTTCAAACATATCATCAATATCTCTTGGTGAGAACCCTTTGACATAGACTCCTTTATTAGGAATACTTTCAACCAAACCTTCTAGTTCTAATTGTTTTAATGCTTCTCTAATAGGTGTTCGACTTATCTTTAATTCATTGGCTAAAGATAACTCATTTAACTTTTGTCCATTTTCATATTCTTCATTTAAAATACGATCTCTTAAAATATCAAAAATCTTATTACCTAATGATCCATGCGATACTTGATCAAATAAACTATGTGATGGCATATTTATTCCTCCTCTATAATTTTTCTATAATTGCTTGAGTAAATTCAGTTGTAGAAGATTGTCCACCAATATCTGGTGTTGTGAACTTTGCTTCAGCAACAACTTTAGATAAAGCCATTCTTAATTGATTAGCTTTCTCTAATTGACCGAGGGCTTCTAACATTAAAGCAAATGCCAATAATAGGGCACTTGGATTGGCAATGTTCTTTCCTGCAATATCAGGGGCACTACCATGTACTGCCTCATATATTTTATACTCATCACCAATATTTCCACTTGGCGCAAATCCTAATCCACCAACTAATCCCGCACATAAATCTGATACGATATCACCATATAAATTAGGTGCAACCAAAACATCAAATGTTTCAGGTCTCATAACTAACTGCATACACATATTATCGATGATAACTTCTTGTGGTTCAATTGACGGATAATCTTTTGCGACTTCTCTAAAGGCTTCTAAGAATAATCCATCAGTATATTTCATAATGTTCGCTTTATGAATTGCAGTTACTTTTTTTCGATTATTATTTTTAGCATATTCAAATGCATAACGACAAATCTTAAGACTAGCATCTCTCGTAATTAACTTAACTCCATTAGCAATATCAGGAGTCACCATATATTCAATACCTTTATATAAATCCTCTGTATTCTCTCTTATCATAACCAAATCAATATCTTCGTATCTTGATTTAAT
This sequence comes from uncultured Coprobacillus sp., assembly GCA_964637725.1. GTDB lineage: Bacteria > Bacillota_I > Bacilli_A > Erysipelotrichales > Coprobacillaceae > CAZWXH01. The sequence goes on along the minus strand of CAZWXH010000099.1, from coordinate 5,298 downwards.
TCCTTTAAAAGAAAGAATCGGACGGACATTAGCATAAGTTTTAAATTGTTGTCTTAAAGCGACATTCACACTTCTAAAACCAGTCCCAATAGGTGTTGCTGTAGGACCTTTTAAAGCCCATTTATATTCTTTGATTGCATCTACTAAACCTGGTTCAAATACTTCCTTTGTTTTTTGAGCATATTCTGCTCCAGCAAGATAAGTCACCCATTCAATATCTACTTTCATAGCCTTCGTAATCATTTCTACACTTTTTGAAATCTCCGGCCCAATTCCATCCCCTGGTATTAAAACAGCTTTCATTAAAACGCACCTCCTTTTATCGCATTTAATAATCCACCTTCTAAGATCATAATCTTCTCTCTTGAAGATAATGATAATTCAACGATTATTTTTTCTTTTGTTTTCATATTTTCAACAGTTACATTCGTATTATTTTCAACAGCTTTTTTTACATCTAATAAAATATATTCATCTTGGCCGTTAAAGAAATCATATCCTTGTTTATCAATAACTAAAGGTAAAATTCCATTATTAATCAAATTCGATCTATGAATTCTCGCAAATGATAACGCAAAGACAACTTTAATCTTGAGATAATTAGGAACCAATGCCGCATGTTCTCTTGAAGAACCTTGTCCATAATTATCACCACCAACTATGAAACCACCATTACTGGCAATTGCTCTATTATAAAATTGATCATCTACTTTACAAAAAGAATATTTTGCAAGATGTGGAACATTAGAACGATATGGCAATAACTTTGAATCAGATGGTACGATATGATCAGTAGAGATATTATCACCAACTTTTAAAACCATTTTCCCTTTTATTTCATTAGTCAGTTTCTCACCTCTAGGAACTGGTTTAATATTAGGTCCCATATATACTTTCGTATCTTCATCATATTCATCAATAAAGAAGTTTGCATTCTTTATAAATGGTGTACTTGGCACATCACTTAAATACATATCGTCTTCAAATTGACTAGAGAAACATCCTTTTATTGCTGACAAGGCAGCAATTTCAGGTGAAACAAGATAAACTCCAGCATCATTAGTTCCAGAACGACCTTTAAAATTACGATTAATTGTTCTTAAAGAAACTCCCTTTGATAAAGGTGCTTGCCCCATCCCGATACAAGGTCCACAACCACACTCTAGAATACGTGCTCCCGCATGAATCATATCAGACAACGCTCCATTTTCTGATAACATTGCTAGAATACTTGAAGAACCTGGTGCTATAACTAACGAAACATGTTCAGCCACTTTTCTTCCTTTTAATATTTTAGCAGCACGCATCATATCCGCAAATGAAGAATTTGTACATGAACCAATCACGACTTGATTAATATGCATCCCTTCTAATTCACTCGCTTCAACAACAGCATCAGGACTATGTGGTTTTGCGACCATACAAACAAGTGAAGATAAATCAATGTCTAAACGTTGATCATAAGTTGCATCATCATCCGCCTTCATTTCAATATAGTCATTTTCTCTGCCTTGTTGTTTTAAGTATTCTAAAGTCTTTTCATCGGTAGGGAAAACAGACGTTGTTGCTCCTAGTTCAGCCCCCATATTACAAATCGTTGCGCGATCTGTTAATGATAAAGAAGCAACCCCATCACCTGTATATTCAACAATCTTATTAACGCCACCCTTAACACTTAACTCTTGTAAAACCTTTAAGATAATATCTTTGGCACTCACCCAAGGTGCCTTTATACCAGTAAGATTAACTTGAATTACTGAAGGACATTGTAAATAATACTTTCCTGTCGCCATTGCTACTGCAACATCCAAACCGCCTGCTCCAATCGCAATCATCCCCATCGCTCCACAAGTTGGTGTATGAGAATCACTCCCAACAAGAGTTTGACCTGGTTTTGAAAAGTTCTCTAACTGAAGTTGATGACAAACACCATTCCCAGGCTTCGAAAAAGTAATGCCATGCTTTTTCGCAACACTCCTAATAAACTCATGATCATCCATATTTTCAAAACCTGTTTGTAACATGTTATGATCAATATATGCCACTGCCTTTTCTACTGCAACATGACCAACCTCCATTGCCTCTAGTTGTAAATACGCCATTGTCCCGGTAGAATCCTGCGTTAATGTTTGATCTATCTGTATACAAATTTGTTCCCCTGGAACAAGTTTTCCTGCTTTTAATTTAGAATTTAAAATCTGATATGCTAAGTTCATAATATCCACCCTTTCTACTATTGTATACAATTATACAAGAATGTGTATAAACATTCAACATCAAATTTACTAAATTAATCAACTTTGATTGTCTCTATAAATATGTTACAATATATCACGGTGATAAATATGATACTTGCTTGCTCATCTTTAAAAAAATCATTTCAAGGAAATGATATACTTAAAGATATAACATTAAAAATTGAAGAACATGATAAATTAGCGATTATTGGTGTCAATGGTGCTGGAAAAACAACTCTATTAAAAATTCTTTGTGATGAAGAAAGCTATGATAGTGGTGATATTTTTAAAAACAAAGACACAACTATCGGTTATTTATCACAACATAATACTTTAGATTTAACAATGAACATTTATGATGCTTTGTTAGATGTTTTTACGCCCCTTATAAAAAAAGAAAAACGTATTAGAGAATTAGAACAACTGATGTCCACTTCTTTAGAATTAGAAGATATTATGAAAGAATATGATCAAATTACTTTTGAATTTGAAAGAGATGGTGGATATACATATCAAAGCCAAATTAAAGGTGTTTTAAAAGGATTAGGTTTTGATGAAGAAACATGGGATATGTCGATGGGTATTCTTTCTGGTGGTCAGAAAACAAGAATAGCATTAGGAAAGCTCTTATTACTTAAACCAACTCTATTATTGTTAGATGAACCGACAAACCATCTTGATGTAGAATCTATTGAATGGCTTGAAGGTTATCTAAAGAATTACCCACATGCTATTATTATGGTTTCCCACGATAGATACTTCATTGATCAAGTCACAAATCAAATTATTGAAATAGAACATGGTAAATCAACAATCTATAAATGTTCATACCAAGAATATGCCTTAATAAAAAAACACAATCGTGATGTTGATTTAAAACATTATGTTGATAATCAAAAAGAAATCAAAAGAATGCAAGAAAGCATTGATTTATTAAAATCATTTAATAAAGAAAAACAAGTAAAAAGAGCTGAGAGTAAAGAAAAAGCATTAGCTAAAATGGAAAAGATAGATCGTCCTGATGCTTTACCTCAAGCTATAAAAATTCAATTTCAACCACTTGTTGAATCGGGTTATGATGTTTTAAAAGTCAAAGATCTTGCCATGAGATTTGATAAGCCTTTATTTGAAAATATTAGTTTTGAAGTTAAAAAACAAGAAAGAGTGGCTTTGATTGGTCCTAATGGAATAGGAAAGACAACATTGTTTCATATCTTACTTCAAGACTATACTCCTTATAGTGGAAAGATAAAACTTGGAAGTAAAGTCATGATTGGTTACTACGATCAAGAACATTCTTCATTATCTTTAAACAAAACAATATTCCAAGAGATTAGTGATACTTTTCCACAAATGAATAATACTGAGATTAGAAGTGCTTGTGCCTCTTTCCAATTTAAGGGTGAAGATGTTTTTAAAAGTATTGATATTTTATCAGGTGGTGAGCGTGGTCGTATTGTTTTAATGAAACTCTTATTATCAAGGTGTAACTTTTTAATTCTAGATGAACCTACAAACCATCTTGATATTGAATCAAAAGAAGTCCTAGAAGATGCTTTAATGTCCTTTGAAGGAACAATTCTTTTTATTAGTCATGATCGATATTTTATTAATAAATTATCTTCAAAGGTTGTAGAAATGACAAAAGATCATGCTATTACATATTCTGGAAACTATAATAGTTACTTAATAAGAAAAGAAGAATCAAAAATAGAAAAGATTAAAAATACGTCTTATGATGTTCATAAACAAAATCAAGCTGAAATTCGTAAACAACAAAATAAAGTTAAGAAAATAGAAAAAGAAATATCTGATTTAGAAACAAAGATTGGTGAATGTAATGAATTCATTCATGATGAAGATATTTGTAATGATTATCAAAAATACAACAAAATCATTAATGATATGAATGAATATAATACAAAGTTAGAACAACTTTTAGAACAATGGGAAATGCTACAAGATTAAAACAGAAGAAATTCTGTTTTTTCATTTTATAAAAATGTTTTTCATTATTTGGAAATAATCAGTTCATTCATTGAATTTATGTATAATGGGCTTGTAAGTATAAAAAAAACAAAGGAGATTAGATATGTTACACAAAAATTTAAAACCATTTCCTCAAGATTTCTTATGGGGAGCAAGTACATCAGCATACCAAGTTGAAGGTGCTAACTTAGAAGATGGAAAAGGTCCATCATGTCAAGATGTTAAAAAAGTACCTGAAGGAACTTCAGAATTAACTGTCTGTGCAGATCAATATCATAGATATAAAGAAGATATTGCTTTAATGGCAGAAATGGGATTTAAAACTTATCGTTTTTCTATCGCATGGTCTAGAATTCTTCCAGAAGGAACTGGAGCTGTTAATCCAAAAGGGATTGAATATTATAACAATGTTATTGATGAATGTTTAAAATATGGAATTGAACCATTGGTAACAATGTTTCACTTTGATATGCCAGCAGCATTAGATAAACGTGGTTCATGGTCTAATCCTGATTCTGTTGATTGGTTCTTAAACTTTGCGAAAGTTATGTATGAAAACTACGGTGATAGAGTTAAATATTGGTTAACTATTAATGAACAAAATATGTTAACTTTAGTAGGTCCGGTTATTGGAACTTTATTTATTCCTGAAGGATGTACTAATGAATTAAAAGAAATCTATCAACAAAATCATCATATGTTAGTTGCTCAAGCAAAAGCAATGGCATTATGTCATGAAATGATCCCTGGTTCTAAAATTGGTCCAGCACCAAATATTTCACTTGTATATCCAGCAAGTTGTAAACCTGAAGATAATTTAGCTGCACAAAACTATAATGCTGTTAGAAACTGGTTATATTTAGATATGGCAGTTTATGGTGTTTATAATAATTTAGTATGGGCTTGGTTAGAAGAACATGACGCAACTCCTGAATTCGCGCCAGGTGATGAAGAAGCACTAAAGAGTGGTCATCCTGACTTTATCGGATTTAATTATTATAATACTGCAACTTGTGAAGCTAGATCGGAAGAGCACACGTCTGAACTCCAGTCACATCATTCCATCTCGTAT
>CAZWXH010000098.1:0-6726 GCA_964637725.1 uncultured Coprobacillus sp. | reverse complement strand
AACAATTTATAAAAAAAGATTTAAAGAACAGAAGGTAAAACTTCTGTTTTTTTATATTAATAATAGTTAATGAATTGTTTTGTATTGTTTTGTATTTATTTATATTGATATATTCTATATTTAAGGTATAATAAGGATGAAGTTAGAATAAATAATATAAAATAAGAATGGGTGATAATAATGTTTGCACAGGAAAGACAAGATTGTATTGTGAATATAGTGAATCAAGAGGGAAGTATTAGAGTTAAGGATTTAAGTATACAGTTTGATGTCACTGAAGATTGTATTCGAAAAGATTTGACTCTTTTAGAGAATAAAGGATTACTAAAAAAAGCATATGGTGGAGCAGTTCGGGTTCGTGAAAATCCGCATTTGTATAAGACTTCTGATCGTAAGAAAACACCAAATGATGAAAGAATCATTTTAGCAAAAAAAGCGATTCAATTAATTGAAGATCAAGAGACTATCTTTTTAGATATCTCACTTGCAAGTATTGAAATCGCAAAGTTACTCAAAGAATCAGATTTTAATATTACTGTCATTACCAATATGATTGATGTCTTAAATATTTTAAGTCAAACACATATTTCTTTAATATTTATTGGTGGAGAATTAAATAGAGATGGTGATGGATTTTGTGGGAGTTTATCAATGCAACTCATCCAATCTTTTAAAATAGATAAAGCATTTTTAGGAGTAGTTGGAGTTGATTGTTATAATGGTGAATTATCTACTTATCATGTTGATGATGGTTGTATGAAAAAAGCAGTTATTAAACAAAGTTCTAAAACTTATTTGTTATGTGAAGAAAGAAAGTTAAGGGAAGAAGGAAATTATGTATTTGCATCTTTAAATGATATTTATAGTCTCATTATCTCTAAGGCTTTATCATCGAAGATGAGTGAAGCAATAGAAGGTTATAATCTAACGATTGTATAGGAGGTAGTCATGGATAATTTGTATAAAACAAAAAGAATAGATGTTTTAAAAGAAAAAATGTTGAATCAACCGCGTTATGCTTCAATAGAGCAGGCCCGTATTATTACGCGAGTCTATCAAGAAAATGAAAGTTTGTCTGTTCCTAAAAAAAGAGCACTTTCTTTAAGGGCAGCTTTAGAAGAACTTGAAATTGGTGTTGAAAAAGAAGAACTCATTGTTGGTAATAGAACAAAGGGTGAACGATTTGGTGTTGTGTTTCCTGAGAGTGGTTGTTCTTGGGTGAATCAAGAAATTGAAACATTACCAACAAGACCTCAAGATAGGTTTTTAGTTAAAGATGAAGATATTAAAGAGTTTAAAGAAAAGATATTTCCATATTGGCACACACATTCTATGGAGGATGTGATTAGAGAAGCATATGGAAAAGAAATTGATGCGATGTCTAAGGTTGTTAAGATTAATCAAAAAGATCATGCTCAAGGTCATATTTGTCCTGATTCAGCTTTATGGTTAGAACTTGGACCAAGTGGTCTAATAGAAAAAGCAAAGAAGAGTTTAGCATCTTGTGATGAAGATAAAAAAGAGTTCTATGAATGTACAATCATTGTATTAGAAGGTGTTTGTACATTTATGAAAAGATATCATGATATGATTGAAGAGATGTTAGAAGATGAATATAGTGAATCACTTAGAAAAGTCGCTGATAACTGTTTAAATCTTTCTCAAAGACCACCTCATTCATTCCATGAAGCGGTCCAATCTTTATGGTTTTTATTTGTGATATTGCATATGGAATCAAATGCTTCATCATTCTCACCAGGGAGAATGGATCAGTATTTGTATCCTTATTATAAACATGATATAGAAATTGATGTGATAGATAGACAAGATGCATTAGAATTGCTTGAGTGCTTATGGTTAAAGTTTAATCAAATTGTTTACTTAAGAAATCAACATAGTGCAAAGTATTTTGCTGGATTTCCAATTGGTTTTAATATCGCAATTGGTGGTTTAGATAAAGATGGAAATGATATTTATAATGATCTCTCTTTACTTTGTTTAAAAGCTCAATACCATCTTGGCTTACCACAACCAAATCTGTCAGTAAGATTGAATAAGAACTCTTCTCATGAACTCATGTATGAAGCAATTAAAGTTGTTTCTAAAGGCAGTGGAATGCCACAATTCTTTAATGATGAGGCTATTGTAAAGACCTTGATTAATGATTTAGAAATTGAGAAAGAGGATGCTTATAACTATGCGATTGTAGGTTGTGTTGAATTAACAACACATGGCAATAATCTTGGTTGGAGTGATGCAGCGATGTTTAATTTAAACAAAGCTTTAGAATTAACTCTCAATCATGGAAAATGTTTAATCACCAATGAACAAATTGGTTTAGATTTAGGTAGCCTTGAAACATATGAAACATTTAAAGATCTAGAAAAAGCCTTTATTCAACAAATTGATTATTTTATAGAAGAAATGATGAAAGCAGAAAATATAGTAGAAAGAATTCATCAAGAATGTTTACCAACAGCTTTTCTTTCAACTGTTATTGATGATTGCTTAGAAAAAGGGTTGGATGTTACACGTGGAGGGGCTAAGTATAATCTTTCAGGTATTCAAATGATTCAAGTCGCAAACCTAGCTGACTCATTTGCGGCAATTAAACAACTTGTATATGATGAACAAATAATCACTAAACATGAACTATTACAGTCATTGCAAGATAACTTTGATAATCATGAGATAACGCAAACAATGTTACTCCATAAAGCACCAAAGTATGGGAACGACATTGAATGGGTTGATCGTCTTGGCGCTAAATGGGCCGAGTATTTCAGAGCAAGAATGAAAGATTATAAGAACTATCGTGGAGGACTTTATCATACAGGAATGTATACTGTCTCAGCGCATGTTCCAATGGGGGAGAATGTTGGAGCGTCACCTGATGGTAGAAATGCTTTAGAACCTTTAGCTGATGGTGGGATGTCTCCCGTATATGGACGTGACTTGAAAGGACCAACTGCGGTTCTTAAATCAGTATCACGTTTAAATAATTCTCTCACTACAAATGGTGGATTACTCAATATGAAGTTTTTACCTGAATTCTTTAAAAATGATCATCAAATCAATAAATTCGAATCATTTCTACGTGCCTTCATAGACCTAGAAATTCCCCATATTCAATTTAATGTAGTCAACAAAGAAGATTTAATTGACGCAAAACAACATCCAGAAAAACATCCAACATTAACTATAAGAGTTGCTGGATATACAGCTTATTTTACTGAATTAGCTGGAAAACTTCAGGATGAAATCATTGAGAGAACAAGCTATGAAGATATCTAAAGCTCCTGTATTTGATATCAATCGCTTTGCGACACATGATGGTCATGGTATTCGCACAACAATCTTTTTTAAAGGCTGTCCACTAAGATGTCTTTGGTGTCAAAATCCAGAGGGATTATCCCCTCAACAAAGACCAATTTATCTTAAGAAGAATTGTATTCATTGTGGATTATGTAAGAAAGCATCAAAGGAAAATCAAATGACTTATGATGATAGACCTTACTTTAGTCTTGAATTTCAAGGAAGCTTTGATAACCTTATTAAGGCTTGTCCTTCATCTTCGATTCAATATGATAGTCAAGCCTATACTGTGGAGGAATTAGTTGAAAGAGTCAAGCAAGATGAAGTGTTTTATAAACATGGTGGTGGTGTCACTTTGTCAGGTGGAGAACCTTTTATGCAAGGTGAGTTTGTGATTGAATTATTAAAAAGATTAAAAGATGAAGGTATTCATACTGCGATTGAAACCTCGTTGTATACTTCATTGGCGTTGCTTAAAGAGGCACTGCCTTATTTAGATCTTATATATGCGGATATGAAGATATATGATGAAATAAAACATAAAGAATATACGGGAGTCTCTTCTCAAATCATTAAAAAACATATACAATATATATTAGAGAGTGAATATAAGGATAAAGTGATTATCAGAACACCATTGATACCTTCAATAAGTGCTACTGATGAAAATATCACAGCAATTTCAAGATTTTTAGTCAGTATTTATCCAGAAGTTAAATATGAATTATTGAACTATAATCCATTAGCTTCATCTAAATATGAACTAGTTGATCTTGAATATGGATTAGATAAACATTATAAAATGTTTGATAATGAAAAAATGAATCATTTCTATAATATTGTTTATCAAGCAAAGATAAAAAACTTAATTAAAGAATAGGAGAAAAACAAATGGAATTTATTATCGATACTGTAGATTTAAAAGATATTAAGGAAATGGTAGAATACATGCCAATAGTTGGTGTAACAAGTAATCCATCAATTGTTAAACAAACAAACCCAAAAGATTTCTTTAATCATATGAGAGAAATTAGAAAGATCATTGGTAAAGAAAGAAGTTTACATGTTCAAGTGATTTCTAAGGATTGTGATACAATGGTTAAAGAAGCCCATCGTATATTAGAAGAAATTGATAGAGAAGTTTATATTAAAGTGCCTGTTTCATATGAGGGAGTCAAAGCAATTCAGATTTTAAAAGCTGAAGGTATTAAGGTTACAGCAACAGCTGTTTATGATTTAATGCAAGCATATGTAGCATTAGAGGCAGGGGCAGATTATATTGCGCCATATGTAAATCGTATTGGTAATTTAGGTGCTGATCCAATGGAACTTATTAATGAATTATCATCTCGTATTACAATGGATGGATATGATTGTAAAATTATAGCTGCTAGCTTTAAAGGGGTTCAACAAGTGAAAGATTCATTTAATTATGGAGCCCATGCGATTACTGCACCAGTTGATGTATTAAAAGCTATCTTTAAAAATCCAAATATTGAAAAAGCAGTTGATGACTTTAATTCAGACTGGTATTTCATGTATGGAGAAAATACAGGGATTTGTGATTTATAACATCTGTTAAAAAAACAGATGTTTTTTTGTCTAAAATAGCCAAAAAGAAATGTTAAGATTATGTTAAGATTATTTACATTGCGTAAATTGTATGATATTGTGAACAATATAATTGGGAGGGAAAATATGGATATCACGAGTATATTTGCGATGTTAGGTGGTCTAGCGTTATTCTTATATGGGATGACAATGATGTCTAACGGTTTAGAACTTGCTGCGGGAAATAAGATGAAAATGATCTTAGAAAAACTAACAGCAAATCGTTTTGTTGGGGTTATTGTAGGAGCATTAATTACGGCATTGATTCAATCATCTTCTGCAACAACAGTTATGACTGTTGGGTTTGTTAATGCTGGATTAATGAAATTAGAAAATGCCGTTTGGTTAATTATGGGTGCCAATATTGGGACGACCATTACAGGACAATTAATTGCGATTGATATTACTGCTTGGGCACCAGTTATTGCTTTTGCTGGAGTTGTTTTAATCGCTTTCTTCAAAAGTAAAAAACTTGATGCTTTAGGAACAATTATTGCAGGATTAGGGATATTATTTATGGGGATGGAAATGATGTCAGCTGCAATGGTGCCATTACGAAGTTCACCAGAATTCGTAAGTATTGTTTCCACTTTTGAAAACCCATTGATTGGAATTGCTGTCGGGGCTATATTTACTGCTATTATTCAGAGTTCCTCGGCGTCTGTTGGTATTTTACAGGCATTAGCGATGAGTGGCGTTATCAGTTTGCCTTCCGCGATATATGTTTTATTTGGACAAAATATTGGAACATGTATTACTGCAGTCTTGGCTTGTCTAGGCGCTGATCGTAATGCCAAACGAACAACCATATTACATCTATCCTTTAATATTATAGGAACAGTTATTTTTGTGGCTATTAGTTTGGTGACACCATTTGCTAGTTTTGTGCAATCTTTAACGCCAACGAATGTGGCGGCACAAATTGCCAATGTCCATACAATATTTAACATTGCAACAACTGCTATGTTATTACCTTTTGGGAAACATTTAGTTAAATTAGCTTATATAATCCTTCCAGAAAAACCAGGATTAGAACCTAAACGTGTTGTTAAATTCTTAGACTTTAATATCTTTACTAATGATTTCTTAATTGGTACAAGTGTTATCGCAAATACACAAATCTTTAATGAAACTCAAAATATGTTAGATGTTGTTAAAAATAATGTAAAGAGGTCATTTGATTTAATTGAACATTTTGATGAAAAAGAATATGAACGATTAATAAAAGATGAAGAATATACAGATTTCTTAAATAAAGAGATTATTCGTTTTACAACAAATGCGATTAGTTTAGAGTTCCCTTTTGAAACCGCTGATACAGTAGAGAGATTTGTTAAGACTTCTGCTGACATTGAAAGAATCGGAGATCATGCTGCAAATATAGCGAATAGAGCAAAACATCTTCATGATAATAAAGAGAAATTTTCTCCTGAAGCTATTGAAGAAATTAAAGTTATGAATGATATTACTAATAAAATGTTAAGTGAGCTTATTATTCTAACGCATGATGAATTATCTGAGTTAGTTGAGGTTGTTGATGTTATTGAAGAAAGTATTGATAAATTAAATCATACATTCTCGCTTAATCAATTAAATCGTTTAAGAAATAAAGTATGTATACCAGAGCATAGTGCTTTATATACAGAAACTCTTATTGATTTTGAACGTATTGGTGATCATGGATTAAATATCGCAAAAAGTTTCTATAAAATTAGAGGTTCAATTGCGATGATGAAACTTGCTCAAGAAAAACAATTATAAAAAAATGAAAAAGTATCGATAAAATCGATGCTTTTTTTA
>CAZWXH010000097.1:0-7095 GCA_964637725.1 uncultured Coprobacillus sp. | reverse complement strand
ATATAAAAAAAGAACTGAAATCCTGAATAGTCAAAAAACTATTGATTTAGCACAGTCCTTTTTATTTCTTTTCAAATATAAAACTCACTCCTACTTCTTTATTCAATGCTTTCACTTCATAATTATACATAGAAGCTATTTTATTGACTATGGATAAACCTAATCCAAACTGTCCTTTCACACCTCTTACATATGCATTAAATAAGAAAGGTAATGTTTCTTCATCTAAATGATCGCCATCATTATAGATTTCTAAGTATTTATCTTTTAGAGTAATAGAAATATGCTTCGTCGCATAACGTGATGCATTTTCAATAATATTCTCTATCGCCACACGCCAATGTTCCTCATCACCAATAAAATAAATATCATCTAAATGAGTTTCTAAAGTTATTTCAGGCTTTAAAGCATCCATCTGACTGACAACTTTTTCAATAAGCTGACGCATATCAATAGAAGTCATATCTTGATCTTCGCCTTGTAAATAATCCAATCTATTTAAATATAAGAATGATTTGACTTTATGTTCTAATCTTTCAGCATTTTCTAGAATGATATCCATTGAACTATTCTTATCTCCATATGGATAAATATCATCTTTAACACTTTGTCCATAAGTTTGAATAAGTGCTATAGGTGTTTTTAAATCATGAGAGATATTATGAATCATTTCTTCCTTGATACTCTCTTGCGTATTTAACTCATCTTTCATATCAATAAGAGCCTTAGATACAATCCCTATTTCATCATCTCTATCAATCTCTAATACACTTTTCTTTCTTTCTTTAATCATATCAATATGATTCTTTATCTTCTTTAAAGGATTAATTAAACTTAAAACCCAAATAATCATAACAACCGCAAATATTACAAAGAAACCATATTGAATATAGACAACTTGATTTCTAATAGATGAAATTAATTCAATTGAATAATCACTATCTACTATTGAAATCAAATATCTAGATTGATTATATTTTGTTATCATATAATAATAATTTTGGTTATTATAATGTCCTTTATTTTGAATACAAGAGCCAACATTTGCTTTTGAATCATTAATAATCTTGGTAAAATCATCTTGAAATAAAAAGGTATACAAGTTATCAACAAGTTGTTGAGAAGAAACATTTGAATCAATAAATGCATTTGTATAACTATCATAAATAATATGAAACGTAGGTTTTGCACGTTTATTATCTGGAATAATAGAATCATAAATAACCAAATCTTGTGATTGTGTTAATGTTTCATACATTTGATTATCAATAATAGAATTTAAATTATAATCAATAATAGGCATTAACACCGTCACTAATAATAATCCTACAAAACATAAAACAACAATTAATTGTTGAACAAGAGTAAGTTTTTTAAGAAAGTTTATTTTTGAAAGTTTTTCTTTCATGTTAATCTAAACGATAACCAAATCCATATATAGTTTTAATATTCAAATCTGGCATCTTTTTACGTAATCTACGTAAAGTATCATCAACCACACGATCACTACCAAAGTAATTCTCATCCCATACTTTTGTCAGAACTTGTTCTCTAGATATAGCAATCGCTTTGTTTTTAACAAAATATAATAATAATTCATATTCTTTTGTGGTTAATTCTATTTCTTCCTTATTTAATAAAACTTTACGCTTTGATTCATCAATTGTATAACCATCAATATGAATAAGTGATGGATCATCCTTATAAACACGCTTTAAAATATTATGAATTCTTAAAATCACTTCTTTTATATTAAAAGGTTTTGTGATGTATTCATCACAACCTTTTTCAAGTCCAATAATACGATCAAATTCTTGATCTCTTGCACTCATAAAAACGATTGGCATATTAGGCTTATAAGTTTTGATTTCATTTAACAAATCAAAACCACTATTCTTATCTAACATGATATCAACAATCCAAAGATGAACATCATCATCCTTATGTAACAATGCTTCTTCATAAGTATAAAAAGAATAGACAATATATCCTTCTTTTTCAAGATAAGTTCTCACAAGATCATTTAAATTTTTTTCATCATCAATAATATTAATACGATATTTCATGTTATATCACCTCACTATCACTATATACAAAATATTGCCATATAATATGGCAATGTTTTATGATAATATGTGAAACTTTATTTTTCTACAGCATAGCCTTTGGCTTTAATTACGTTCACAACTTTTAGAACGTTCTCATGACAGATTTCATCAGTCTTAGCTTCAACCATAACGCGAACAACAGGTTCAGTTCCACTTTCTCTTACTAATATTCTACCATCATCTTTTAAAGTATCAGTCACTGCTTGTACTGCTGCTTGAACATCAGGATCTTCTTGAGCAGTTTTTTTATCTGTAACACGAACATTGATTAATAACTGAGGATATATTTCAACATCTTCAGTTAATTGAGCAAGTGTTTTCTTGTTTTCAACAAGTGTTTCCATCATCTTAAGTGATGTTAAAATTCCATCACCAGTCGTTGCATGTTTAGAGAAGATAATATGACCAGATTGTTCACCACCAAGGCAATGTCCATTCTTAACCATGTTTTCATATACATATTTATCTCCAACACCTGTTTTTTCATAAAGAATTCCTGCTTTATCAAAAGCTTTATATAAACCTAAATTACTCATAATTGTTGTGACAACTGTGTCGTTTAGTAATTCACCATGACGTTTCATTTCCATTCCACAAACATAAAGAATTAAATCACCATCAACGACTCTACCAAACTCATCAACCGCAATACAGCGATCAGCATCACCATCATAGGCAAAACCAATGTCTAATCCATTAGCAACGACATATTTTTGTAAAACTTCAATATGTGTTGAACCACAATTTGTATTAATATTTGTACCATCTGGATCATTGTTGATAACATATGTTTGCGCTCCTAAAGCATCAAACACACTTTTTGCGATTGCACTAGAAGAACCATTTGAACAATCAAGTCCCACTTTTAAATCTTTAAAAGCACGTGTTGGAATACTCATCAAGTATCCAATATAACGATTTCTTCCCATTGAATAATCAATAGTTCTTCCAATCTTATCTTTAGTTGCATAAGGAATTGAATCTGCTAAACCATCAATATATTGTTCAATTAGATTTTCAACAGTTGCTTCTAACTTATGACCATTACCATTAATGATCTTAATCCCATTATCATAATAAGGATTATGAGAAGCCGAAATCATAATACCACAATCAAATTCTTCACTTCTAACGACATAAGACACTGAAGGTGTTGTTGTCACATGCAATAAATATGCATCTGCCCCACTTGCGGTTAAACCAGCAACAAGCGCATATTCAAACATATATGAACTTCTTCTTGTATCTTTCCCAATCACAATCCTTGCTTTGTGATTTTGTGAGTAGTACCATCCCAAATATCTACCAACTTGAAAAGCATGTTCAACAGTTAAGTCTACATTTGCTTCTCCTCTAAAACCATCAGTTCCAAAATATTTACCCATTTTTCTAATTCCTTTCAATATTAATTGTTACAGTTGCAGATGATAGAAGTTCTATCTTCATCTTATCATCATCTACTACAACTTTGACATTGACTTTTCTGGTTCCTACACGTTGCCCATCAATATCAACCGTTGCTTGTATATTGTCAGCCTTTAAAGCCGCGATCTTTGCTTCACTACCTGTTACAGATACTGTCGCAAAACCACTCTCGCCAGCGAATGACACTCGATAATTCTTTGAGTTATTTAATACCGTTATTGGTATCTTCTCAAATTTCTTAGTAATCAATTTTTCTACTTCAACCAATACATCTAATGAATCCGATGAATATTTATTGATTCCTAATTCTTTATCCTTCTTAAAAGGAACTTTACTAATTGTTGAAGATGTTTTTAATCCACTCACATCAACATCAACACTCACTTCTGTGATATCCTTAATCTTTTCTTCTGGTCCATAAATCTTAACCGTTGTTAAAGAAAGAGAATGTGAAGAGACTTGATATCCTTGAGCAACATCACCAATGAAGTTTGCCTTTACTGCCACCTCTTTACTATAAGAAACAACATTACATTGTACATGTACAGTATTTGGTGCTATATCAAGTTTCATTTCTTTACCATTACCATCATATGCTTTTACAACAGCATCTTGTTCAAAATTAGATGTCTTTTCTTTAACATCAATACAAACATCGACCTTAGAAATCTTTTGAAGTGTTTCCTTACTAGCTCTAATATTAACACTCTTTACTGCCATATCTTCAACACTCACTGAATACTTAGAATCTAATTCATCTTCATTAATAAAACGTGTTCCTAAATCAAACTTCATTGTTTCTTTAGGTGCAAGTTTTATCTTAAAGGTATTAGGCATCAACATAACTTGAACAGTATCAGGGAAATTCCTTGATTTTAAAGAGACTGTATGTTCACCTGGTTCTAAATCCGTAACATCTAAATAAACTTGATAGTCTTTAGACATCCTTGTTTGAATAATATCAATAGATGGTCCAATTAACCCTACCATAACTTTATCAGGTACACCCATCAACTCTACTGAATCATTTAATCCTTCTACTAAGACAGGAATATCATTTAAGGTTGTTCCTGATGTAGTAAAAGGAGCATCCTCACTAATATTCACAAATAACAATCCTGCCATTAGCGCAGCTAGTAACATAATACTTAAACGATTAGATAAAATCTTATCTAAAACTTGATTAATATAATTATAGAAATGACCAAACTTATCAATTGTTTTTGTTTTTGTTGCATTAATACTTTCAAAAGTTGTATTTTCTTTTGTATGTTCTTGATTCTCTTTATCTTTTTGTACAACCTTTAAAAAGAATTCTGTTGTTGAATCTTGAACTTCTTTCTTATCTTTTCTAGGACTCATGATTATCACCATCCTCATCACTAGATTTAAACCATTTTAATTCATTGACTAAAGACGCTCTTAACTCTTTTGTAGGAATCTTTTTCAATTCACCATTCACCGCAAAAGAAATCGTCCCCGTTTCCTCACTGACTACAACAGTTAAAGAATCAGTAATCTCACTAATCCCTATTGCCGCTCGATGACGTGCTCCATATTTAGGACTTAATTCTTTATTAGTTGGAGGATAGAAAGCCGCCGCACAGACAACACGATCACCTTGAATAATCGTCGCACCATCATGCAATGGAGTTCCTTCCCAAAAAATAGTTAAAAATAATTCACTTTTAATATCAGAATTAATTTTAGTTCCAGTATTTATATAATCCATTAATGATTGTGATCTTTCAAAAGTAATAAGAGCTCCTGTTTGATCTTTAGATAACGTTGTAATCGCATTAACCAACTCATCCATTGTTCTTTCCTTCTCATCATCTTTCATACGATGAGACGTATTTAACTTCGTCTGTCCCATCTTTTCTAACAGAGTTCTAATCTCTGGTTGGAAGATAATAATCATGGCTAACACTCCCCAATTAATAACACTATCAACTAAGAAGTTTAACGTTGCTAATTTTAAAACACTTGTTAATATCTTGACAATCATTACAAACAAAACACCTTTAAAAAGTTGCATTGTTTTCATATTGGTTTTAAACAAAGATATTAAATAATAAAGTATAAACCATACTGCAATAACATCAACGGCATTTCTTAAAAGGTTGATTGCAGAAGTCCAACTCATATTTGCTGCTAAAATCATCTTGTGATCACCTACATTTCTAATCTATTATAACAGTTTTTAACTAAAAATAAAACTTTCTCTTTTTCATTTGATGAAAATAATATAATTATTGAAATTATTAAGTTTTGATGATTACTTTTTTCAACATGAAATGAAGAGAATCGCAATGAATTGGTGTAAATTCCTTGCAAAAACTCTAAAATGTTGTAAGATAATATTGTCAAACAGGAGGATAATTATGGGAAAAGAAATTTTAGTCGAAACATCTGCTAGACATGTTCATGTCTCTCAAGCAGATTTAGAAGTCTTATTTGGAAAAGGGTACACACTTACTAATAAAAAAGACCTTTCTCAACCAGGGCAATATGCTTGTGAAGAGAAAGTTACTGTTGTTGGTGCTAAAGGTGAAACAAAGATGTCAATCTTAGGTCCAACACGTCCTAATACACAAATTGAATTATCTTTAACTGATGCAAGATCAATTGGTGTAAAAGCATTAGTAAGAGAATCTGGTGATATTGAAGGAACTGAAGGATGTAAATTAGTAGGACCAGCTGGGGAAGTTATTATTCCTTGTGGTGTTATTGCTGCTAAACGTCATATTCATATGACTTCATCTGATGCTAAAGAATACAATGTTCAAGATAAAGAAGTAGTGAGCGTTAAAATTACAACTGATCAAAGATCATTAGTGTTTGGAGATGTTGTATGTCGTGTGAGTGATAGCTATGCTTTAGCTATGCATATTGATACAGATGAATCAAATGCTGCTGGTATTGCTGGAGCATGTCACGGTGAAATTATAAAATAATGTAAATAAAAAAAATTGCTCAATTAATTTTGAACAATTTTTTTTATTTTATTTGTAAAGATTTTTATTTCTTCATCATTAATATTTTGAAATATATCTTTATTTTTTTGTTTAACTATAATTGGTGAACGCTTATTCATTATTTGAATAATCATTTTCTCACTGACTGATAAATTTGGAAAATAAATAATTCCTCCAACCCCTACAATGACCTTAATACCTTTAAGAATAGAATAATCAAAACTATGCGTCACAAATGTCATAAATTCACTTGATTGTATACCCACTATATATAAACAATAATTCTTTTTGATTAATAACTCTTGATTGTTTTTAATAAAATTAACAATATCAATATCTAATCTTCGATAGTAAACTGGAGTCCCTACAATAATAATCTCTGCCATCTCTAGAGTCTGATAATCAAGTTCCTCAACATTCATAAAAAGACAATCCTTTAAATACTCATTCATTATTTTAGCAACTTTTTTAGTTGAGCCATGTTTGCTTTTATAAACGATAACTTTCATATCATCACCCCTCTCTTATAGTTTACATGAAAAAAGATAAATAATCATTAAAATTCATCATTTAAAAATAAAAAA
>CAZWXH010000096.1:0-7110 GCA_964637725.1 uncultured Coprobacillus sp. | reverse complement strand
CGCTCACGAGGGACTTTCACCCTAGATGTATGACATGCCCGTCATACTAAGAAAAGACATCTAATTGTGAGATGTCTTCTTTAAAATAAGTATTAAACTCATACCTACTAACATTGATATTATTATTGATAAAATAAATAAAAATGGGTTTTCTATGAATGGTAACATAAATATACCTCCATGAGGAAATCTTTGGTTACACATAAATAATACTGAAAGTGCTCCAGCTATTCCAGAAGCAATAATGCAAGGGATATGAATACCTTTTTTATCTTTTATCATATAAGGAATTGCCTCCTCACTAACAAAACATAACCCTTTAACTAAACATCGCCATTTTGCTTGTCTTTCTTCTTTAGTAAATGCATAAGGATAAACAAGCATTGTTAACCATAAGACTATTGGTGGAAGCATTCCTCCAATCATCACTGCACTCATTAAATCAGTTCTACCAACAAATATACCTATAATCCCAATTGTGTATGCAGTCTTGTTAATAGGACCACCTAGATCTATTGACATCATTAATCCTAATACAAATCCTATTATAGATAAAATAATTGGATTATTTATTTGACTTAAAAATAGAACGTATGAACCTTGGAATGATGCTGTATAAAATACTATAAATCCCATTATTAGGGTACCTACAATAGGTACAAGAATATTAGGGACAATACTCTCTATAGATTCAGGAAGATATGCGAATAGCTTATTTAATCCTTTTACTAGATAACCTGAAGCAAACCCAATTATGATGACTTCGATTACATTCCCGCCCAAATTAACTGATAGAAATGAGGCAACTACTGCAACAACAAATCCCAAATGATCACTTATACTATCTGCTATAAATCCTGCTAAAACTGGAAATGAAATTTGCATTGCAATGCTAGCAAGATATAATAAGGCATTACTCATTGTTGTTTGATTCGCTGTATTCATTGAATCTAGATTATTAAAAAACATAAAAACCACTGAAATTAGTACACCATAAATCATTAGTAATGGAATAATGTGAGAGATTCCATTCATTAGATGTGTATATTGTTGCCTTATTCCTTTTTCTTTTATTTCTACATCACCATTCGATACTTCCGTATTTTCATTCATTGCTTTCTCAATTAGTTCTTGTGGTTGGTGAATACCACTTGCAACAGGAACTTGTATTACTTTTTTTCCTTTGAATCTATGCATATCTACTTTTTTATCAGCAGCGACAATAACACCTTTGGCTTGATATATATCTCTCGTTGTTAATTTATTCTTTATTCCGCTTGCACCATTTGTTTCAACTTTTATTGTAACTCCCATTTCTTTAGCAGCATCCTCTAAAGATTTGGCTGCCATATATGTATGAGCGATACCAGTTGGACAAGCTGTAATCGCAACTATATCAAATTCATCAGAGGTTGCATCTTCATCGTTATTCTCCATTTCACCACATAGAATATTAATAAAGTCTTTCTCATTTTGACATAGCAATAATTGTTCTACTGTCTCTTCATCCATTAGGATCTGACATAGTTTCGCTAATATCTCAAGATGTTGTGATCCTCCATCTTTAGGTACAGCAATCATAAAAAACAACTTTGCTGGTTTTTGATCTAATGAATCAAAATCAACTCCTTCTTGGTTAACTAAAGCCACTAACGAAGGATATTTGACTGTATCATCTTGAGCATGAGGAATTGCTATCATACCTCCTACACCAGTCGAAGACAATTCTTCTCTTGCAAGAATAGCTTGTTTATAGATTTCTTTATCTATAATATGTTCACATTCAAAATGTTTTTCAACTAATAAATCTATGACTTCTTCTTTTGAGGAACTATGATTATTTAAGATTACACTGTTCTTATCTAATAAGTCCTTAATATTCATATTCTACCTCTTTTACATCTTTTAATAAGGTAGCCACTTCTTCTTTTGTTGCAAGGTTTTGTGAAAATGCACTTGCGCTTCCTGTTGCTACACCTAATCTAAATGCATCTACATAATTTCTTGATGTTGTATATCCTGCAACAAAGCCAGCAACCATTGAATCACCCGCACCTACTGAATTGACGACTTTCCCTTTTGGAGCCTCACTAAAATAGACTTTATTATTTTCACATATAAACAAAGCGCCATCTCCTGCCATTGAGATAAGTACATTTCTTGCTCCTAATTCTTGGAGTTTCTTTGCATACTTGACAATATCGTTCATTCCAGAAAGTTTCACGTGAAACATTTCTGCTAATTCATGATTGTTTGGTTTAATGACAAAAGGCTTATGTTCTAATACTTTCATTAATAAATCTCCAGTAGCATCAACTGCAATATCAATTTTTCTATCTTTTAGTTCACTCATTAACTGTGCATATATGTCATCTGGAATACACTTTGGTATACTCCCTGATAATATAAGCATATCACCCTCTTTTAAGCTAGAGAGTTTATCTCTTAATAGATTCAAGTGTTCTTCTCTTATTTCAGGACCATTCCCGTTTACTTCACTTTCTTCTTTGCTTTTCATCTTAAAATTAATACGTGATATCCCATTTTTAACATCAATGAAATCTGTTTTTACGCCGAACTTTTCTACTTGGTCTTTTATCTCATTACCAGTAAATCCTGCAATAAAGCCTAATGCAATACTTTCTATTCCTAAGTTTTTAAGAGCAATGGAAACATTAATTCCCTTTCCTCCTGGTAATATATATTCTTTACTTGTTCTATTAACTTCCCCCACCTTAAAATCATCAACGCTAACCATATAATCAATTGATGGATTAAATGTCATTGTATAAATCATTTTTCATTCCCCCTTTATTTAAATCATATTATACACTTTTTAAAATAAAAATGAATATATTTCTATACTCATTTTTTATGATATTCATCATATATTATATTTTTAGATGTATTTCTTTGTTTTGCCACTTCTTTAATAGAATCCTTTGTTGACATTCCTTTAGAAATATATTCTTCAACATGTTCTTGTATGGATTGTTCAAATACAACTTCTTCTGTTAATTCTTCTCCACCTTCAACAACTATAACCATTTCACCTTTCATATCATCGACAACTGTAAGTATTTCACTGATCGTTCCTCGGCTGATCTCTTCATGTTTTTTAGTAATTTCTCTACATAAGGCAATTTCTCTATTGCCTAATATATCTAACATTAGAGCTAAGGTTTTCTTAATTCTATGAGGCGCTTCATAAAAGACCATTGTTTCCTTGTAGTTCTTTAACAATATAAGTTCTTTTTTCTTGTTTTTATCTTTATGATCTAAGAAACCATAGAAAATAAAAGGTTGGGGTACAATTCCTGAGACAACCAAAGCATTAAGACATGCGTTTGAGCCAGAGATAGGGACAACATTATATTCCTTTTCAATTATAGCCTTGACCAATTCATATCCCGGATCACTAATAGCTGGATATCCTGCATCACTTACCAGTGCAATATCATGACCTTCATCCATTAACTGAATAATCTTAGGAATAGAAGAAGTAATATTATGTTCATGATGAGAAATCAGTTTTGTTGAAATTTCATAATGATTCAAAAGTTTAATTGTATTTCTAGTATCTTCTGCCGCAATAAATTGAACGTTTTTCAATGTATCAACAGCTCTATATGTCATTTCACTTAAATTACCTATAGGTGTTGCTACAAGGAATAGTGTTGGTTTATTGTTTTCAAAACTTTTTTGTCTATTCATCTTCTATCTCTCCAAACATCTTCTTGACTTCTTTTGTATATTCTCCATTATCTTCATGAGCATATAATGGCGGTAATATCTTAACACCTTTATTTCCTTTAAACATGCCTTCAATTAAAAATATTTGTGATTCCTTATTCATCTTAGGATAAATAAATTGAATTCTTTTAGGTTCTATGCCGTATTTCTGCATATAAGTGATGATTTCTATCATCCTTTCAGGACGATGTACCATCGCAAGTTTTCCTCTATGACTTAATATCCTTGCTGCTGAAGAAATGATTTCCTCTAAATTGATCATTATTTCATGTCTTGCTATTTTTAAATACTCACTTTCATTTAAATTACTTCTTTCATCAACTTTAAAAAAAGGTGGATTACATAAAATAAGTTTTACTTTTTTAGCATCTTTAACATACTCTTTAATATCTTGATGTATTATTGTAATTTGATCTTCTAAATGATTAAGCAACACATTCTTATTTGCTATTTCAACTGCTTCTTCTTGAATCTCAACTCCAACTATCTTTTTATCAGTTCTTCTTGATAACAATAAAGGAATTGCTGCATTATTCGTTCCAAAATCAATAATCTCTTCAACATCTTTATTCAAAGAACAAAAATTAGCTAATAAAACAGTATCCAAAGAAAAGTTAAACATATCTTTCCTTTGGATAATTTTCATGTTCTTATGATCTAATAAATAATTAATGACTTCCTGACTCATTTTTATGTTCCTTTGGAGGTATTATCTTTATATCATTTAAAGATACAAATGATATATTCCCTTCAGATTCAATCTTAACCAAATCACTTATCACATTTAAACCAATAACTCTAACAGACTTCCCATCATACATAACTCTAGAACCAATTCTAGGAAATCTTTGTTTTTCAGTTGTATATGTATCATCTTCATACTTCAAACAGCACAATAATCGACCACAAGCCCCAGATATCTTTTCAATATTGATTGCTAGCATTTGATTTTTTGCCATATTAATAGAAACACCATCAAATTCACCAAGAAAAGATGAACAACAAAGTGGTAATCCACAAGAACCAATTCCTCCAATGATTTTAGATTTATCTCTTGGTCCTATTTGTCTAAGTTCAATTCTACATTTAAATACACTTGCTAACTCTTTAAGTAATTCTCTAAAGTCTACACGACTTTCAGAAGTATACATAAAGATTACTTTTGATGCATCAAGAGTATATTCACAATTAACTAAACGCATATCTAATTTGTACTCATTTACGATATCTCTACATATCTCTAATGATTTCATAGCTTTTGTTTCATTAAAATCATGAAGATCTAAATCAGCTCTATTTGCTCTTCTTTTAATTCTTTTTAACTCTGTATCTAAGTTAAACTCTGAAACATTTTTTAAATCAGATACTAATTCACCGAGTTCTAAACCTCTCGCTGTTTCAACAACAACTTTATCTCCTTTTTGTACATCTAAATCAGTTGAGAAATAATAAGACTTTCCAACATGACTAAATCGTACACACGCTAATTTATCTTCCATATTAACTCCTTTCTATAATCTCGTCATCATACTATCCATTAATAGTATCATATTTGCATTCGTGCTTAATAAATACTCTGTATTTAAAATTGTATCTATTTTTTTAACAATCTCTTCTGGTTCATCATCTACTTTTTCAAATAGACTTCTATATGCCGGGTATGTGAGTTCCATATTTTGTTTCACGTGAAACAAATCTCTAAATCCTAATACTAGCATATTTAAGAAAAGTTGAACCATAGCTTTCTCTTTAAATTCTTTTAACAAGTGCGTTTCAACATTAATAATTAAATTATCTCTATGAAAATATAAATCTTCAATAAAGTGAAACACTTCTAATTTCATCTTTTCAAATACTTCAGACTCAATATATGGTTTACAATCCTCATAAGAATCAAATATCTCTGATAAAACATTAATATCGTCTTCAGCAATATCATTCTTTTTCAAGTTATCTTTAAGCAAACTCTTAGAATTTGGTAGTAGTTGAATAACTTGACATCTTGATTGAATTGTAGGTAAGACACGACTTAAGTTTTGACAAGTAAATATAGCATAAACACCTGCAATAGGTTCTTCAAGTATCTTTAATAAACTATTCATTGCTTCTACTGTTGCATTCTCAATATTTTCTAATAAATAGATTTTTGCCTTTCCTTCTAATGAAGATTTTGCAAATTGTTCTTGAATATACTCAACACTACCCTTCTTGATTGTTTCGTCCTTGCCACTCACATAAATGAGATCACCATAATTATGATCATCGACCCTCTTACATTCATGACAAGTATCACACGCTAATGTATCTTCTTCACATATTAAGCTTTTGGCTATATAATGTGCAGTTACACTGCTGTTTTTTCCAACCAATAAAAATGCATGTGGTATCTTATTGTTTTGAAAACTCTTTTCAAGTATTTGATAAAAAATAGGTTGATCACTCTTTAAGTTATCTTTTAAACTCATATAACTTCTCTAATCTTTTCTAAAACTTGTGAAAGAACGCCTTCTATTGATTGACTCGCATCAATCTTAACAATACGATCAGTAAATTTATCACAGATAGACATATAACCATCATATACTTTTTTATGAAATTCAATTTTTTCTAGATCTAATCTATTCACTTCACGAACTTTATTAGCATAAACACGACTTAATCCGTCTTCTGGACGAATATCAAAGAAAATAGTACGGTTAGGTAAAATGTTTTCTGTCGCAAATAAATTCATTTCATAGACTTCATCAATACCAATCCCTCTAGCAATCCCTTGATATACCATAGAGCTATCTACATAACGATCACAAATGACAATGTTTCCTTTTTCTAAAGCAGGAATTACTTTTTCAACCAAGTGTTGGCGACGACTAGCAGCATATAATAGAGCTTCCGTCTTTCTATCCATATTCGTATTTTTAATGTCATGAATGATATCTCTTATTTCTTCAGCGATTTCAACACCACCAGGTTCTCTTGTTAAAGTCACTTGATATCCTTCTTTATCCAGGATTTCCTTAACTATAGCAGCAATTGTTGTTTTACCGCTACCTTCTCCACCTTCAAAGGTAATAAATATACCAGACATATAAACACCTCATTTCTTCTTCTATTATATAAAATATTTGAGAAGATATAAAGGTTTATTTATAGTATCACCTTTAATACGACACATAACCCCACTCCAAAGATATCAAAAAGTGCTATCATAACAACATTAAAGATGTTTAATGATAAAAATATATTTGTATATGGTGCAAAAGCATTAATAATAAAAATAGTTAATATAGACATAACGAGTCTAAA
The DNA here is from genome assembly GCA_964637725.1 of uncultured Coprobacillus sp. Classification (GTDB taxonomy): domain Bacteria; phylum Bacillota_I; class Bacilli_A; order Erysipelotrichales; family Coprobacillaceae; genus CAZWXH01. The sequence goes on along the minus strand of CAZWXH010000096.1, from coordinate 54 downwards.
AAATAACTTTGTTATTCTTCTAATCAAAAAAATCACCTCATTAATTTATATGAG
>CAZWXH010000095.1:0-7184 GCA_964637725.1 uncultured Coprobacillus sp. | reverse complement strand
AATATACTTATATTTGATGTCCCTTTAGGGTGGTATCATTATGTGAGTGCAATCGCAACAACTGCATATGGTTTAATATTATTAAGAGGAACTTCACGAAGGTGAGTTCCTCTTTTCCTTTATTTACCAATTTTTTGGCTATACTTGTGTGATAAAATATGTAAGAGAAAAGCACAGATAAAATTGCTTTTGTTTGTGCTCTTTTCGTTTTAATATTTTAAACATTTATATTGATGAAAGAATAAATGTCTACCCTAGATCTTTGACATATTTATAGAATTTGGTACTTTATTAAGGCGTTATAGATACCATCGTGATCAATGTCGTCAGTTATATCATCAGCATATGATTTGACTTCATCACTAGCATTTCCCATCGCTATTGCGAGCTCTACAAATTCAAACATATCAGTATCGTTAAGACCATCACCAAAGGCCATGGTTTCTTCTTGATTAATTCCATAGTGTTCTAAGACGTGTTTGATGCCATTTTGTTTTCCCCCATTATTAGGGATAATATCAATCGCGAGTTGATGCCAACGCGTTTTCTTACAATGGGGCATAAGGTTGAGAATTTCATTTTCGAGAGTTTCATCAACATCATAAGGGATGATTTGATAGATAGGGTTTGTTAAACCACGATTGAGGTTATTGATATCAGGTAAGGGTGTGGAGATAGCTTCTTGGGCTACTTCTACAGCATGGTTGTGATAGTTAATATACATGAGTTCTTTTTCGACAAAGATACAAGGAAATGGTTTATGATTTATTCTTGCGATAAGATTTTTAATATCATCTAAATGAATAGGGAGATCATATATGACTTCTTTGTCGTTGTAACAGTATTGGCCATTAAGCGTTATATAACCTGTAAACTTCAAATCATCAAGCGGTAAATCTTTGATCTCTGATATATGTCTACCTGTCGCAATGAAAGTATATATACCTTTTTGATTTAAGAGTTCTATTGCTTTTTTAGTTGAAGTAGGGACTTCTTTTGAATGATGTGACAAGAGTGTTCCATCAACATCAAAAAATATTGCTTTAATCATTTGAGTTGCCTCCTATTTATAGTATAATAATATTATGTATTATACCATGAGATGGAGAAAGAGAAAATGATAAAATTAGCTCATAGAGGATATAGTGCTTATTATCCTGAAAATACAATGGAAGCTTTTATAAAAGCATATGAAAAGGGCTTTGATGGTGTTGAAACAGATGTTCAACTGACTCAAGATGGGGAACTTGTTTTGATTCATGATGAAAAAATAAATCGTACAAGCAATAAAAAAGGCTATGTAAAGGATAAAACATTAAAGGAGTTAAGAGAATATAATTTTTCTTACAAGTTTGAAGGAAATCATCACATACCGACTTTAAAAGAATTGTTGGAATTTATAAAAGATAAAGATTTTATTGTCAACATTGAATTAAAAACGGATAAGATTCATTATCTTGATATTGAACAAAAAGTCTTAAAGCTTGTCAAAGCAATGGGTGTTGAAAGTCAGATTATTTATTCTTCATTTTATCTTCCTTCAGTTTTAAAATTGAAAGAACTAGCACCAGAAGTAAAGATTGGCTACTTGAATGAATATAGTTATAAAAAGAAATATAATGAGCTCTTAGAATATAACATTAAGGCATTTCATCCTAAATATACTTATTTAAATAAAAAAAGAATATTAGAATTAAAGGATAAAGGGATTGTTATTGCAACATGGACTGTACCAAATATTAAAGAATATGAACGATTAAAAGATTTAGGAGTGGACATAATAATATCAAACGAATATTTTAAGTGAGGTAGAGTTATGAAAACAACTGGAATGGTAAGAAGAATTGATGAATTAGGAAGAATTGTTATTCCTAAAGAAATTAGGAAACAATTAATGATGAAAGAAGGAGAAAGTATTTCTTTTTCTTTAGAAAATGATAAAATAGTATTAACAAAGTTTTCAATGTTGAATAAATTAAGTCCGACAGTACAAGTATTACTAGAAGGTTTATATGAGAAATATCATAACACCTTCTTATTGTGTAATCAGGATCAAATCATTTCAAGTTCAGCCGATGGCTTATCGGCTTATCAAAGAAAACCAATTTCAAAAGATTTTCAATTATTTATTAAGAATCAAGAAGAAAGAATTGAAGAGTCTATGGAATTTATTGATGGTGAACATAAGGTGAGTCTAATGCCACTTGTTAATGAACAAGTGAGTCAAGGAGCATTAATTATGCTGACAAAAGAAACGCCATATTATATGATTGATAAAACATTGTTAGAATTTGTTAGAGATGTCATTGAACAGGAGATAGATGCATGCGTTTAGACAAATTTTTAAAAGTATCAAGAATTATTAAGAGAAGAACTCTTTCTAAGGAGATTAGTGAATCATCACGTGTTAAAGTCAATGGTAAGGTTGCTAAACCTTCCACGAAGTTAAAGATTGGTGATACAATAGAGATTGAGTTTGGAAGAACTCTTTTAACAGTTCAAGTCAAAGAGTTAAGGGAACATGTTTTAAAAGATGATAGTCATATGTTGTATGATATCATTGAAGAAAAAAGAAAAGAACAAGTTTTAAGTGAACAAGTCTAATCTTGTTCACTTTTTCATATGGTAATAAGGGAGGTATATTTATGGATAATCATAATAGTTTACATTTTGAACAAACACCTTATCATCATGTGTGTTTAAAAGATCGCAAAAGTCTTGAATTAACAGGTGTTAAAAAAATAGAAAGCTTTGATTCTTATGAATTTTTAATTGAGACTTCATTAGGCTTTTTAAGTATTACGGGAAGTGATTTAACACTAGTGAGGCTTGATCAAGACCAAAACGAAGTGAGCATTAAAGGGAATATCGATAGTATGAGTTATGTATCAGATAAAAAGAAACCCCATCAAAAAGAAAAAATGTTTAATAAACTATTGAAATAATGGATTTATTAGTTCAGTTTCAATGTTTGTTTTATTCATTTCTTTATGGTTTTGTGATGAGTGCATGTTATCATATTATCAATCGTTTTCTATATAAAGTGTATCATGTTTTAAGATATTTATTTCAAGTTATTATTGGTTTTGTTTTTGGAATTATTTATTTTTATGGTTTGGTTTTATTAAATGATGGAATCATAAGATTTTATTTCTTTGTGATGATATTCTTAGGATATTTATTTTATCAAAAGTATTATGCATATTATTTGTTATATCATTTAGAAATATTTGTCATAATCTTGAAAAGAATTATTGCACCATTTCACTTCTTTTTTAAGTATATTAATGATATAATACGCTTAAAGGTAAAGAAGGTGAAATTAAAATGGCAAAAAAGAAAAAAGGATATAAACAGTTCATAGGTTTTATTTATATAGGAGTTTCTGCTATTTTGATTTATACTTTAGGGATGAATGTATATCGTGTCGTTGTTCAAAATCAGAAATTAACAGTACTTCAAGCTCAAAAAAACAATTTAGAAAAAGAGAAAAAAGAGTTGTCAAGAGAGATTGAACTTTTGAATGATTCGGATTATGTTGCACGTTATGCTAGAGATAATTATATTTTCTCTACTGAGGGTGAAGAAGTTGTGAAATTACCAGATTCAAAGAAATAAGCAAGTGCTTATTTTTTTGTGTTATTCTAATAGGAGGACATATGTTTATATCAATTGATTTTTATATGAAGTCTTTAAAAAGAAATCGAGAAGTGACAATCTATCTACCTAATGATTATCATAAGTCTCATAAAAAATATCCAGTTATATATATTAATGATGGTCAAAATGCTTTTTTTGATCAATTATCATTTTGTGGAATAAGTTGGGGTTTTCTTGACTTTGTTCAAGAAACACAATTAGATATCATTATGGTTGCGATTCCATGTAATTTTGAAGGTTTTAAAAGAATGGATGAATATGGTCCGTGGATCATTAATAAGGAATTATCTTTTCAAGAAACGGATACAAAAGATATGATCATTGGTGGTGAAGGACAAGATTATGTCAAATGGTTGAAGGATGAATTAAAGCCTTATATAGATTTGACATATCGTACAATTCCAACTGATTGTGCGATTGTGGGAAGTTCTATGGGAGGAGTCATTTCAGCATATGCAGCTTTGGCTTATCCAGAAGTCTTTTGTAAATGTGCAGCATTATCGACTGCTTTTTGGTTTTATATGGATGAATTTAAAACTCTTATTGAGCAACATCATTATGCTGATAATCTTAAGTTTTATTTTGATTTAGGTGAATTTGAAGGCTGTGGAGATGAACAGATAGATGAATGGTACAAAGAGACGAATGATGAGATTTATCATTTGTTGAAGAATAAGATAAAGAATCTTGAGTATCATTATTTTGAAGGAGCTTCACATAATGAAGAAGAATGGCGAAAAAGAGTTCCTTTATTTATGGAGTTCTTTTATGGGGAGGATAAAGAATATGTATAAAATGATATTGTCGGATCTAGATGAAACATTATTAGTGAATCATCATGTTCCTTCTTTTAATCAAGAAGCAATTTTTAAAGCCGAAGAAAAAGGTGTTAAGTTTGTGCCAGCAACTGGCAGAGCTTATAACATGATTGGAGAGATATTGAAGGAGCTTGGTACATATCAAAAAGAAAATGAATATTCTATTTGTTTTAATGGTGGGTTAATTGTAGAAAATAAGAATGATCGTATTTTGCATTTTAAAGGATTATCATTTGAACAAGCAAAAAGAATGTTTGATATAGGTGAAAATTATGATATTTGTGTTATGATTTTTACATTGGATTGTTGTTATATCTTTCATGCTGATCCTGATGAAGTTCAAAGAAAGACAGATCAAAAAGCGCCTTTTAAAGTAATGGAAGATTATAATATGGATTCTTTAAAAGATGAAAAGATAGCTAAAGTTCTTTTTGAAAAAAGGGATATGGATTATCTTAAGAATCTTGAAAAAGAATTAAGTGAAGTGATTGAAGATAATCAAATCTGTGCAAGTTATTCATCTTCGCGTTATTTAGAGTTTAATGCTTTAGGGGTTGATAAAGGCTATGGGCTTCGTTGGCTTACAAATTATTTAAATATGACATCACAAGAAGTTATTGCGATTGGTGATAATTATAATGATGTTGAAATGATTAAAGAAGCAGGGCTTGGTGTCAGTGTGCTTTGTGCAAGTGATGATATTAAAGAGTTGTCTGATTATGTAACAAGTGTTGATTATGATCAAGGGGCAGTTAAAGAAGTAATTGAAAAATTTGTGTTAAGGGATGATGAGTAATGGACTTTAAAACTTTTATTAATCAGGAAAGACAATGTCATTATTTTCAAGAGTTAGAGTCATTTGTGAATAGTGAATATCAAATGAATACTGTCTATCCTCCCCATGATAAAATCTTTCAATGTTTCTATTCTCAAGATTATCATGATATTAAAGTTGTTATTATTGGACAAGATCCTTATCATGAAGAACATCAGGCAAATGGTCTTGCATTTAGTGTTGAACGTGGTGTGAAGATTCCCCCAAGTTTAATGAATATATATAAAGAGGCACATGACGATGTGGGGATAGATATTCCTACACATGGTGATCTCACATCGTGGGCTAATCAAGGTGTCTTGTTATTGAATACTGTTTTAACGGTCCGTGCACATCAAGCGAATTCACATAAAGGAAAAGGCTGGGAGATTTTTACGAATCATGTGATTGAGGAAATGAATAAAAGAGAAAAGCCTTTGGTTTTTATTCTGTGGGGTAAACAAGCGATTGATAAAGAAGTGATGATAGATCAATCTAAACATTTTATCATTAAAAGTGTACATCCTTCTCCTTTATCATCTTATCGTGGTTTTTTTGGCTCAAAACCTTTTTCATCAACAAATCAATTTTTAATACAGAAAGGTATTGAACCGATAGATTGGAGGATTGAATAATGTTTAATCATATTGAAGAAGCAATTGCTTATATTGAAAACAAAAGAAATAAGAGAACTATCGATGAATTTAGAGAAACATTAAATAAATGTCATATTCCTATGAAACAAAAGAATATGATTCATATTGCTGGAACTAATGGTAAAGGCTCAACTGTGAATTATTTAAGAAGTGTTTTAAATGCTCATGGATATAAAGTTGGAACTTTTACATCACCATACTTAATCACTCATAATGATCGGGTAAGAATTGATGATGAACCGATTAGTGATGAAGACTTATTAAAATATATCAATCAGTTTTATGATGTTATTGAAGCAGATGGTTTATCAATGTTTGAAATAGATGTGATGATTATGCTTGCATACTTTGATTCACAAGATTTAGATTATCAAATTATTGAAACAGGAATTGGTGGGGCTAATGATAAGACTAATGTTGTTGATCCTGTTATAACTGCTATAACGAATGTTGGAATGGATCATCAACAACAAATTGGTGAAACTATTTATGATATTATTAATGAAAAGATGGGGATCATTAAACCTAAACAAATGTTTTTTACAAGTGAAACAGAGGGAACTTTGTTGGCACGTTTACAAGAACAATGTGATGCTCAAGGGGCCACAATGTATGTAGTTCCAGAGTATCAAGTGTCTAGGTATCCCTTTCACTTCCGCTATCGCAATATGGCATTTACTTTGAAAAATCAAGGAATTTATCAAGTGACGAATGCCCGTTTGGCTTTAACGATTGCATCTAAGCTGATTACATTAGAAAGTGAAGCGACAACGCACGCAATTGAAAATGCGGCATGGAAAGGTCGCTATGAAACACTAACTTATTCTGATGTGACTATTGAAATAGATGGAGCTCATAATATGCCAGGGATTAAAGCTCTTATTCAAACATTAAAAGTTAAACAAGAAAGAGATGTGAGTATTATCTTCTCTTGTTTAGATGATAAAAATGTAGAACCTATGTTAGATGCCTTGTTGAATGAGGGATATACGGTTTATTTAACTTCATTTAATGATGAACGTTCAATTAATCCATCAACAATCAAATCAAGAGAGCGCTTAATTATTGTTGATAATTTTGTAGAAGGGTTAAAAGCAGCTCATATAAAAAAGAGTCATATTGTGATCACTGGCTCTTTACATTTTATCTCTAGAGTTAGAAAATATTTAATCGAATTAAACAAATAAGATATTGCATTTGCAATATCTTATTTGTTATCTTGTGTTGAAATTCATC
>CAZWXH010000094.1:0-7186 GCA_964637725.1 uncultured Coprobacillus sp. | reverse complement strand
TAAAGACATAACAATTACAATATAATTAACATTGTGTTGCTTGAGTTTGAAAAAATGTTAATTCAAAATATTCAATTAAGTTGTCTGAAGGAACTTGAGGAGTGATTAAATCTATAATTCAAATGAAAGGGAATATGTCATCTCTGAAATTTCAGATAATGTCACATTATTTGAAACTAATGATGGATCATTCAGTAAACAAAATTGGTATTGCAACACTTAAAGCAGAGGGAGTACAACAGAAGTTGATTTTACCGAATTTATAACAGTAAGAAATATTTTCATGAAACCATTCGTGAAATATTATTTAAAAAAGCAACAAAGACAATTTATAGAAGACTTAACGAAAGCACTTATTGATAAATAGATTGTATCAATAAGTGTTTTCATTTAAAACAAGGATTTGTATCAATTCTTTTTTTCTTTATAAACATATTTATAAACTTGATAGACGGATAAAAGGAGAGTCGTGAACAAACCAATTAACATGACCATGGCGACACTTAATACATGAAATGTTGGCGTTAATATGAGAAGAAAGACAAACTCAATAACACACTCTAAAGTACTCATCATAAACATTTCCTTATTTTTGTTTAATGCTTGTAAGGTCGCACTTAAAGGTGTTTGTAAATAAAAAATAGTAAATGGAATACACATATACTTCAGATATTCATAACCTTTTGTTGTATTATACATAAACATAAGACAATGATCACCCCAAAAATAAAAGATTACAGTAAAGGGTAAACTAATAATAAAACAGACTATAACACCAATTAAAACATGTTTCCTAAGTTCCCTATGTCGATGATAAGCGATATCTTTATTGAGAATAGGTAATAGTAATCTTAAAACAACGTTATTAAAAAAAGTAGGTGTAACTAACAAGGAAATAACATAACCACTTAAAACTGCATATTGTAAATGGACTTCATTTTGGCTAATTGATAAACCTGTTAATATGGCGACGAGAACAATTGGTTCAATAAAGTTATAACAAGAGTGAAGGAGACGTGAACCAGTCAGCGGTAAAGCAATGTTCATCATATCTTTAAATATAAAGTGTTGTTGAAAATACTGCTTGGGACGAAAGGTAAAACTGATTTTTCTATCGACTTTTAAGTATAAATATAATATTGAGCATAATTCACCTACACTCATAGCGATAATCGCTATTGAGACAAGGTATGTCATATCTAAATTGATAAAAGAATGAATGAAGAGATAGGTAAAAATAATTCTTGCTATTTCTTCTAAGAGTTGAGCAACTGATAATGTCCAAACATCTTCTTTACCTAGGTAGTAATTTTTTATAATTCCACTAATTCCAACCAGAGGGATAAAGGGTATCATTGCTAAGATGGGATAATATGCACTATCGTTTTTTAAAAAGTCATTAGCAATGGTTGATGAAAAGAATAAAACAGAAGCCATAATTAGTAAGCAAGATACAAAACATATTAAAGTCGCAGATATGATAACTTTTTTATTGTTGTATTTAGGATTTGAAATGAGTCTGAAAACAGCGGAAGGTATAGAAAACTGCGCTAAGGTAATACACAAAGACAATGTCGGAATAACCAAAATATATAATGCCATGCCTTGTTCATCTAGTAGTCTTGATAACATCATTCGATTAAATACTGAAAACACTTTAGTGATCATTGTACTCCCACTAAGGATAATAAATGAATTAATCAATTTTCTTTTCATAAAACACTTCCTTTATTGTTTGATTTCCTTTATAATAATTATGTAGATTTGAAACGAAATATGTAAGGAAGTGTAATAATGGAAATCGATCTCAAGAATAACTTACCATTAGATATTCTTTTTTTAATGAGAGTCAAAGCGAATGAATTCAAAAATGAAGGCATTCATACAATAGACTTAAATGACATTAAAGAGTATTTATACACAATTAAATGGAAAAATGAAGATTACTTAAATATGTGTGATATGATCGATGATATTATGTCATTACGTTTTTCTGAAGTCTTTGATTACTTAAAATTGAAAGTTATCAAAGAGGCTTCGTCTATGAAGATAGATGATTTTAGTGAGTTAATTGCAAAATAACTGTCTAGCAGTTATTTTTTAATTTCAAGGAGGTTATATGAAATATAATATAGTAGAACCCAAAGGATATACAAAGATACAAAATCAATATCATATTAATTCTTTACTAGCAAAAGTTATTGATATGCATAATTATGATGAACAGACACTTAATTCTTTATTGAATCCAAGGCTTATTTATCATGATTTTTCACTGTTTGAAGAATCAAGTGAAGTTCTTGAAAGAATTCAAGAGGCTATTGAAGCTGATGAGAAGATTTGTATATATGGGGATTATGATTGTGATGGGATACTTGCAACGAGTATTCTTGTTCAAGCTTTTTTAGAGTTAGGAGTCCAAGTTGGATATCATATTCCTAATCGTTTTGAAGATGGTTATGGATTAAATGTAAATAGAGTCAAACAAATGGCTGAAAAAGGTTATACTTTAATTATTACTGTTGACAATGGTGTAAAGGCCTTTGATGCAATTGAATGTGCAAATGAACTAGAGGTGGATGTTATCGTAACTGATCATCATCAATTTGACACTGATTTGCCTGATGCCTATGCCTTTATCCATACAAAATTATCACCCCAATATCCTTTTAAAGAAATATCAGGGGGATTTGTTGCTTATAAGTTAGCGTGTGCACTTTTAGAAAGACAGGATAAATATCTTTATTGTTTAGCTGCTATTACAACAGTATCTGATATGATGCCTTTATTAGATGAAAATCGTTCTTTAGTGAAAAAAGCAATTAGTTTTATGCAAGAAGAAAAATATACGTCTTTAGAGTTATTGTTAGGAGATCAACAGTCTTATAGTACAACATCAATTGGTTTTACAATTGCCCCTAAGATTAATTCTTTTGGTCGATTACCTGAACTTTGTAATCCTAATATTCTCATTAAATACTTTTTGAAAGATGCAAATCGTGATTTAATGATGAAAGTTTCTCAAAAAGCATCTGAAATTAATGGTCAAAGACAAAATCTTACCAATCAACAATATGCATTAGCGTCTTCAAATATGAATGATTCATATCTTTATTATTCAAGTCAAGATGTCCATGAAGGGTTAGTAGGTTTAATTGCTGGAAAATATACTCGAGAATATGAAAGACCTAGTTTTGTAATGCATTATGATAAAAATACGGAAATTCATAAAGGTAGTGCAAGAAGTGTTGAAGGATTTTCATTACATGAATTCTTTACTGAGAATGCTGAATTATTGGAAGCTTATGGTGGTCACTCTTTAGCGGGTGGTTTCTCTGTAAGTCATGATAATTTTGAAGTTTTCAAACAAAGAATTGAAATGAGTTTATCTGATATATTGTTACAATCAACTGCGACTGCATTGCTTATTGATGAAACTGATATTTCTATTGAAAACATTGAATCTTTATCTTCTTTAGAACCATTTGGAATGTGTAATGAAGAACCTGTTTATATGTTAAAAGATTTAAATGTTATGAAGGTTTATCAACTTAGTGAAGGAAAACATTTAAAGCTTGATATAGATTTTAAAAACTTTAAGATGAGTGCTCTTTATTTTAATCAAGGACAATTGTTTGAAAAACTAAAAGAGAAGAGTCATCTAAATTTAGTAGGTTCACTTAATATTAATGAATTTAGAAATCAAAAATCTATTAATCTCATTATAAAAGATATTATATAGAATCTTTATTAATTATATTTATTTTGGTATAATAAAAAAACAAGGAGGACATAAGAGAATATGGACTTAAAAAAATATATTGCTGAAATTCCTGATTTTCCAAGTGATGGGATTATTTTTAGAGATGTTACACCTTTGATGGCAGATAAGGATGCTTACAAAGAATCTATTCGTATTTTCACTGAATATGCAAGAGATAAAAATGTAGATATTGTGGTTGGACCAGAAGCCAGAGGATTTTTATTTGGATGTCCAGTTGCTATGGAATTAGATGCAGGCTTTGTTCCTGTCAGAAAACCTGGCAAGCTTCCACGAGATACAATTTCTAGAAAATATGATCTTGAGTATGGTCATAATGTGATTGAAATGCACAGGGATGCTATTAAAAAAGGTCAAAATGTTTTGATTGTTGATGATTTATTAGCTACTGGTGGAACCGTTGAAGCGGCTGTATCATTAATTGAAGAAATGGGTGGAAACGTCGTAGGAATTGCTTTTCTAGTTGAATTGGTTGATTTAAACGGAAGAGAGTCTTTAGATAAATATGATGTATATTCTGTCTTAAAATATTAAAAGAGACAATGTCTCTTTTTTAAATTTTTTTCTTTTGATTTACTTTCGGATTAACAGATACAATGTCTTTAAGATTGATACCGTTTGCTAATAGTGATATACTAAAGTCATTAAAAGATATGTCTTTTAGATTAGACATAAAAGAGAGGAGGGAGAATATATGGAACACAAAGGAATTCACGACCAAGTGTCGATAGATGATGTTTTAAAGGTAAGTTCTTCTTACATTACGAAGAAGGAAAGTATTGATTTAATTAAAAAAGCCTATGATTTCATTATGGTTCAACATGCTGAACAAAAAAGAAAAAGTGGTGAACCTTATACTAATCATTTGATTTGGGTTGCCTATATTCTTTCAACCTTAGAAACTGGTCCAAATACAATTGCAGCAGGATTATTACATGATGTAATGGAAGATTGTGATGTATCTAGAGAAGAAATGGTAGATCGTTTTGGTGAAGAAATCACAACGCTTGTAGAAGGTGTTACAAAGATTAATAAAATGCCTTTTAAAGATGAAGCAGAAGTTTATGCTGAAAACCATCGTAAAATCTATATTGCAATGGCTAAAGATATACGTGTTATTTTAATTAAATTAGCAGATCGTTTGCATAATATGCGTACACTTCAATTTATGCGTCCGGATAAACAACAACGAATATCTAGGGAAACACTAGAAGTTTATGCACCTATTGCCCATCGTTTAGGTATCAATGATGTCCGTATTGAACTTGAAGATATTTGTTTACAATATTTAGACCCAAAAGCATATCAAGAGATATCGGCTTTATTAGAACAAAAACGTAGTGAACGTAAAGATTCAGTTGGTAAAATGATGAATTCAGTTCAAAATTTATTAGATGAGCATCATCTTGAATACCGTATTAAAGGTCGTGCAAAACATATATATAGTATCTATAAAAAAATGGTTATCAAACATAAAAGATTTGATGAACTCTATGATTTAAATGCTTTAAGAGTCATTGTCAAAGATCGAATGAAATGTTATGAGGTCCTAGGAATTATTCATGATCAATATCGACCATTACCTGGTAGATTTAAAGATTATATAGCTATGCCTAAACCTAATATGTACCAGTCCCTTCATACGGCTATAATAGGTGAGGGAGGGCATATCTTTGAATTACAGATTCGTACTGAAGAGATGGATGAACTAGCTGAACGTGGAGTTGCTTCACATTGGCGTTATAAAGAAAATAAAGATTATTCTTCTAAACAAGAACAAAAAGAGATTGGAGAAAAACTTCAATGGCTTGGTGACTTTATTACTTTAAGTGATGAAATCAAAGATGGAGATGCGAAAGAATACTACGATTCTTTAAAACGTGATATTTTTGAAGCGAACGTATATGTTATGACACCTCAAGGTAAGATTGTAGAACTTCCAATGGGTTCTACTCCTATCGATTTTGCCTATCGTATTCACACTGAAGTTGGTCATCGTGCAGTGGGTGCCATTGTTAATAACGTAATGGTACCAATTAATACAAAATTAAATACAGGTGATATTTGTGAAATCAAAACAAATAAAAACTCTGGACCAAGTGAAGACTGGTTAAAATTTGTTCAAACCGCAGGAGCAAGAAATAAAATTAGACAATATATTTCTAAACAAGATAGTGAAACCCAAAAAGAAACATTAGAAGAAGGTAAGAAACTATTAAAAGAAGAAGTGAAAAAACGCGGTCTTGATGAAAAGAAATATTTAGATGCTGAAACATATAAATCTTATTTTGGTTCTTTTGGTGCTAATAACTTTGAGGATTTATTACTTGTGTTAGGAAAAAGAATTGCGAATGCTTCTACTTTGTTAGATAAAGTGGTTCCAAGTCATACAGGATTCTTTGATAATCTTTCTAAGATGTTAAAAAAGAATAACAATACAATAAAGAATCAAAAGAAGAGTAGTAGTCTAGGAATTAGTGTTAATGGCGTTGATGGTTTAAAAGTTCAATTATCAAAATGTTGTAGTCCAATTCCAGGCGATGATATCGTTGGTTATGTATCAAAAGGACAAGGAATAAAAGTCCATAGAGCTGATTGTCCAAATATAAAGGGTGTTGAAAAAGGTCGTTTAATTGATGTGTATTGGGATTATACAAATATAACAGAAAAACACTTTGAAGTAGATTTAGAACTTATTGGTTTAGATAGACCAAATCTATTAAATGATATAATCACTGTTTTAGGACAAGTTAAAGTTAATATTTTAAATATTAATGCAAATGTAAAAGACATGGATGCTAATATACATTTAACTTTATCAGTTGCTGATGCAGAGTCGCTACAGATCACAGTTGATAACTTAAATAAGATACAAGGGATCTATGAAATCAAGAGAGTTATTCACTAAAATAACTCTTTTTTTCGTTTTCAAAATATGAAAATGGAAACGCTTTCATTTTTTAAGAAAGTGTGGTATTATATAGTTGAAAAAGAGGAAGAGACATGAAAGGAGGTCTTAAAAATGCTAGATGTAAGAAAAATGAAAAAATTATATTTAAGACCAGGATTCATGGATATTCCTAGAATGAAAGTAATGCGCGAGATTCTACCCCCAGGAATACAATAGGCCAAATAGAATGGCCTTAAATATAAAGAGAATTCACGGTAGTAAGATTAAGTTTTAAAAATAAGTGTAGTATTGTAGTGTAGTATCGTGAGATTATCTGTATAAAAATGTAACAACTAAACTCTATATGATATGTAAGAAAAGAAAAAAGAAAAAGAAGAGATAAAGAAGTTGGTATACAAATACAGATAAGAGGATTTGAAGTTTGATTTATATAGATGAATCACATGGGATGGTATCCTTTCTTGATAGAGATAAGAGCAAGTGCTCTTATCTTT
>CAZWXH010000093.1:0-7265 GCA_964637725.1 uncultured Coprobacillus sp. | reverse complement strand
ACAATTTCACTATTATTATTAAGGAAAGTCTTGAAAAATTTAAACTTTTAAGAAAAAGAAAAGAGCAGAAATAAATCTGCTCTTTTGTCTTTCTATTTAATTCCGTATTTCTTATTGAATTTGTCAACACGTCCATCAGCACTCGCAAATCTTTGTTTACCAGTATAGAATGGATGACAATTTGAACAAGTATCTACACGAATTTCGTCGATGATTGAACCTGTTTCAAATTCATTTCCACAAGATGTACAAATAGCTTTTACTTTTTTATAATCTGGATGAATTCCTTTTTTCATAATTGTTTCTCCTTCCGCCTTGAAATATTTGCTACTTCAAAGTAAGTTGCTTACATATAATAGCATTTATTATTCCTTAATTCAATACTTTTTATAAATAATTTCTTTTTCTTATTATCCTTATTTTTATTGACAATAAGCATGATTTTTTTATTCGTCATCAACCTCATATCGAGATATTTGTGCACCTAAAGTAATTAACTTATGATCAATATTATCATACCCTCTATCAATATGATAAACATTCGTTATTTCAGTTACTCCTTCTCCAATTAATCCTGCAACAACAAGCGCAGCCCCACATCTTAAATCAGTTGCCTCAACACGTGCCCCATGTAATGGTGTACTCCCGTGAATAAGACTTGCTGCCTCTTCTAATTCAATATTAGCACCCATCTTATTTAATTGACCACAATGTTTAAAGCGTTCAATATAAATGGTTTCTTTCACACGTGAATTCCCATTAGCTTGCGTTAATAAAGTTGTCAATGGTTGTTGAAGATCAGTCGCAAACCCTGGATATGTTTGTGTTTTTATATCAACTGGAACCAAATTTTCTTGAGAACCATAGACCACAATACTATCACCGACTACATCCATCTTTATTCCCATTTCTTTTAATTTAGAAATCAAAGCTTCTAAATGTTGAGGAATGATATTTTGAACTATCACTTTTTCTCCAGCCGCAGCTGCAATAATCAAGAAAGTTCCTGCTTCAATACGATCAGGTATAATTTCATGATACGTCCCATTCAATGTCTCTACACCTTCAATTGTTATTGTATCAGTTCCAACCCCTCTGATTTTTGCGCCCATCTTTGTAAGTAAGTTCGCAACATCAATAATCTCAGGTTCTTTTGCAGCATTTTCAATGACTGTTTTTCCTTTTGCTTTCACAGCAGCTAACATAATGTTAATTGTTGCTCCAACAGATGCAAAATCTAAATAAATTTGACTTCCTTTGAGTTCAGGTGCCTCTAACAAATAAGTATCATCCTCATAAGTTATGATTGCCCCTAATGCTTCAAATCCTTTTAAATGCAAATCAATAGGACGTGGTCCTAAATAACAACCACCCGGCATTTTAATCTTTACTCTTTTATATTTTCCTAATAATGCACCCATAAAATAATATGATGCTCTTAATTTATTGACAGCATCACTAACAAGAGGAATATCCTCCATATGAGTTGGATCTATTTTTATATGTTCTCCATTTACTTCTACATCACATTTTAATTCTCTTAATAATATTGCTAACGCTTCTACATCAGATATCTCTGGTACTCCATAAATATCTACCGGACCGTCCGCTAACACTGTTGCTGGAATCAATGCTACAGTTGCATTTTTAGCACCACTGATTCTAACCGTTCCATTCAGCTTTCTTCCACCCTCTATTGCAATCACTTCAGACATGAGCTTCTTCCTTTCCTTTTAGTATATAAAAATGTATAACGAATTATACATAACCTTTTCTCAAATAGATTATACACAGTAATATATAAAATATCAAAGAAAAATCAATATAATTTCAAAAAGATATTTAATTATTGAATTAATAGTGCTATACTTTTATTTGTTGATGACCCGTTGGTGAAGTGGTCAACACACTAGGTTCTCATCCTAGCATTCAGGGGTTCAAACCCCCTACGGGTTACCATAAAAAAACAAGAATCACTTAGATTCTTTTTTTATAAACAATATATGGCTGGGGTACTTGGATTCGAACCAAGGAAATGTCAGATTCAGAGTCTGATGCCTTACCGCTTGGCTATACCCCAATATCACATATATTATAATCATTAGAGAAAATGATGTAAAGGAGAAACCATGAAAATAAGAACAAGATTCGCCCCTAGCCCTACAGGATATATGCATATAGGTAATCTTAGAACTGCCCTCTATTGTTATTTGATTGCCAAACATAACAATGGTGATTTTATTTTAAGAATCGAGGATACAGATCAACAAAGAGAAGTTGAAGGAGCACTCGATTTAATTTATCAAGTCATTGAAGAAACAGGTTTACATTATGATGAAGGTCCCAATAAAGATGGTGGTTTTGGACCATATATTCAATCAGAAAGATTAGATATATATCACCAATATGCAAAAGAGTTAATTAACAACAAGGGAGCTCATTATTGCTTCTGTGAAGGAGAAGTAGAAGGAAAAGATCCTTGCCTTTTATTAGATTCAAAACAAATTGATGAAAAAATCAAGAGTGGTCATCATTATGTGATTAGACAAACCATTCCTCAAGAAGGAACAACTGCATTTGATGATCAAGTCTATGGGCATATAGAAGTAGAAAACAAAACATTAAATGAAGGGATATTAATAAAAAGTGATGGCTATCCAACATATAACTTCGCAAATGTTGTAGATGATCACTTAATGAATATAACACATGTTGTT
The DNA here is from genome assembly GCA_964637725.1 of uncultured Coprobacillus sp. Lineage (GTDB taxonomy): Bacteria > Bacillota_I > Bacilli_A > Erysipelotrichales > Coprobacillaceae > CAZWXH01. Next base: position 4,548 of record CAZWXH010000093.1, on the reverse strand, counting down.
CGTGGTAATGAATATTTATCAAGCACTCCTAAATATAACCTTATTTATAATGCCTTTGGTTGGAGTATTCCCACATATATTCATCTTCCACCTGTCAACAAAGATGAAACTCACAAATTAAGTAAAAGAAATGGCGACGCTTCTTATCAAGATTTAAAGAAACAAGGTTATTTGAAAGATGCTATCATAAATTATATTGCACTATTAGGTTGGGCTCCAGAAGCTGAAGAAATATTATCTTTAGAAGACTTAGTCAAGCAATTTGATGTGGCACATATTTCTAAATCACCCGCCATATTTGATATAGCCAAGTTAAAATGGATGAATGGTATCTACTTACGAGAACTATCACTTGATGACTTCCATCAATTAGTTCTTCCCTATTATCATTCTATTCAAAGAGATATCGATTTAGTAGAGCTCTCACACGTTTTACAACCTAGAGTTGAAAAATTAGAAGATATTGAAGAAATGATCAATTTTATTAATGAACCTCTTGCTTTCGATAGTTCTATTTATACTCATAAAAAGATGAAAACAAATCCCCAAAATTCATTAGAAGCATTATTATTCATTCAAGAAAGATTAACTACATTTAATGATTTTAGTAATGATGAAAAACTGACTGACTTCTTTATAAACCTTGCTAAAGAAAAAGAACTCAAAAATGGTCAGATTATGTGGCCAGTGAGAGTCGCTCTCACAAATAAAGCTTTCACCCCTGGAGGTGCAGTAGAAATCGCTCACATTCTTGGCAAAGAAGAAACTCTGAAAAGAATCAATCAAGCTATAGAAGACTTAAAAGGAATGCAATAATGCATTCCCTTTATTTTAATCTATAATGTGAGATAGAGAATATTCTGATGCATCAATCAGTTCTAATGGATTAGTATAATATGAATTGACTAATAACATTTCGCTTCCATTTAACTGCACATTATACCCATCAACATTAATACTTATTTCATACAAAATAAATTCTCCATTTTTAAAACCTTCCTTTAATTCAATCTTTGTTTTCTTATCGAAAGGAAAATCTTTACTTTGAATGACTTGGGTATCAGCTCCACTACCATCTTTTTTATCTTTCAATATGGAGAGATGAACATTTTCTTTTAACGTTCCTAAATAAGTTATTTTATCATCTCCCATGAGACGAGAAAAATCAGTATAGAAATTTAATTCTTTTTTGAATCGTCCATTATTTGTCCTCAATATTTCTAGATGAAACATATTTTTTATTGTTTGTGATAAATAATATTGAGATGAATCAAGATTATTTTCCATTTTTTTTGTCTTATCTTTAAAAGTAACAATAACTTTTTTATATTCATAATCAGCCAAAGGTATTGTCCCATTATAGACAAAACTATTTTCGTTTTCCTTGTACATATCATATAAATGTTCTTCCTTATTAATATCAACAAAGATTAGTTGAACTGAAGTTTCTTCATCATATTGATTAAGAGTACATCGATAGTTCACTTTAATTTCTTTCTTATCTAAATCAATTTCAGTTATACCTACTTCTTCTAATTGATTAACAATCTTTTCTGATTCTGCTGTTGGATATTTAATAATCGTTTGGTTAGGTGATCTATTTTCTAACCTTGTTACTTTTGTGATTAACACTATTGATAACACAATAAAGATTAAACAAGTTATACAAATAATAACCATAATAACAATGTCTCTGTTTTTTCTTTTCTTGTTTTCTTTGTGAATATTATTTAAAACAACATTTGTTTGTTCATATATCTGTTCAATAGAGTCATTTCTCTCACCATCATCAATTCCCAATAATTCTGTAATTGATATATTATAAAGTGCAGCAATATCTAACATCATCTTCATATCTGGTAAACTTAAATCAGATTCCCATTTAGAAACAGTCTGTCTAGATATATTTAATCTCTTTGCAACATCTTCTTGGGAATAATGCTTCTGTTGTCTTAGTAGCAACAATCTTTTTCCAATACTTATATGATCCCCTCCTTAATTCTATTCTAATAGAATTAAGGCTATATATCCATCACTTTAAGATAACATTTTGCAATTAATATTAACATCTCAAAAAAAAGAAGCCTTTTATAAGACTTCTCCGTTTGTTTCAATAACTTTTTTAAACCAATCAAATGATTTCTTTTTACTTCTCTTCATATCTTTTAAATCATTGTTATCTCTATTAACATAAATAAAACCATAACGTTTCTTCATTTGTGCACGACTGCTTAAAATATCAATAGGTCCCCATGATAAATACCCACGACAATCAACACCTTCTTGAATAGCTAATTTCATTTCCTCAAGATGTTTTCTCATATAATCAATACGATAATCATCTTCTACATATCCATTATCATCCACTTGATCATCATAACCAAATCCATTTTCAACTATATAAATAGGCATTTCATATTTATCATAAAGTTGTCTTAATGTAATTCTTAAACCTATTGGATCAACAGTCCAACCAAATTCAGACATTTCTAAATAAGGATTCTTTTTAATCACAACATCATTAACATTCGTCAATGATTCTTCCCCAAAATGAGAAATTGTTGACATATAATAACTAATAGATAAAGAGTCAGTAACTCCTTTTTTTAATAAATCTAAGTCTCCATCTTGGATTTCAGGAAGTGTCCCTTCATTTATCATATTAGCATAATAGAAAGAGTTATATGTTCCTCTGGCAAACACATCTAAGAATACATAAGCTTCAGCTTGTGCTTTCATACTCTCTAATGTATCTAAAGGATGACAAGTTTCTGGATAACTTTGTACAACTGTTGCCATTCCCATAACGTGTTTCCCTTTTTGATGAATATACTCATTCACTAAACTATGAGCAACAAGTGTATTGTGCATGATTTGATTATCAAAGGTTTGAGCATTAAATCCTTCTGGACACACTGCACCAAAGAACATCTTTGGACCTTTTTGTAGAATCCCATTTTGTTCATTAAAGATAATCCAATATTTAACCTTATCAGCATATCTATCAACTATCTTCTTGCATAAGTCTACAAAAATATCAACAACTTTTCTTGATGCGAATCCATTATATTTTTCATATAAGTATACTGGCATTTCAAAATGATATAATGTCGGAATAGGCTCCATTCCTTTTTCTAACAAAGCGTCAATATACTTATCATAAAATTCAAATCCTGCTTCATTATAAGTGAACTCATCACTCATCATTCTTGACCAATCAATTGAAAAACGATAAGCATTAAATCCCATTTCTTGAAACAATTCAAAATCTTCTTTATATCTATGATATGTATCCACACCATCTTTAAAATCAGAATAGTCTCCACTTGGTGTTAAATCACAAACTGCTGGTACTTTACCACCTTCAGTATATGCACCTTCACTTTGATGTGCTGTTACAGCCCCACCCCATAAAAAATCTTTTCTCAATGTCATTTCACTTATCCTCCTGTATAACTGTATTGTATAGGAATTAGAAGTATAAAAAAAGACCTTTTCTTTATCTAGGTCTATCGTTTCATAATTCATCTCTATTTATATAGGTTTGTGAAATTAAATTTCAAAAAAAGGATTCCTAAGAATCCTTAATTCATTATGCTTTATTAATACTTCCGAAGATTTCCATTTTTTCTTTAACACAAAGTTTAATAGCTTCAAAACCTGGTGCTAATAATTTACGAGGATCAAATCCTTTACCTTCTAAATCTTTATCTGCTTCGATATATTTACGTGTAGCTTCTTGGAAAACTAATTGACATTCAGTATTAACATTGATTTTAGATACTCCTAAATCAATTGCTTGTTTAATCATATCAGTTGGAATACCAGTACCACCATGTAATACTAATGGTAAAACTCCAGTTTCATTTTGAATAGCAGCTAAAGCTCCAAAATCTAAACCTTCCCAGTTTGCTGGGTATTTACCATGAATATTTCCAATACCTGCAGCTAAGAAGTCAACTCCTAAATCTGCAACCATTTTACATTCTTTTGGATCGGCAACTTCACCTTTACCAACAACACCATCTTCTTCTCCTCCAATTGAACCAACTTCTGCTTCAATTGAAACACCTTTAGAGTGGCATAATTCAACGATTTCTTTTGTCTTAGCGATATTTTCTTCGATTCCATAATGAGAACCATCAAACATAATTGAAGAGAATCCTGCATCTAGTGCTTCTTTAGCCCCTTCATAACTACCATGATCTAAATGTAAAGCGACTGGTATAGTGATTCCTAATGAATCAACCATAGCACTTACCATTGCAGATACAGTTTTAAATCCAGTCATATATTTAGCAGCTCCTTCAGATACTCCTAAAATAACTGGTGAATTTAATTCTTGTGCAGTTAATAATACAGCTTTTGTCCATTCTAAGTTATTAATATTGAATTGACCAACTGCATAATGTCCTGCTTTTGCTTTTGTTAACATTTCTGTTGCTGAAACTAATCCCATATGTATAATCTCCTTTTCATTTTTTTACATCTCTATCATATACTAAATACAATAAAATTTCCATAATAATTCACTATTTATTAAAAATA
>CAZWXH010000092.1:0-7266 GCA_964637725.1 uncultured Coprobacillus sp. | reverse complement strand
GTAGAAAGAGTGACACCATTTCGGCTAATTTGTCTATTTAAAGGACCGCCAGCATTCTTAATACCTATTGAAAATATTATTACAATAGGTGAAGATGTTATATTGGTTAATATTCCTTGTTAAAGACTGACTATCAAGTTTACTTGATAAATAAATTTCCTCTTTTTTTCATTATCAGGTTATGGTATAATAAGAAAAGAGATATAAGGAGGTTGCCTCATGGGATACGGACAAAAAGTAAAAAAATGGTTTTTTGAAGAAGAAGACGACGAAGATGATGTATATGATGCAGTTGAAATAGAAGAAGATGATGAGCCAGAAGTGAAAACAACAAGTATGTTTGAAAAAGCGAAATCAACAAAAACAAGTGATGCTGTTAAAGCATTAAGTGCTAACAAAGACAGTCATTTGGTTTTGTTTGAACCAAGAGCTTATAGTGAAACACAAGAGATTGCGATTTACTTAAAACAAAAAAGAGCAGCTGTTGTTAATTTACATCGTTTACAAAAAGAACAATCAAAACGTGTCATTGATTTTCTAAGTGGGGTCATCTTTGCAATAGAAGGCGACATTCAACAAATTGGTCCTAAAATTTTCCTTTGTACACCTAAAAATATTGGTGTTTCAGGAAATATCACAATGGACAGTGTTGAAACTGAAGAATAATACAAGTATTAGCATATGCTAATACTTTCTTTTTGATTATGTTAGAACATTTTAAAGGCGATGAAATCTTTGTAAAAAAGATTATTGATTATAAAAATCAAGCCCTTGATCATCAAAAGATGATCTTAACACCATTTTTAAATCCCCACGAACAAGATATTGTTTATAAAATAGTTGGCACACAAGATTTAACTGTAAATCGTTTTGGTGGTTTTTTGGAAGCAGAAAACCAGAGAATGATTATATGTCCTGATTTTTATGAGATTAATAAGGACGATTATCAAATCAAAGTAGTTGAAGTTGTTTATAATCAGCAGTTTGGAAAATTACAACACAAAGATGTTTTAGGTGCATTAATGAATTTAGGTATTAAAAGAGAAGTGATAGGGGATATATATGATGGACATCATATATATTTTACTTGTACAAATCAAACTTATTTATATATTGTTGATCATTTAAAACAAATAAAAAAATCAAAAGTTCATTTAAAGGCAATAGATGAAATCATTACAATTGAACATCAATATACAACCAAGACATTCTTTTTATCTAGTCTAAGACTAGATAAAGTTGTTTCGACAATGTTCAAAGTATCTCGTCAAAGTGCGAGTGAAGCAATTAGAGCAGGAATTGTCAAAGTCAATCATAAAGATGTTGAAGAAGTTAGTTTTTTATGTCATAATAATGATATAATCTCTTTTGCACGACATGGTCGTGTGAAGTTAGTAGATGAAAAGAAAACAACAAAACAAGGGAACTTTGTTGTAAGTGGTTGTTTTTATAAGTGAGGAGGATATCATGGGAAAATTTAATAAACAATTTCGTGGCTATGATAAAAATGAAGTGGATTCAACCATTTCTTCATTAAATAGTGAAATTGATACTTTAAAAAATGAACTAGAACAAATTAAAGATGATAATTCTAGACTCACTAAACAAATATCTATTAATGATAAAACAAACGAAGAAATTGCGAGATTAGCTTTGAAAGAAGCGAGTGATTTAATAGAAAAGGCAAAAAGAAATGCCAATATGATTTTAAAAGAATCAATGGAATATGTTAGAGGTTTATCTAAAGATATGGATACTTTTAAGAAAGATGCTATTGATTTTCGTGAAAATGTTGTAAAAATGAGTGAAGATATGTTAGAAACTATTGACAAATCTGAAATATTTAGTTTAATAAGAGAAGAAAAAGAAAATACTGTGACGGAGACAGATTATAAGAATAACTTGTAGAGAGCTTGTGGTTGGTGAAAACAAGTAGTGAAGTCTTATAATGTATCACTCTTGAGTAGCATCCTGAATTGAGTAGGGAATGACGTTCATTGCGTTAAAATGTAAAGAGCATATCGATTGATATGAATTAAGGTGGTACCGCGATAATTTCGTCCTTTTATAGGGCGTTTTTTATTTTATACTGAAAGGAAGAAAACAAGATGAATTATAAAGATACGTTATTAATGCCGAATACTGAATTTGAAATGAGAGGGAATCTTCCCAAAAAAGAACCTGCGTATGTACAAAGATGGGCAGATACAGAAATGTATGAAAAAGTAATTGCTCAAAATAGTGGAAATGATGATTTCATTTTCCATGATGGACCACCATATGCTAATGGAAATATGCATACAGGACATATGATGAATAAGATTATTAAGGATGTTATTTGTCGTTATAAAAACATGGAAGGATTCTATACTCCTTATATTCCAGGATGGGATACACATGGATTACCAATTGAAAATGCTATTCAAAAATTAGGTGTTAATCGCAAAGCGATGAGTACTGCTGAATTTAGAAAGAAATGTTATGAATATGCATTAAAACAAGTAGAAATCCAAAAAGAACAATGTTTACGTGTGGGGACTTTTGCCGATTATAAAGATCCTTATATTACTCTTAAACCTGAATTTGAATCAAATCAAGTTGATGTTTTTGCGAAAATGGCGATGGAAGGATTAATCTACAAAGGATTAAAACCTGTTTATTGGTCTCCATCAAGTGAGTCTGCTTTAGCAGAAGCAGAAGTAGAATATCACGATGTGAAAAGCCCTACAATCTTTGTGAAGTTTCCAGTAAAAGATGGAAAAGGCGTTTTAGATACAGAGACAAGTTTTGTTATTTGGACAACAACACCTTGGACAATTCCTGCTAACTTAGCAATTTGTTTAAATGCTGATTATACGTATGCTTTAGTTCAAAGTGAAAAAGGAAAGTTATTAGTTCTTGAAGAATTAATTGACTCATTATGGGAAAAATTCGAACTTACACAAAAAGATATTTTAAAAAGATTTAAAGGAACTGAGTTAGAAATGATTACTTGTCAGCATCCTTTATATGATAGAGAATCATTAGTTATCTTAGGTGATCACGTTACTGCTGATGCTGGTACAGGATGTGTTCATACGGCTCCAGGATTTGGGATGGATGACTTTATGGTTGGTCAAAAATATGGTTTAGATATTTATTGTAATGTGGATGAGCATGGAAAAATGATGGAATCAGCAGGTGATTGGTTAGTTGGACAATTTGTTGATGATGCAAATAAAACTGTCACAATGAGATTAGAAGAGTTAGGGGTATTATTAAAACTTGAATTTATTACACATAGTTATCCGCATGATTGGAGAACTAAAAAACCTATTATCTTTAGAGCTACTGATCAATGGTTCTGTTCAATTGATAAAATCAGAGAAAAATTATTAAGTGAAATTGATAATGTTAATTGGTTAAATGAATGGGGACATGTTCGTATTTATAATATGATTAGAGATCGTGGTGATTGGTGTATCTCTAGACAAAGAACATGGGGTGTGCCTATTCCTATTATCTATTGTGAAGACGGAACTCCAATTATGGAAGAGAAAGTCTTTGCTCATATTTCAAAATTATTTAGAGAAAATGGTTCTAATATTTGGTTTGAAAGAGATGAAATTGATTTATTACCTGAAGGATATACGAATGAACATTCACCAAATAATATCTTTAGAAAAGAAAGAGACATTATGGATGTTTGGTTTGATTCAGGATCATCACATACAGGTGTTATTAAAGAAAGAGGATATCGTTATCCAGTTGATTTATACTTTGAAGGAAGCGATCAATATCGTGGTTGGTTTAACTCATCATTAATTATTGGTGTTGCTGCTCATGGTAAAGCTCCATATAAAACTGTATTATCACATGGTTTCGTATTAGATGGTAAAGGCAATAAAATGTCTAAATCTTTAGGGAATACTGTTGATCCAATTAAGTTGATGAATCAATATGGTGCTGATATCTTAAGATTATGGGCTACTTCAATTGCTTATCAATCAGATGTTCGTATTTCTGATGATATTATGAAACAAGTGGCTGAGAATTATCGTAAGATTAGAAATACAATGCGATTTGTGCTTGGGAATTTATCAGATTTCAAAGCAAGTGATGTTGTAGATGTTGCATCTTTAGAAGGTGTTGACCAATATATGTTAGTAGAGTTAAATAATTTGGTTGATGGATATCATAAAGCCTTAGGTAATTATGATTTTTCTGAAGCCAACCAACTTATCTTAAACTGCTTTACAAATACATTAAGTGCTTTCTATATGGATTTCACAAAAGATATTCTATATATTGAAAAAGCAGATGGTTTAAGAAGAAGACAAGTTCAAACAGTTCTCTATCATTATGCTAAGACAATGATGAAATTGTTGTCACCAATTTTAGCCTTTACTGCTGAAGAATTACATGATCATTTTCATTGTGATGAAACAAAAGCTGAATCTGTATTCTTAGAACCAAAGGCAACTAAGGTTGAAGTTGAAAATGCAGAAAACATCAAAGCATTTTATGATCGTTTCTTAGTTCTTAGAAAAGATGTTTTAAAAGCTTTAGAAGATTTAAGAAATGAAAAAATTATTAAATCAAATATGGAAGCTCAAGTTACTCTTTGTTTAAAAGATGAGTATAAAGATATGAGTGAATTAGAAAATAGTTTAAAACAATTGTTTATTGTTGCTAAGGTTAAATTAGTAGAGAGTTCAGAAGATTTAACTGAGTTTGATAGTGCTTATATGAAAGTACAAAAATTTAGTGGTGTACAATGTCCAAGATGTTGGAATTATTTTGATGAAGATGAAATGAAGGGTGAATTATGCCCACGTTGTCATGACGTAATGAATGGATAATAAAGATAATGGTACTTTTGTACCATTTCTTTTTAAAAGGGGAATTTATGAGTAAAAATGTACAAGGTTTTTTATGTTTGTTTGTTGCTTCAATAATCTGGGGAAGTTCTTTTATTGTTATGAAGAGTGCAGTTGATTTTCTAACACCTTCTGTTTTGTTGTTTGTTAGATTTTCATTAGCAGCATTATTCTTGATTGTTATATTTTATAAAAAAATAATCTCTTATCCAAAAGAAAAAATAAGAGATGGTTTATTAACAGGTGGTTGTTTGTTTTTTGCTTATTATGTACAAACATGGGGATTGTCATATACAACGCCAGGGAAAAATGCCTTTTTAACAACTGTTTATTGTGCTATTGTTCCGTTTCTAGTTTGGGCATTCTATCGTAAACGACCAGATATTTATAATTTTATAGCAGCACTTATTTGTGTCCTTGGAATTGGTTGTGTTTCTTTGAATGGTGATTTATCAATGAATATTGGAGATATTTTAACATTATGTGGTGGCTTTTTATATGCTGCTCATATTCTTTTGATTAAGAAATATTCACAAGGAGTAGACAGTGGAGCTTTTACTGCTTTTCAGTTTATAGGTGGGGCAATTGTTGCATTTGTTGTATCAATATTTAGAGAAGATATTAGATTAGTGACAGCTATTCATTCAGATGTTTTCTTACAAATATTCTATCTTGCTTTCTTTGCGACTGCTTTTACTATGGTTTGTCAAACGGTTGGACAAAAGTATACAAGTGAATGTAATGCATCACTTATTCTTTCTTTAGAATCAGTGTTTGGTGTGTTGTTTTCGGTTATGTTTTATGGGGAAGTTTTAAATATGAGACTTGTTTTAGGTTTTATGTTAATATTTGTAGCCTTAATTATATCTGAAACAAAACTATCTTTTTTAAAGAGAGGGGCTGTTATTTGTGAAGAAGTGGATTAGTTTTATATGTGTCTTATTTATCTTAACGTTCTCGTTTCAGCCTATTTTTGCAAGTGAAAGGACAATTGAACTTAACTCTCAATATGCCTATTTATACGATCCAAGTACATCTTTAATTTACTTAGATAAAGATGCTAATAAGAAAATGTATCCGGCAAGTATGACAAAGGTACTCACGGTAAGTCTGGCTTTAGAAAAGATTGATGATTTGAAAACGAAAGTGACTATCACAAATGAAGATGTAGCTGGTTTACTAAGTGTGGGAGCATCAGTTGCAGGCTTTAATGAAGGAGAGAAAGTCACTTATGAGGATTTATTATATGGGGCTTTACTACCTTCGGGGGCTGACGCTTGTAATGCTTTAGCAAGATTAACTTATGGAAATATCAAGGGCATGGTTGATGCAATGAATGAGAAAGTGAAAAAACTTGGGTTAAAGAATTCTCATTTTGAAAATGTCACAGGTCTACATGATGATAATCATTATACAACTGCCAAAGATATGGCCTTGATTTTAAATGATGCTTTAAAAGATAAAGATTTTAACAAAATATTTGAATCAAGAAAATATATTGATTCAAGTGGTAAAAGAGAGTGGCTTTCATCTCTTGAACGTGCTAAGTTTCTAAAAAACATTGATATATCGCATATTGATGGAGCTAAAAGTGGTTACACAGATGCTGCTCAATTAACGTTGGCAAGTACAATGACAGTTAATAATCATCGTTTTATTCTCGTTACAGGATATGCGAAGGGACAAAGAACACAAAATCATGTGATTGATGCCAATACTGTTTATCAATATTTAACAGATAATTATCATAAATTAACGCTTTATAAAAAGGATGAGGATATTCATACTTATTTTATATTAAAAAGCTTTTATGGTTTTGAGTCAGTAAAAACCTACAACGAGATTTCAATTATTGTTTCTAAAGATATTGCTTCAAAAGATGTAGATATCTCTTATGAAGGAAAAACTGTACTTGAAGCTCCGCTTCAAGTTAATGAATCAGTTGGTAATGTCATAGTTAAGCATAAAGAAAAAGAACTTTATCGTTTTGATGTTTCATTTAATGAAACAAAAGAAAGTTCAATGATTGCAGTGATACTACACTATGGTTTTATAGCTTTGTTAGGATCACTAATCATATTAACAATTTATAAGTTAATAAAAAGGAAAGCTCATTAAAAGAGTTTTCCCTTTTTAGTTTTTTGATTCAACAATTCTGTCAATAACATAACCGATTGTTCTGGCTAGAAAAATAATCACGACACCTAATACTATATATAGTTTATTACTACTAAAAAATGCTCCCCATAAAATAATACCAAATCCAATAAAATAACCAAAAGTTGTACAGATGTCCATATACTTAGTTGTTTTTAATTGTTTCATTTGTTCACCTCATTTATACATGTGTTAATTATAACATCTTTCATTATTTTTTCAATACTGTTATAATGGTTAAAAATAGGGG
>CAZWXH010000091.1:0-7435 GCA_964637725.1 uncultured Coprobacillus sp. | reverse complement strand
AGTGGTCCACTAAATAAAAATCCTTGAACTTCATCAATGTTCATACCTTCAATCACGTTTAATAATTCCATGTTTTCTACACCTTTAGCAACAATTGAAACACCTAGTTTGTGACAAACTTCTACTAAAGAGGTAACCAATGAATAAACTCTTTCATTAGTTAATAGTTTTTGAACTAATGATTTTTCTAATTTCATAACATCAAAATCAACTGATGAGAATAAGAATACATTTGTTTGATTTGTTCCAAAATCATCAATAACAATATGAAAACCTTCATTCTTCAGTTCTTGTACAACTACTAATATTTGATCTAAAGAAGATTCATCATCAGTTTTAGATATTTCAAATTCTAACAAATGTTTAGGTAAATCATACCTATTCCATATCTCTTGTAAATATGAAATACATTCAGGATATAGTAATGTTGTTTGTGAAAGATTAATTGAAACTGGATAAACATCATATCCTGATTCCAACCACTTTACAATCATTCGACATGTTCTATCTAATACAAAGAAATCTAACAAATAAATTAATCCGCTTTTTTCTAAGATTGGAATAAATTGATCCGGGGCAATTAAATGATCATGAGCATCAGTATATCTAACAAGAACCTCTGCTCCTTGCACACGTCTGTCTTTAATTGATAGTTTTGGTTGTAAATATATTGAAAAACGATGTTCTTGAATTAGTTTTAATAAAAAGTCTTTATTCGCAAATTCCATGAATTCATCATTATAATGACGATAACGAATAACGAGATTACTACGATAAAATTGTTTCTTGTTTTCATACATATATTCATCTGCTTGTTTAATACCTTCTTGTATATTTTTACCATTATCAACATATTGGTAACCTACTGAAACTGAACAATCATACATTTTAAATTCTTTTGAAAGAATTTCTTTCTTTTTATCAAATTCTTCTTTACGACATTCTTGATCTATAACAATAAATTCATCTCCACCTAAACGATAAATCATATCACTATGAAAATTATGTTTTAAAACATCAGATATACGTTTTAAATAATTATCTCCATAATCATGTCCAAAAGTATCATTAACAACTTTTAAACCATTCATATCTACATAAAAAATTCCAATATTAACTTCAACAAGTTGTTCTATTTGTTGAACATCTGCCATATAACGATTTCTATTATTAAGCCCAGTTAAAGCATCTACAAAGCTCATTTGTTCTAACATTAATTCATTACGGTATTTTACTATACTTGAAGATAGAAAATAACTTAAGGTTGTAAAGAAAGGTGCAATCTTTTCAATCAAGACATGTGGTGGATTATCTACACCCATATAACCAATTAATCTTCCATCTACTTCTAATGGTGCTGCTATAAGACTTTTAATATTTTGAGATTTAATGATTTCATATTCTTCTTTATTATCTTTGATATCTTCAACATTATAAATCTTAACACATTCCCCTTTATTAAAATTATCTAACCATCTATCAATTAAATGAATATCTAATTCTTGAAGATTTTTTATTTCCGGTCTTACCCCATTCTTACACCATTCATAAGCATTATTCATCTTATCTTCATGAATTAAAAACACATAACTACGATCTGCATTTAAGAATTCTCCTACTATTTGAATCATCTTTTGAATTCTTAAAGCAATATCTACTGCTCCATGTAATTCAGTAATACATTTAACCAATACTGTTTCAATATCTAATAAATTTTGCATGGCTGCTTCTTTTTCAATTTGTTCCTTTTGATCAAAAGCAATCTCAATACGAGCAGGTTTATCTTCCCATACAATCATTTTATCCTTTAGTAAATAAGTTTGCCCAGTTACTGGATTTGTCTTTTGCCAAGTATAATATTTATCATGACTTAATAAATGATTAGTACAAAAATCACATGGTGTATCTCTCCCCTGTAAAACTTTATAACATGGTTGCCCCTTGAATTCACTAATCCCAAAAGTCCTTATTCCCTCATCATTCATATAAAGTAATTCATAAGTCTCTGGATCGGCAATATATATCAACTCAGTTAAACCATCTAGAATATCTTTCAATAGCCCTGTTTTCATGCATATAGCTCCTTTGTTCATATTAACTATATTATATCATGCCAAAAATTAAAAAGTACTAAAAAAACAGATTTTCATCTGTTTTTAGACATTTATTTCTTTTTTCCACAATCCATGAAGATTGCAATATTCAAAGACTTCAACATTCCCTTTAAAATCACCTAATGCAAAAGTTGCAGTTGGATGATCAGTCGGTGTTAAATCAGCACGATAAGTTTTATTTCCCATTACAGCATAGATAGTTGTAATATAATGCTCATCAGTCATTGGATGTTCAACTTCTCCAACTTTCACGACAAGATTACCATTTTCAACTGTTACTACTGGTACATGTTTTTCTAATGCTGCATCAGTTGTATTTGCAACTAATTCTTTCATTTCTTCACCACAACATATAACTGGAACACCACTATCATTAATTTTTTCAACAATATTTCCGCAATGGGCACATCTAAATAATTTCATATCTATTTCCTCCTTAAGTTTATGTCTATATTATAACATCAATAATTAGCATATGCTAATTATATGCATTATAATTTAAAATAGAACGATCAAACTTCTTTTATCTTTCATATCAATACATGATTCTACCAAAAGTAATTATACTTAAAGTGATTAAATACCTTCTTTATTATCTCATATACACATTGCCTTTTATTTATATCATCAAATACATAAGATTATACTCATTTTAAAATCTATATAAAGAAAACACCTTATCCGATAAAATCATACTGTTAGCTTTGCGATAGCGCAATTATAAATTATAACCATGATTTCAGATTCAATGCTTTCACCTATCTTATCATATAAACGACCAGATGAATATGTTCCCTTTGCAACTGTGTTTACACTATTGGCCACATATCCTATTTTTATATTATTACTCATATATACTGCAATAGCTTCTTTGTCAAACTTATTATCAAAGTCTTTCTTGAGTAGTATTTTCATACCTGGTTCTATTTCATAACACTCAATATAATGATTCAGTCCTGTAATTGTAATCATCACATCCATTGTAATTCCTCCTTTAAAACCGTTTATTGGGTTTATCTGCTCATACAATATCATATTTTAATTAACAATATATGCTTATATATGAATGTATCGTTGATATTTGTGTGTTTATATTTTATACTAAAGGTGGAGGTAAATCATATGACAAGAAACAAAGATTCTAATTCACATTTAAAGTTTCTAGCAACAATAGAAGCAATCATTAAAAACAGTGATATTAATCACCCTTTAACAGTTAAAGAAATAAAGGAATATGTATACAATCATGACTATGATTTTACATTAGACTATCGTCTAATTTTAAATTATGTAAATAGTTATAATGATTTTTTTAAAGACGATATGATTAAATATGAAAAAAAAGGTCGAAATATCTATTTTTATTATACGGGATCTTCTCTAGATATCATGGAAGCAAAAGCAATAGTTGATCTTGTTTATAGTTCTGATTTCTTTACAGAACAAACAAAAGGCAATTATAAGAAAAGGATCCAAGATTTATTTATTCCTCACTATAATCCATACTTTAATAAGAATCTTAATCTTCATGTTATAAAGAATGAAAGTGACATTGCCTTCTATCATGAATTAGAGATTATTACTAAAGCCATTTATATGCAAAAGAAAATATCATTTGAATATAATAAACCATTTTTAGAACCAAATCATAAAGAAAAGAAGCTAACAACATTAGCTCCTATTGATACATGTTTTTCTAATAATGAATATTATTTATTATGTCAAGGAAACAAAGATGAAAACTCTTGTATTTCTTATAGATTAGATTATATTTGTAATGTAAAGATTATAGAGGAATCTCATGTTTTCTTTAATAGTTATCAAATTCAAATATTTAATGAAAAACTTAAAAGTATGACCTATATGTATGGTGAAGGTGAATTAGAAGTGATTGAATTAATATTTGATAAGTCAATTTATTCTAATATCATAGATAAGTTTGGGAAGAACATTAATGTTCAAAAATATAATGAAACTCATAATATCGTACAAGTTAAGAATATTATCAATAGCACTTTCTATGCATGGATTATTGGTTTTGGTGGAAAAATCCAAATTCATGGAAGTGATAAACAAATTAATAAATTCAAAGAATTTTTAATAAAGAACTTTTTAGAATCAAATCAAAATATATAATTATTTAAACAAAAAAGAAATAGGAATATTTTCCTACTTCTTTTATATTATAATCTTATTTTGGCCATTTTTTGACTTTTGTTTCTTTTGATTTTAGAAAATCAATAAATTCATCTTGATCAATCTTTAAACAGTCTTTTCTAACAACTGCAAATTGATTTCTCTTACCAAACAAAGTATATGTATGTTCAGTTTCCACAATTTGTTTCATCTCTTCATATGGTAACTTATTGTCTGTTAACATATCACAATTTCTAATGACTAAAGCATCACTACCAAAGATTAATGTATATACATTAAATTCTTTATCAGTTTCTTCAATCATTGCCTTTAATATTTTCTTAACTCTCTGATTACTCAACCAAATTGTTTGAAGAAAACAAATACCTGCTAAAACTATTAAAACAATTGATTCTATTGTTCTTTGATTCATCAATGTAATTGCTGAAAACACAACAGCAATTACCATTGTAATCAAAAGCATGTTTTTCTGCCATAACGGAAGTATATACTTCTTTATTTCTTTTAAAATATCTTCATCTACTTTAATATGGTTTAATTGAATACGTTTCATGTTATCCCCCTTATGTAATGAACTTATTATCCTCTTTAATTATGACATGAATATTAACTTATGAACACTATTTATTTTTATTTCAATATACCCCCATGAAAAACACATTCATATACCTTTATATCATTATAAAAAATATCTTCCCTACCATTAAAGAATGTATAATCCCCATTGACTTGCATTGTATAAGTATAATGACCTTTCTTATACAGTACAGGTCCTCTATATGGTAAATCACAAGTGACTTGTGTTAATGCTTCTTTTAGAAATTCACCTGAGAAAATATCATTTAAAACTCTTCCATAATAATTCATTGAATATATAGGAATTTGATTTTCATACACACTTTCTTCACCAGCAAACATATCTGAACCTAAAAATGTGTCATGATACATATACTTGTCTTCTTCATACTTATAGTCGTGTGATGCAAGCCTACAAGATTCTACCTTCCCCTTTTTAGCAGAGTAAGTTGCTTGTTTAGCTGTTACTAGAAACTTTAAGAAGTTATCTGTTGTTTCTTCCTTGACTTCTATATTATCTTTACAATCATCATCTTTCACGAGCTTATCTATTGTTACACCAAAGATATGACTTAACTCAATTAGATATTCTATATTAGGAATAACATCTTGTGTCTCCCATTTTGTGATTGTTTGTCTTGAAACATTAATTTTACTTGATAGCTCTTCTTGTGATAACTTTAAATGTTTCCTATATTGTTCGATTCTTTTTCCTATGTTCATCTTCTTCACCTCATAATTATTATATCTTAATATTAAACAAAAAAATAGCAACCCCAGTTTGCAAGGGATGCTATTCTTTACTTTTTAAACAAATTATCTCTATGCCACTGCAGCAGTGTTTTATCAGGTGCATATCGATTGGCGACTTTCAGTTTTTTTCCTTCATATTTAATAATAGCTTCATATAATACTTGATCTTTCCTTAAATGATCAGATACAATTAAACGATATTCATCTGAAAATGTTATAAAACCTTTATCAAAAGCTTTATCGAACAGAGGGGATAAGCATATCCCATTTTCTGGGTTAAGTCTATTTTCTTTATCTTTTGACCATGGAACAATATGTGAAGCTACTAAAAATTCCTTGGTCTTTACTCCAGAAACAGCACACATAAAATGATAGTTTTTTTTAATTTGATCTGAAAAAACTTTTTGAGCTGCACCTCTTGTGTTTTGAAGTCCTTTTTTATCCTCTACATAATATTTTTTTTGTAATAAATCTTGATAAAACTTAACTTCTAATTCTATTTCATCAATTTTAATATTTGGATCATCTTGGAATTTTAACAAATTAATAAAGTCCACTTTATTAATACTATTCATTCCATACTGATTAAAAAAATGCTCCCAATTTTTCCCGCGTTTTTTAAAAGTCCAATCAAATTCAGCGAGATCATCCTTAAATAGAATTTGTTTAAAAGGATATGCCTTTCCAACTTCCGCGCACACCTTCACTCCGCCTTCATTTATTATCTTTTTTATCTTCCCAGCACCAAAAAAATAAAATTGTCCTGGTATTTCTGAAGCTTTAGCCTGACGGCGATAAATAAATAAGTCATTTTCTCTAACTTTATTAAACTTATCTGTTTCCCATCTATATTTTTCATAGTCAATATCTCCCATTACTCCTGATACACCAGAAGTATCAAAAATAAAATACCTCGTATCAGCAGTGGAAAGTTCTTCTTGAAAGTATTCTACATAATCTTCCATAATTTTTTATTCTTCCTCCTCAAAATAACTGCTATCAAAAAAATCATTTAATGAAATCTCTAATCCATCACATATTTTTTTGATATTCACTATTGAAACATTACGTTTCCCATTTTCAACAGAGGTCATATAAGTTCTATCAAGTCCTACTAGATTTGCTAATTTTTCCTGACTCAAATCTTTTGACTTCCTTATTTCCTTAATTCGTAAACCTATATTTATCTTTATATCTTCCATATTATCACCTACTTTTATAATAAAATTTTGTAGACTATATAACAACGGACTATAAGTCACTATTTGTCATATGATATTCCTTTTAAATACAAGTTGTAAACAATCACTTTCAATGATAAAATAAAATTAATAGCTTAAAGAAATTCTTATGAGGGGAAAAGGGATATTATGGGGTTATTTGATAAAATGCGAGAACCGGTTATTTTGAAAGAGAATAGTCAAGCGGAGTTGCAGTTAGAAAGTTAAAAAAAAATCGAACCAAATTTAAATGAGGAAGGTAAACAACTAATAAAACAAGATATACGAAATATTGAATATGGTATATATGGAGAAAATGCAATATTATATGAATTAAAAAACAGTCATTTTCCTATATATGTTTTAAGAGATATCTATTTATCATACAACGACTTAACTGCTCAAATAGACTTTTTTGTATTTACTTCTAAGATTTTCATAATTATTGAATGTAAAAATCTTTATGGAAATATAGAAGTGAATAACCAAGGAAACTTTATAAGGACAATCGAGTATTCTGGCAAATGGAAAAAAGAAGGAATCTATTCACCAATTACACAAAACCAAAGACATCTTGAACTTATTAAAGCAAGGAGAATAGCAGCACAGACTAGC
>CAZWXH010000090.1:0-7462 GCA_964637725.1 uncultured Coprobacillus sp. | reverse complement strand
TTATTCTCCAATCATTTCTAATACTGCTTTATGGAATACTTCTGTCTTATTTGCTGCATCAATAGCATCAGTTCCTTTAATAGAGAAGTAGAATTTACATTTTGGTTCTGTACCACTAGGTCTAGCAGCAATCCAAGAACCATCTTCTAAGTAATATTTCAAGACATTAGATTTTGGTAAGTCAATTGTTGTTTCTTTACCATCTTCAAAACGGACACTTGTTCCATAGTCTTCAATTGTAACAACTTTAACATCAGCAATTGTGACAGGAGCATCTTTTCTTAAATTATCCATAATTTCTTTAATTCTTGTTGCTCCGGCAGCTCCTGCTTTAGATAAAGCAATTTGAGTTTCTTTAAATGTTCCATGTTTTGCATATAAATCATTTAAAACATCAATTAAATCTTTACCTTGTTTCTTATAGAAATTACCTGCTTCAGCAGCTGTTAAGACAGCTTGAACTGCATCTTTATCTCTTACAAAATCTTTAATGACACAACCATATGATTCTTCATATCCAAAGATAAATGATTTTTCATTTGTCTTTTCATATTTTCTAATTTTATCACCAATGAATTTAAATCCAGTTAATGTCTTTTCAACATCCACTCCATAACTTCTTGCAACTAATTCACCTAAATCAGAAGTTACAATAGTATTATACATAACCGCATTTGCTGGTAGTTTTCCTTGTTCTTTTAATTGACTTAAAATATATTCAAGATAAACCGCTGCAGATTGGTTCCCACTCATCAAGACATATTCACCGTTATGTTTAGCAACGACTCCTAATCTGTCACCATCAGGATCACAGATAACCACAACATCTGCATCTACTTCTTTAGCTTTTTTGATTGATAAATCATATGCACAATCAACTTCTGGGTTAGGAGATTCTGTATTTGTATAATCTGGATCAGGCGCACATTGTGCTAGTACTGGTACAACATCATATCCTAAACGCCCTAAACATTGTCTAACAGGAATATTGCTTGTTCCATGTTGTGGTGAGAAAACAATCTTAAATCCACTCTTATCCATACCAGGATTAATTTCAATATCCATGACTTCTTTATAATAAGCTTCATCAACTTCTTCACCAATCCATGTAATAAACGGATATGCTTCATCATTAGAGCATACTTCTACATTCAATTCATCTTTAACTTCATTAACATGCTTAACAACAATATCTCCCCATTCAGGAATTAATTGGCAACCAGTATCATCATAAACCTTATATCCATTATATTCTTTAGGATTATGACTGGCAGTTATCATAATACCCCCAGCACATTTTAAATATCTTACAGCATAAGATAATTCAGGGGTTGGTCTTAAACTTTCAAACACAAAAGACTTAATACCATAAGTTGCTAAAACCTTTGCACTTTCAACTGCAAAACGATATGACATTTGTCTATTATCATATCCAATAGCCACACCTTTTTCTTTACCATTTTCTAGACCTAAAATATACTTTGCAAAACCAACGTTTGCTTTTCTAATTGTATAAATATTCATACGGTTTGTCCCAGCACCTAAAATACCACGCATACCAGCTGTTCCAAATTCTAGATCAGTATAGAAAGCATCTTCTTTTTCCTTTTCATTCATATTAGCAAGTTCGATTTTCATTGCATCGTCCATTGCTGGATGGTTTAACCATCTTTCATAGTTTTTATTATATTCCATAGTATTCACCTCTTAACCCTATTATAGCAATTATGAAATTCGAAAACTAGAGAAATTGTATTTTAATTTCAACTATATTTAGACAAAGAAAAAGAGAATACGAGATTCTCTTGTTAAGATACATTTCTTGCACATCTCATTCTTGAAATAACAATGATAAATATATAAATAATAACTGTTATAGTTATCCAAAAAACAATTGCTATTATAATATAAGATATAACTTTTCCATTTAAAAACAAGAAGGGTAAACCATATAAATAATCGTACGCCCTAATATTTAACATTGTATAGGGATGAACAAAGTGATAAAAATTCGAATCTTGAAAAAAGATACCTGTTGCTATAAATAAAAACAATATATAATAACGGCAAATTTATTTTTTAGTATATACGATAGCCCTAGTGTTATGGATGCTATTGCCAAAGATGCAGACAAACTTAGCATAATAGCGTTCATTAATATATCTTTAAAATTAAAGATTAATGACCTATCTGGAACGATTATTCTAAAATCAAAACTAGCAATATTCCATTCATGAAAAGGTATAATGATATTTCCTGCAAGATAGGAC
This sequence comes from uncultured Coprobacillus sp., assembly GCA_964637725.1. Taxonomy (GTDB): domain Bacteria; phylum Bacillota_I; class Bacilli_A; order Erysipelotrichales; family Coprobacillaceae; genus CAZWXH01. Next base: position 5,192 of record CAZWXH010000090.1, on the reverse strand, counting down.
AACGCTATTGCTAAAAACATAGTCACAAATGATAATACTGTTCCCATTATTATTTTTGAAACCGCAATTTTAAAAATTCCTGTTTTAGTTGGATGAATAATTTGATCAACTCGATATTGTCTTTCAATTCCAAATGTATTTGCTAAAATTATCATAATACAAACAAGTGGAATCCATAGGTATTGTGTAAAAGAATGAATTAAAATATCATTTGAAACTGTACTATCGTAATAGGATGGTATTGATTGAGCTTTTGTATTTATATACTCTTCTAATAACTTAGTATTATTTGGTGAAACACCTTTTTCTAATAATTCATCTTTATTTATAAAAACTTTTTTTTCAATTAATAAAGAGTTGAGATTTTCTATCATGGGACTCAATTCTCCTGTCGGATAATCAGCATATAGATATGGATTCCCGTAAGCACTCTGAATAGCTTGTTTAATAGGATTTTGTTTTCTATATATTTCTAATTCTATGACTTCATCTGCTAATTCTTCTTCATAGTCTGAATCTTCCATTCCATTCGCTAGTTTATATTCATGATATTGTTTATGTGTAAGTTCATTATTTAACATAGGCTCAAGAATATCTTTATAATAAAATCCATACTGCATTTCCATAACCAGTTCATCTATTTCATCTGTTGAATACTTCTCCATTAATTGATTAAAATCTTTTAACATTTTATTTGCTTTTTCTTCACTCCACTCATCTGCATACTTATGTCTAATAGTATCTATATATTTAAGATAATCAATTCCATTAATTACCTCACCTTGCTCATTTTGCGCAACATCCTCATCTTCAAAAATACTCATAAAATCATAGTACTTGATCGCCACAAATGCTGATGTTCCAAATATTGCAATAATCAACAATATAACATTCATTTTAATCTTAAATATCTTTTTAAATTCACTTATAATTAGTTTTATCCACATAATTATACCTCCTCAAAATAATAAAGATACAGATCATCTAAATCAGGAGTTATATTAGTAGCACTTACATGCGGTTTTATATCACTAACTATTCGCATATAAATATTCCCATCTTTATTATGACTTTTCACGACTCTTGTCTGCATCATCAATTTCTTTGCTTCAGCTTGTGGTATTGTCACTTCCCAAACTTTGTTTTCTATAATCTTGATAAGTTCAGCATATGCTCCATGCATAATTATCTCTCCTTCTTTCATGACCATAATATCATCAGCAATCGTTTCTATATCACTAACAATATGTGTAGACAATATAATAATCTTTGTTTCCGATAATGAAGCTAAAAGGTTTCTAAAGACTATTCTTTCTTTAGGATCAAGACCAGCAGTAGGTTCATCTAAAATAAGGACTTCTGGATCACTTAGCATAGCTTGAATGATCCCCACTCTTTTAATCATTCCTCCCGACAGTTTTTTCATTTTTACATCTATTTTATCTTCAAGATTTAATAAATGTGTTAATTCTTTAATTCTATTATCTGTATATTCTTTCGTAAGATTTTTAACAACTGCCATATATTCAAGAAACTCTCTTACAGTATAATGAGGATAGTAACCAAAGTTTTGTGGCATATAGCCTAGATGTGATGCATATTGATCATATTCCTTTAACATATCAATATCATCATAGTGTATATCCCCTTTCCCTTGAAGTAATCCGCATATCATTTTTAAAAGTGTCGTTTTCCCACTTCCATTCGCACCTAATAAGGCATGGATTCCTACATTTAAGGTCATATTGGTTGTTTTAACAGCTTCGAACTTTCTAAAGTTCTTACTTATGTTTTCTAATACTAATTCCATTGTTTTGCTCTCCCTTCTTTTTGTTTATAAACAATTATAATCGTTAATATATAAACCATGAATATTCCTATAATTAAAGTTAGTGCATTTTGTAAGCTTATCAACAGATATAAATCATTTAATAAGAAAATCAAACTTGATATTGTAAAACTTAAAAAGTATACGATAACTGAACCAAATAAATGTGAAATATACTCGATAAAAAAGATCGCAATAACCTGTGAAAGAAATACTGGAAAAGCCGCGCAAAGAATGATTGCTATTTTGTGTTGACTACCTATTGGTAAGAATATCAACAATAAAAATAGTGTCATTATTTCAAAGAATGTTATGAGTAATGACATATACAAGAAACTTCTTCCTTGATTTAAATATCCAATTGATAACATATCTTTTGTCTGAAAATAATCATCTTTGATATATTGTCCAATTCCAATTGAACCAATTATCGCAAACAATAAAATAGAGATATTAACTGTAGTCGTTTCTTCAGAGAAAGCAGAAAGTAAAACCAAAATAATTCCAATTAGAGAAATCCATAAGAAGAAGTGAAAATCTTTTCTTAAAAATCTTTTTATGATTTGATCATGATTTGTATTATATTTCTTTGTGATATTATTTAATTCAACATGACATTTTTCCTTTGTTTTTTGAAGTGCATTTGCATCAATATTCATCACTCATTCCTCCTTCCAATATTTTCTTTAACTTTACTAGTGCTTGATAATGTCTTGACTTTATTGTTGAAATATTTTGATTATAAATTTTTGAAATCTCTTTGAAAGTATATTGTTCAAAATATTTTAAAATAATAACATCTTGTTGTTCGGGCTTTAACAATTGAATCGCTTCTATTAATTTATCATGCGTGAACTGTTTAATAATAGTCTCATGAACATCAACGTTTTTATCATGTACTATTTCTTCTTTTATCTCTAAATGATTCTTTTTACTTCTATAATAGCTGATACAAACATGACTAGAGATCTTATACAAATAATTCATTACTTTATTTTCATATGTATATGTAGGTAACGATCTAATAAATTTAACAAAAACTTCCTGAGTTAAATCTTTTGCGATATCATCACCTTTCACTTTCTTGTATATAAAAGCATAGACTTGAGGATAAAGATGTTCTATAAAAACATCAAGGGCTTCATGATTGCCTTTTTTTATACGCTTTATATAATATTTTTCATTCATTTTTATCCTCCTCACTCTCTTAACGCTTTTACTTTTCAAAAAGTTTGAAAAAAAGATAAGAAAGATTTTTTCTTATCTAATAATTCTGAATATTTTTGATTTGTGCAATCACAAATGCAGTAGAACTATCAATACGATTTAATAAATATATCATTTGACTTTTTGCTACAGATACACAACCTAGTGTATAACTTGTCCCACAATGTAAGAAATATGCCGCTCCTTTTCCTGGTGTATTACTTGGATTATAGTTAAATGCTGCAAAGTAATCATAGCTACCTGGATAGTCAACTAGACGCTCATCCTTTGATATATCACAGCCTTCATGATCAGTTACTGACACATCAATAAATTGATTATAGTATTTATCTCCGCACCAATAATGATTCCCATTAAGTTGGGTATACGATAAAACGCTTCCCGGATTAGGTTTTATTCCATATGCTTTGGTAAAATGATAAGTCCCTATTGGTGATTTCCTTCCACCCTCAACTCCAACCCCCATACCATTTCTTCCTAGATACGCTGTTGTCTTCATCTTCTCAACCCAATTACCATTTTCTTTTTCAAAATATTGAGCTAATCCAGTACTAGTTGATGTATTAGTAGAAGTTACAACCACTATCTTATTTTTTCCTTGAGATGCTTTCATAGAATTTACAGTACTTTCTAATACATGTGTGTAGTCTGCTTGGGTTGTTTCTTTTGGTGGTGCTGGCGGTGTCGGAGGCGGTGCAGTTGGCGCAATAGGTGCAGTTGGTACAATAGGCGCAGTTGGTTTAACCGGCTTTTCTACAACCACTTTCTTTGCTTCTTTAATCTCAATTTCTACCACAGTATTTGTTTCGTTATTATTAAAATCAAATCCTTTAAAATGAACAGTATACTTTCCAGCCTTATCTAACTTTAAATCAGTTTGATAGGTATAATAGCTCTTATCTCCTTCTTTTACATCAGTATCTTTCCTATATTCAAGATTTCCATCCACAGGATCTTGGATAGTTTGAACAAGACTTAATGGATCAAATTTATCATTAATTTCTAATGTTACTTTTGATTGTTTTAATGTAATTGTTGGTTTTTGAGTATCAATAACTTCCACTTCTAAATCAAATGATTTTTTTGCTTCTTCTTTTATGACCACATAAGTCAATTTTTGCTTTCCAATTTTTTTACTATCTACAACTGGAGGATTTTCAATAACACCATCTACTTTATCAATATAATTTAACAAATCAACTTTATCTCCATACTCAATTGCTTGGATATCATTTTTAAAAGATAAAGTAATTTGAATTTCCTTTGGTTTACTTAATAATGAAAACACCAATATAAAACATAAAAAAAAACCACAAACACTCCCAATAATAATCCCTTTTTTATTCACGATATATCCCTCGCTTTTACTTTATTTATTATATTATAACATAGACACATACTCGTTTTAAATCACAACCTTACACTTTCCTCTTTATTTTAATCGTGCTATACTATAACTAGGATGTGATAATATGAATAATAAAGAAAGATTTTTAGAAATTTATAAACAGTTTATTAAAAGAGAAGGTAGTGACAAGTTGTTAGACTTTTTATTATCTACTAGTTCTGATTTCTTTGATGCTCCTGCAAGTACAAGATTTCATGGGAACTATGATGGCGGTTTAGTTGAACATAGTTTAAATGTCTATGATTGTTTAAAAGATTATCTTTCAAGGGATCGAGTCAAAGGAAAGTATGGTCTAAACTATACTGAAGAGTCTATTGCCATAGTGGCATTGTTACATGATCTATGTAAAGTGAACTGTTATACAAAAGGCACAAGGAATGTTAAACAAAATGGACAATGGGTACAAGTTCCCACTTATGATTATAATGATACATTGCCTTATGGTCATGGAGAAAAAAGTGTCTATATGATTAGTGGTTATATGCGTTTAACAAGAGAAGAAGCTTTTGCGATTCGTTATCATATGGGTTTTTCTGGCAGTGAGGAAGTTAGAAATGTAGGAGCAGCATTTGAAATGTTTCCACTTGCATTTGCCTTATCTACAGCTGATATGGAAGCAACTTATTTTTTAGAAGGGAAAGTATAATTCCCTTCTTTTCTTTTTCTTTAGAAAAACTTTTTATTTATTATTGCTTATCCTTTCGTTTAATCGTTCATACTACGAATACG
>CAZWXH010000089.1:0-7466 GCA_964637725.1 uncultured Coprobacillus sp. | reverse complement strand
CTCTCGAGTGCTCATCTATAATATCATTTACTTTATTGATTGTAAAGTCTTTTTTTGAAGTTTTTTAATTTTTTTTGAAACAAAATAAAAGAAATTAAAAAAAGACTGTATTTTTCAGCAAAATACAGTCTAGTCATTTGTTTTAAGTTTTTATTTATAATGCAAAGATGATGAAATTGCATCAATTATTGTTGCTCTTAGAGATCCTTTTTCTAATGCTTTCACTCCTTGAATTGTTGAACCGCCAGGTGAACAAACATTATCTTTTAATATTCCTGGATGAATTCCTGTTTCAAGTTGCATTGTTCCAGCTCCTAAAACAGTTTGAGAAGCAAGTTTGTAAGCCATCTCTCTTGGCAAGCCTTCTTGAACTGCCCCATCAGCCAATGCTTCTATTATCATATATATATATGCCGGCGAGCATCCACTGAGTGCTCCTGCTACTCCCATTAAATGAGTTGGTACAATTTCGACTTCACCAATCGATAAGAACATTGTTTTTACAAATTCAAATTCTTCATTTGTTAGTGAATGTTTTGATTCTAATAATGACATTCCTTTCAAAACCATTGCTGGAGTATTAGGCATTACAAATATATGTCTTGTTGATTGATCTAACAATGTTTCATATTTATCATAGTCGTAACCTAGTACTATTGAAACAATTGCTTTGTTCTTTAATACTTCTTTAAGTGGTAACAACACACTTTCTAATACTTGTGGTTTTATTGCCATGAAAATGATATCACTTTGTTCAATAACATCCACTGCACTATCTAATCCCACTATATTAAATTCTTTTACTTTTAGTAACTGTTCTTTATTTATATCATAGGCATGAATATCGTTGCCTAATATAAATCCTGATTTCACAAGACCACAAGCAATTGCACTGGCCATGTTTCCCATTCCAATAAATCCTATTTTCTTCATAAGCATTCTCCTTAGTTATAAGAAAAGCTAACATCACGTTAGCTTATAACTTTCTATTTCTTAAAAAAGCAGGAACATCTTCGTCATCATCAACTGATTCTTCTGGAATATCAAACACAGCTGGTCTTACAGTTGATTCATATGGAGAAGATTGTTTGATTGTTGAAGCAGTTTGCGTTGGTGTTACTGTTTCTTCTTCATCTTCAAACCCTGTTGCGATAACAGTCACAATAACTTGATCATCAAGTGCTTCATTAATTGCTACACCTAATACAGTATTTACATCATTTCCGACCGCTTCTCTAATTGTTGCTAAAGCAGTGTTGGCATCATATAAAGTAATGTTTGTCCCACCAGTTACATTCACAATTGCATCTTTGGCTCCAGAAATTGATACATCTAATAAAGGTGAAGAGATTGCACGCATTGCTGCTTCTTCAGCTTTGTTTTCACCATCGCTCATACCAATACCAATTAAAGCAGATCCTCTATCTTTCATAACTGATGAAACATCAGCAAAGTCAAGATTAATAAAAGCTGGAATTGCAATTAAGTCAGTAATTGTTTGAACCCCTTGTCTTAAAACATTATCTGCTTCTCTAAAAGCTTCACCCATTGGTTTTCTACCAATCGCATCTAATAGTCTATCATTTGAGACAACAATGATTGAATCAACGTTTTCTCTTAATTCACTTAAACCACCAGTTGCCTGTCTTAATACTTTAGGTCCTTCAAATGTAAATGGAGAAGTTACAACACCAACAGTCAATGCTCCAAGATCTTTAGAAATCTTAGCAACAATCGGTGCCGCTCCAGTTCCAGTTCCACCACCCATACCAGCAGCAATAAATACCATATTTGCTCCTGATAAAGCTTCTCTAATTTCTTCTTCAGTTTCTAATGCAGCTTTACGTCCCACTTCGGGATTTCCACCTGCTCCTAAACCATGAGTCAATTCTCTACCAAGAATTAATTTATTATCAATATCAATTCCTTGTAAAATTTGAGCATCCGTGTTGGCAACATAGAAGTCAACCCCTTTAACTCCTTCTTTTGCCATTCTAGCAACAGCATTACATCCACCACCACCAACTCCAATTACTTTAATCTTTGCTACTTGAACAAAATCTAAATTACTATCCATCTTTTTATCCTCACTTTTTATATGTTAGTCTTCTTCTTTGAAGAAATTTTCTATTAATCTTGTTAACTTCCCTTTTTCGTTTTCAGCATGTCCACCAATTGGTTTAGACTTCGTCAAACCTTTAAACCTTATACTCATTGTACTAGAGATATCTGGTAAAACCAAAGAAGAATCCATTCCTCCTAAAATCTTAGCACGATCATTAAGATAATAAATCATCCCTAAACAAGAAACATAAGACATATCTCTTGCTCCGATAGTATCAGGGCGATATGTACGAACTGCACAATCTAGCACTTCACTAGCCACCTCATCGATATTAGGAAGTTCTCCCCCTCCACCGACAATAACAGTTTCATAACTACGTCCATCATTAATGACTTCAATCTTTGTTTTGATAACTTCAAGCATTTCTCTCACACCATCACATAAAACACTTGCTAAATCCTTTTGTGTATAATGTTTTTCAACTTCTTTAGTTAAAGTTGTATGAATAATATCTTCATCACCAATGTTTAAATCGCATGTTCCATATTTAACTTTATATACTTCAGCCTTATCAAGAGGAATCTGCCATGTGTTGGCAATCTTCTTTGTTAAATCATATCCCCCAACTGATGCTTGAGCAATATATTTTAAATACCCTCCTTCGAAGAACGATATCGTTGAAGACTTATATCCAATATCAATTAAGATAGCTCCTTCTTGAAGATAAACAGCATCAAATGCTTCTTTAGCACAAGCATAGGCATTTATCGTAATATCTAAGACCTCAACACCAGCCTTTTCTACGGCAGTGATATAATCATATAGAAGTTTCTTCTTTGTTGTAATAACCAATGACTCTGCTTTTAAAGAAGCAGACTTTTCTCCAAGTGGAAGTTTGTGCACAACTTTTGTATCCAATTGGAACTGAGTTGGAATGACAGAAATAATTTCTTCATTCTCATCATGCTCAAATCGTTTTGATAATTTTAATGCACGAACAATATCTTCACTTGTAATTTGATCTGAAGGAGAATTCACTTTCGTAATTCCACCGCTTTGATAAATATGCGCAGATATTGAAGGTATACATAAAGCAACCTTACTGATAGGTGTCCCTAGAGTACGTGTAGCTTCATCTATTAATTGTTTGATTTCACTTACTACAGTAGGCATACTCTCAATCTTCCCTCTTGAAACACCGTGGCTAATTATCTTTTTGGCAAACAAGACATTTATGTTTGCGCTCACCACTTCTCCAACAAGGAATTTAATAGTTGCACTTCCTATATCTAATACTGCATAGATATCTTTCATCCTCATTCTCCTTTTAAAAATACTTCTATAATATCATAGCATAAATTTCACAATAAGAAAATACATATTAATCAATCTCGCTTATTTTTTTATATAAAAATGTATCTTAAAAAAAGATACATTAGTCACACGCTATCATATAAACACGTCCACCTTCAAAACTAAATATACATTTATCACTATATGCAGTCATATTCGCTTCATAATCATAATTCGCCAATTGGTTTGCCATGTCTTCAACTCTTAAATACAATATTTTTCCATTATCCATAATAAACTTAATTCTTGTTTCATCAGCTTTTTTAGGATCATGAATAATATCACTTGCTTGATTTTTAATGATTTGAGGAATCTTTGCATATTCCTTCGCAAATGATTTTAAGAACTTTAAATCTGTAAACATAGAAATCTTAGGACAATATTGTAATGAACGAATAATGTTTTCATCAGTCGTTTCTGCCACATTTCCAACTTCATCAATAACATATGTAATATCACCTATAATACAATAAGCGATTTTTTCAGCTTCTTCTACTTCGATTTGAATATGACCAAAGAAGTCCCTTGTAACATTTGCTTTTTTTATTAAAGGAACCTTCTTCACTTCTTCAGTTATCTTACCTGTATTCACAAACAAGAATATTGATTTATTACTCACAGAAATCTTTTTAAGAATTTCCTTTTCACTCACTTCTTCATTTCCGATAACTTTGATAGATTGTACCTTAGAATAATCACTCACAAAATACGCTCCAATTAATATTAAGATACAAAGAAAAAACAAAAGCCTAAAAGTTCTTTTGATTTTCTTTTTCTTTTTTGACTTTAAAATCTTTTTGACTTGATTCTCATCATGTTCATTATAATAGTAATCATGAGCCATATTTCCCACCTACTCCCAATTAACAAGTATAACCTCTTTATTCAGTTCCACTTTGAAACGATCATACACTGTCTTTTCAACTAATAATATTAAATCCAAAATATCACGAGCACTTGCATAGCCATTATTAACAATAAAGTTAGAATGTTTCATTGACACTTGTGCCCCACCTATTTCATGTCCTCTTAATCCACATTCATCAATATATTGCCATGCCGGTTTTTCCTCTGGATTTCTAAAGATGCTTCCTGCACTCGCAAGATTCCAAGGTTGTGAAGTCATTCTTTTCTCTTTGCGCTTATCCAAAACTGACATAATATCTTGAGGATCTTTAACTGACATAGTAAATGTTGCTTCAATTAAAATCCAATCTTTATGAGTCTGTAAAACTGACTTACGATAATTAAACATCATTTCTTCTTTATTCAATTCTTTTACTTCATAATTATCATCAAGAATCGTTGCTGAAGTAAAAACATCAGCCATACAATACTTATAAGCACCAGCGTTCATATAAACGCCACCACCAACAGTACCAGGAATACCACCCATAAATTCAAACCCGGATAAACCGTTCTTAGCAGCTTGGGATGATAAATAAATCATACTGACTCCAGCTTGGGCTTTAATTTCAATACCATTAATTGAAACTTTATTAAATAATGATAAAGAAAAAACAACACCTTCATATTCTTTATCTGAAAAGAGTATATCTGAACCTTTTCCGATAACCATATGTTTAATATCTTTATCACGACAAAAACGAACCCCTCTTTTTAAAGCATCAATATCTTTGACTCTCACAAAAAAACGAGCTGGTCCACCAACTTTAAAAGTAGTATGTTTATACATAGGTTCATTTTCTAAGATTTCACCTATATCTAATTCAATCAAATCAAAAAACAATTGATCAAAATCCATCATTTCCATCAGTTCCTTTCTATTAACTCTTTTATCTCTTTATAAATATCAGCACAAGCATTTGGTTTTCCTAATAACTGTGCATTTGTTTTTAATTCATTTAACTGATTATCATCATTCATTAACTCTCTAACAGTCTTCACAAACATTTGAGAAGTTAAATCTTTTTCAAGAATAATTTTTGCGGCCTTCTTATTAACCAATTCCATCGCATTATATTCTTGATGATTTGCGACAACATAAGGGCTTGGTATTATAATTGATGCAACTTTTAAAGCTGTGATTTCAGATAGCGTTGTCGCTCCACCACGAGTTACAACCAAATCACAACTAGAAATCAAACTTGGCATATCATCAATATAACTTACCAAATGAATAGACTGATTCAAATCCCCTAATTCATCTTTCATACTTTGATAATAATTCTTACCAGTCACATATACAACATCATAATTATCATGTTGAATTTCTCTTAACACATCTTTCATCACCGCATTAACTGATGCTGAACCTAAACTTCCCATAACAACAACCATCACTTTATGTGAAGTTGGTATATTATACAGTTCATGGACATTATTCAATTTTTGATGACTCACGACACTTGCTCTTGGATTTCCTAATAGTTTTGTTTTTTGGCTTGGAAATTCTTGATATGCTTTTTCATAACAACAAATAATTTTATCGACTTTCTTTATTAACATTTTATTAGTTAAACCAATAATTGAATTCTGTTCATGGATCATTGTTTTTAAACCCATTTTATTAGCTGCCATAACAATAGAAGCACTAGGGTAACCACCAAAACCAATCACTATATCTGGTTTAAAGTCTTTCAAAATCTTTTTTGAGTGTTTTAAAGACTTTGTAAATATCAATAAATTCTTTATCTTTTGAATAGGATTCCCTACAAAACCTTTAACATAAATGCCTTGATAAGTATATCCCAAACTTGGAACAACTTGTGATTCCAAACGATCAGTTGTCCCAACAAACAAGAACTCAGCATCTGGTTCTTGTAACTTTATATAGTCAACAAGTGCTAAAGCAGGATACAAATGTCCTCCTGTACCACCTGCACTTACGATAATCCTCATTCTCTTCACATCCTTAAAATTATTATAGCACAGAATTTGATGATTTCGAAACATTAATTATAATTCCGATACTCATTAAAGTGATAACTAAACTTGTTCCTCCATAAGACATTAAAGGAAGAGTAACGCCAGTCACTGGAAACAGCCCAACAACAACTCCTAAATTAATTAAAGTTTGAATTCCTATCATTGAAATAATTCCAATCATCAACAAACTTCCAAAGACATCTTTTACTTTTTTGCTCATCGAAAGAACTGATCTGAATAACCATAAATAAAGTCCTATTAACATAACTCCCCCAATAAAACCAAATTCTTCCGCAACAATCGCAAAGATAAAATCAGTTTGTGGTTCTGGTAAATAAAAATGTTTTTGAATACTATTATTAAAACCAACTCCTAATAAACCACCTGGACCAATAGCGTATAATGCTTGAATAGCTTGAAAACCACTACCTAAAGGATCTTGAAAAGGATTTAAGAATGATAGTATTCTTTCCATCCGATAAGGAGCAGATAAAATCATTCCAACAATACCCAAAATACCTAATATCCCTAAGCCCACAAAATAAATAAAGGGAAAAGGTGAAACAATAACCATAACGACAATACTACACGCCATAACTATCCCACTTCCAAAATCAGGTTGTAACATAATCAATAAAAAACCTAACCCCATAACAAGTAATAGTTTTAAACTACACCCTAACTTCTTCATCTTATAATAGTTTTCTTCAATATATACCGCCGCAAAGATAATCATTCCTATTTTAAACAACTCACTTGGTTGAAGCGCAAAGACTCCAAAATTAAACCAACTACGACTCCCTCCTCTAACAACCCCTAATCCTGGTATTAATACAAGAATAAGCAATAAAAAACAGATTCCTAAAATGACTTTATAATACTTTTTATAAAGATGATAATCTATTCGAGATGTCACAAACATTGCTGCAACACCAATACAGGCAAAGATCACTTGTCGCTTAAAAAAATATAAAGAATCATTATACTTATAGAGTGCCCAAACATGTGAAGAACTATAAACAGAAATTAAACCAAATACAACAATGATTAAGGTAATGATGATAATCTTTTTTGTTTTCATGTGAAGACCTCCATTCTCTTTAATATATGAATGAACATAAAAAAAAGAAGATGTTTTCACACCTTCTTCATTAATTTA
>CAZWXH010000088.1:0-7525 GCA_964637725.1 uncultured Coprobacillus sp. | reverse complement strand
CCCCGTCGCAAATGTCCGGTGGACATTTGTGGGCTCTGCCCCGGGGTAGTTTATTTAATATTTTGAGAGGTATTGGTGATCAGTTTAGTGAAGATATTTATTCTTTATATCTCGTTAAATATGAAGATGTAGATATAAATATTGCAATTATAAGATATTTTGCAAGATGGAAATATCCATTGTTTGAGAATGAGTTGTTAGAGGTTTTAAAAGATAAAGAGGAAAGTTGGGAATTACGAGCAATAAGTGCATTTTCTTTAAGGAATTACCCTTCTAAAGAAACTGAGACTATGTTACAAGAAAATTTAAAGGATCATAACTGGTATGTTCGTTTTAATTCGGCAGATAGTTTGTTATGTATTCAGGGGGATGATGAGAATCTAAATATTGATGATAATTATGGACAAGAGATGATTGAGTATATGAGGCAAAGAAATCTTTTACAAAGAGGTGAATAACTATGGAAGGATTAAAATTATTTTTATATATTATTGAGATATTTTTTGTTATTTATTTACTCGTATATTCTACCTTTTTATTTCTTTCTGTAGCTTTTGGGACATCCTCGTTATATCAAAAAAGAAAACTAGAAAAAATGCATAGTGAGCTAAAACATAGTTATTATGTTCCGGTTTCTATTATTACTCCTGCTTATAATGAGGAATTGACAGTAGTTGATACGGTATGTTCATTGTTAGAGTGTGATTATAAACTTATGGAAATAATTGTTGTTGATGATGGTTCTACTGATAAAACAGCGGAAGTGTTGATTAATCATTTTCAACTAAAAAAAGTTGATAGACCAATTCGACGACAAATAACTTGCCAAGAAGTTATAGCAGTCTATCAAAACTATGCAAATAATAAATTAATAACATTAATAAAGAAGTATAATGGTGGGAAAGCAGATAGTCTTAATGCAGGAATCAATGCTTCTTTATATCCTTATTTTATATGTATGGATGCTGACTCTTTTTTACAAAAAGATGCCTTAGAGAAAATAGTAAGACCTATTGTATTTGAAAAGAATGTTATAGCCAGTGGGGGACTTATAAAAATATCAAATGGTGTTACTTTTGAAGATGGCTTGGTTAAGTCTTATTCGCTTCCCAAGAATTTTGTTGCAGCCTTGCAAGTTTTAGAATATGATCGTTCCTTTTTAGCGGCACGTATTTTTCTTGACTCATTTAATGCTAATCTCATTATCTCAGGGGCATTTGGATTGTTTAAAAAGGACATTGTTATACAAGCGGGTGGTTATAATCCAGAAACGCTAGGTGAAGATATGGAGTTAGTTGTTAAGCTTCATAGCTATGCAAAAACAAGTAAAATTCCCTATGTTATTAAATATGAAGCTGATGCTATTTGTTGGACTCAAGCTCCAACAAAACTCAGTGAATTATTTAAGCAAAGGAAACGTTGGCATATCGGACTTATTCAAACATTAAAAAAATATCGAGGTTTGGTCTTTAATTTAGAACAAAGTGCTTCTAGTGTGTTTTCTTATTTTTATTTTCTCTTTTATGAATTACTTTCTCCTTTTATAGAAATAGGAGGAATATCCGTTATTCTCTTAAGTTTTTATGTTGAACTTATTTATATTGATTATATGATTCTACTATATTTGGTTTATCTTGTGTTTGGAATGATATTAACATTGACTACATTCTACTCAAGGATTTATACCCAAAGTTTAAAGTTAAGTTATAAGGATATTTTTAAATCAATTATTTTATGTGTTATTGAAAGTGTGTTTTTACATCAATTTGTGTTAGTAGCAAGGCTCTCATCATTTTTCCGATATCATAAAGGGAAAAAATCTTGGGGGAAAATCAATAGGCAAAAGAATAGTATTCATAGAAATAAATAAGGTCGCATAAAATGCGACCTTTTAACTTAATAAATATCCTTTTTCATCTAATGCCTTAATTATACGATGATAGGCATCCATATTTTCACATGTTATAGTATGGAGATGTAAACCATCAGTAAGTTGACTTAAAGGTTTGGCGTGACTATTTTCAATCTTTATTAAAAATTGATCAACATCATATCGAGATGAAATATGTAACTTACCAGTTAATTGTCCATAGACAGGATGTTCCACAATAACATCTTCGATACTACCACCCATATCAACAATAGTATAAAGTTCATCTTTTAAATCATCACTTTGATGTTTAACCGCAATAGTGTGTTTTACACCCTTTCCTAATTTATCGATGACATAACCTCTAGGTGTTGCTATAATATCACATCCACTTGCTCGTAAGAGTGCAATATCTCCAACTATTATTTGTCTACTCACTCCTAAAAGATTAGCGAGATATGACGCTGAAATAGGTTTTTCACTTTGATTAATTTGTTCTAGTATTTTATCTTTTCTGTTCATATTTTTATCCCTCTTATAGTATTATAAAACATTTTATTGAAAAAAGAAATGAGTTATAATTGTTTTATGTTATAATAGATTCAGGTGATGATATGAAAGATATCGCAAAGAAATCAAATACAATGTATCTTCTTAATAAATATCAATTACAAGCTTCAAAGAAGTTTGGACAGAATTTTTTAATTGATTTAAATACAATTAAAAAGATTGTTTCTTCAACATTGATAGATAAAGACACATGTGTTATAGAGATTGGTCCAGGGATAGGTGCGTTGAGTGAACAATTAGCTATTCAAGCTGGACATGTCATATGTTATGAAATAGATGAAAGACTAAAAGATGTATTAAAAGAATCTTTAGAAGAATATCAAAATATTGATATTATTTTTCAAGATTTTTTAACAGTGAATTTAAAAGAGGTTGTTGATAGATTACATAAGAATTATAAAAAGGTTTGTATTGTTGCCAATCTACCTTACTATATAACTTCAGATATATTACAACATATATTAACGTCTAATGCCTTGTTGGATAGTATTCATGCGATGGTTCAAAAAGAAGTTGCCTTGAAACTAACTGATGGTAACTATAAGGGACCTTTAACACTAATGATTGAAAGTATTGGAGATATCTCAATGGATATGATTGTATCTAAACAGGTGTTTTTACCAGCCCCTCATGTAGATAGTGCAATTATTTCTATTCGTAAATATAAAGATTATAATCAATCATTAACAAAGATTTTAAATATATCTTTTACGCAAAAAAGAAAGACAATCTTTAATAATCTTAAAGTCCTTTTTAAAGAGAATACAAAAACAATTTTAGATGAATGTCATATTAAAGAAAACAAGAGACCAGAAGAATTATCAATTGAGGATTATATAGCCCTCACAAAGTATTTATAAAACCATATATTAAATATGGTGAGATTATGAAAATTGGTGATTATGTTGTTAGAAAGAAATATAATGGAGATATTCTTTTTGAAATATTTGATATTAAAGAAGGAATCTATTATTTAAGAGGTGTTGAATTAAGACTTATTGCTGATAGTGATATAGATGATTTAGAGTTGAGTGAAATACAAGGACATCATGAAGATCATTTTTCTTTAAATAGACAACCAATGTTAAGAGGAAAAGTTCTACATTTAGATGGTGATGAAAAGTATTTAAATATGTGTGAAAAGAAATATCAAGAATTAAAGATAAGAGCTGATTGTTATTTTATGAAAGAAGAAGAGATGAAAGAACAAGTCATAACTTTATTAGAAAAGCACAAACCGCAAATCCTTGTAGTTACTGGACATGATGCTTTAAGAAAAGATCATGATAAAAATCAAATTCATAATTATCAACATTCTTTAGATTATGTTGATACAATTAAAAAAGCAAGAGAATACCAAGGGGATAAAGATGAACTCATTATTATAGCAGGGGCATGTCAGTCATATTATGAAATGTTACTAGCGTGTGGAGCTAATTTTGCATCTAGTCCTAAAAGAATTAATATTCATGCCTTAGATCCTGTTTATGTAGCGAGTTTAGTCGCAAATGAGAGTGTTAGAAACTATTGTGATGTTGAAGATATTATTGATAAAACATCGCATAAACAAAGTGGTATGGGTGGTATTGATACAAAGGGAGTTGCCAGAAAAATATATCCAACGAGAGGATGATGATAATGAAAATAAGAGCATATGCAAAGATTAATTTAGCGCTAGATGTAGTGAGTCGGCGAGAAGATGGCTATCATGAATTAGAAATGATTATGGCTCCTATTACGCTACATGATTTAATTTATATCAATCGGATAGAGGAAGGAATACAAATCACTTCTAATAATTTTCGAATGCCTACCGATGAAAGAAATATAATGTACAAAGTCGCAGCTATACTCATAGAACGTTATCGTATTCCTTCTGGTGTACAGATTCACATCTATAAACATATTCCAACCCAAGCAGGTTTAGCTGGCGGTAGTGCTGATGGAGCAGCTGTATTAAAAGCAATGAATCAGATGTTTCGTTTAAATTTATCATTGGATGAACTGGCAAGTATCGGGAAGGAAGTTGGTGCAGATATCCCATTTTGTATATATGAAAAAATGGCATTAGTCAAAGGAATTGGAGAAAAGTTAGAGTTTATTGACAATAATTTGAATTGTCATTTCCTACTCGTAAAACCTAAAAAAGGTGTTTCTACTAAAAAAGCATTTGAGATGCTTGATTTAAATCAAGCAGTACATCCACAAATCAAGAAAATGAAAGATGGAATAGAAGAGAATGATTTTTATAAAGTTATTGAAAGTTTAGGAAATACTTTAGAAGCACCTTCGATTGATATGGTAAAAGATATACAGACTATTAAAGAAGAGATGTTAGAATTAGGATTTGATGGTGCTTTGATGTCAGGAAGTGGATCTTGTGTGTTTGGAATGACAAAAGATGAAAATATACTAGATAAAGGATATGAGTTTTTTAAAAACAAATATTATTTTGTCAGAAAAACAATGATTTATCGAGAAGAGGAAGAAAAATATTGAAAATAAGGAAAGTATTTCGTCTTTCCTCTTTTTTTTTGGTTGAATTTTTGTTAGAATAGGGGCGTTAAGGAGAATAGAATAATGAAAGTATATGCTATTGTATTAGCTGCGGGGAAAGGGACTCGAATGAAGTCTTCTAAACCAAAGGTTGTTCATGAAGTTTTATATAAGCCAATGATTAATCATATTGTAGATGAGTTAAAGGCTTTGAATGTAGATGAAACAGTCGTTGTTGTGGGGCATGAAGCTGCGCAAGTTGAGGCTATTGTTGATGGTGTTACTATTGTTCATCAAACTGAGCAATTAGGAACAGGTCATGCTGTTTTACAAGCAAAAGATATTTTAAAGGATAAAGATGGAATCACGCTTGTGTTAAATGGTGATGCACCTTTAATTACAAAGGAAACGATTCAAGCTTTTATTGATTATCATCAATCTCAAAATAGTCAAGGAACGATTATGAGTTGTGATTGTGATTTATCTATTCAATTTGGTAGAATTATTAAAGAGAATAATCAAGTTGTTGGAATTGAAGAATATAAAGATTTAAAAGAAGAACATAAACATATTACAGAAATGAATGCAGGTGAATATTGTTTTGATAATAAAGCATTGTTTAATGCTTTAGCTAAAATAACCAATAACAATGTTCAAAATGAATATTATATCACTGATGTTATTGGTGTTATGAATAACGAAGGATTAAATGTTGCTGCATATAAAGTAGATGATATGAGTGAATTTGGTGGTATTAATGATCGCGTTGCTTTAGCAGAAGCAACAGAAATCTTAAGAGATAGAGTTAATAAGAAACACTTAATCAATGGTGTTAACATTATTGATCCTAAAAACACTTATATAGCAAGTGATGTAAAGATTGGTCCAGAAACAACAATTGAGCCTGGATGTATTTTAAAAGGAAAAACAGAAATTGGTAGCAACTGTCATATTGGTCCATACTGCGAATTTGATAATGTTATTGTTAAAGATGAGGTTATTATTAAATATTCAGTATTAAGTGATTCAATTATTGAAAATGGTGTTGATATAGGACCATTTGCAAGATTAAGAACAAATTGCCATATTCTAGAACATGCACACTTAGGTAATTTTGTAGAAATGAAAAAAGCTGTGTTTGGAAAAGGAAGTAAAGCTTCGCATTTAACTTATGTTGGTGATGCTGAGGTAGGTAGTGATGTTAATATGGGTTGTGGAACAATCACTGTTAATTATGATGGAAAGAATAAATCACTTACAAAGATTGAAGATAATGCATTTGTTGGATGTAATGTTAATTTAATTGCGCCAGTCACAATTAAGAAGAATGCATTTATTGCAGCGGGATCAACAATTACAAAAGATGTTGATGAAGATGCAATGGGTATTGCTAGAGCAAGACAAGAAAACAAAGATGGTTATAGTAAAGTTTTAAAAGAAATAAGAATAAAAAAATACGAAGAACTCAATAAGAAGAAGTAAAGGAGAAAAAGGGGACAAAATGAAGAATAACGTAACAGTATTTGCTTTATCGGCTAGTCAGGATCTAGCAAAATCAATTGCTAAGACAATGGGAACAAAGGTTGGAAAATGTGATGTTCATCATTTCGCTGATGGTGAAATTTTAGTTGAAATTGGAGAATCAGTAAGAGGGAAAGATGTCTTTATTGTACAATCTACATCTAATCCTGTTACAGAAAACTTAATGGAAATCTTAGTTTTAGCTGATGCATTAAAAAGAGCTTCAGCAAAAGAAATTACAGCTGTTATTCCATACTTTGGATATGCTAGACAAGATAGAAAGGCTAAACCTAGACAACCAATTACTTCACGTTTAGTTGCTGATTTATTAACAGTGTCAGGAGTAGGTAGAGTAGTTACTATCGATCTACATGCTGCACAAATTCAAGGATTCTTTGATATTCCTGTTGATGAAATGCAAGCTTTACCTCTTATTAGTAAATATTTTAGAAATAAGAATATTGATGATCTTTGTATCGTTTCTCCTGATCATGGTGGAGCAACACGTGCAAGACGTTTATCTGATTCATTAGATTGTCCAATTGCAATTATTGATAAAAGAAGACCAAAACCAAATGCTGTTGAAGTTATGGGAATTATTGGTGATGTTACTGGTAAAAACTGTATCTTAATTGATGATATGATTGATACTGCAGGAACTATCTGTGCAGGAGCAGCTGTGTTAAAAGAAAAAGGTGCTAAAGATGTTTATATTGCTTGTACACATGGTGTCTTATCTGGTCCAGCAATTGAAAGATTATCTAATTGTGGAGCAAAAGAAGTTATTATTACTGATACAATAGCAATTCCTGATGAAAAGAAATTTGATAATTTAGTTGAAATTAGTGTTGCTGAGTTATTAGCTCATACAATTGAAAGTATTGAGAATAATTTACCAGTTAGTGATGTTTTTCTTCAATATGACTTTAATGAATAGAGATAGAAATATCTCTTTTCTTTTTGTCAAAAGGTAATATAAGGTATTTTTCGTTGTGAATGAAATTAATTTGTAGTATAATGGAATAAATATTGGGATATTGGAGGAATTTGTATGAGTCAGGAAAAGAA
>CAZWXH010000087.1:0-7585 GCA_964637725.1 uncultured Coprobacillus sp. | reverse complement strand
TAAAGTAGGTTTCCTACTTTTTTTTCTATCTTGACACATAATAAGAAAGGTATGATAAAGGAAGGAGTGAAAATGAGAAAAGTTATATTATCAATATTGACAATACTTTCATTACTAACAACAAATATTTTTCTTGTCAATGCAACAAATGATTTACCTTATTATCAAGTTGTTAAAAAAGAAGAATTTAAGCTCTATGGAGCAACTGTTTCTATTGAAGTCAAACATATTGAAAATGTTTCAAATCAAAAGATTCAAAAACAAATCAACCATATGATTGATGAATATTTTAAAACAACTTTAAAGAAGCAAGCCAATGAATTAAAAAATAGTCCTGATAATAGTTATGTTCATATCTATTTGAGTGTAACTGATTATTATAATTCAAAAGACTTAACTTCATTGAGTTTGGATTTTCAAATATCAATGGCTGATTCTTTTACTGACAAACAATTTCATACAATTGATTTAAATACAGGTGAAGAATTGAAATTAAGTCATTGGCTACCTCAAGATTATAAAGTTTTAGTTAAAGAAGAAGTATTAAAACAAATTGCACTACAAAACAAGGATAATGGTAGTGACATCTATTTTATGGATGAAGTGAACAAGATTGAAATAAATGATAATCAACCTTATTATATCAATAAGAAAAGACAACTGGTTATTGTCTTTCCCATGTATCAAATAGCTCCAGCCTATGTAGGCTTACCAGAGTTTATCATACCATATGATGTTAAGAAGACCTTATAGAGTCTTCTTTTTGGTTATAAATTAATATCACATTCTTTTAATAAAGTATCAATCATATTATGATATATGTCTTTATCTGTAATTTCATTAACACTGCATACTTTTTGTCCTACATCTTTGATAGAAGCTCCTGAATGATATAGTCTTTCTTTATCAGTATTATAGTCTAGAATAATATATCTATCATGAGACAAAGGATTATTTTTCAGTGATAAAGGAGGATATTGTGAATTAAAATCATCAAACTCTGCTTTCCTTAACTTATCTTTATGTCCTGAATTTGTAGTAAATATAATCACATTAACATTTTCTTTTTTGTGTTTTAAATGACTTAATGTTTTTATAGAAACATAATTATCAATGATATAAATAGAATGATCTGCTTGACTATATAAGTTTATAAATAATTCATCTGCTTCAAATTTTTCACCTTTCAAAAATGCAAATTCTTTTATCTTATCTAAAAGAATAAAATTATCCATAATATTTTGTATATCATCTTGAGTAGCCATCGTATTATCAATTCTATGTATTGTTTGTTCATTATTATAGACTCTATTTTCTATTCTTAAAATATCTTGACTATTGATAAGTTGTTTATTTACATTGAGTGAATGTCTCATTTTGACAAAAGTCCTCATTATTAAAACACTTTGTTTTTCAGCGACAGGTCCTTTTAATACTGCTGATAATTGATTGACTCCTTGTTCTGTAAAAACATAAGGCAAGCTACGAGACATTTTATTTATATTTGTGGTCGCAATTTGCGACCACAAATTATCTCTTTCAATTTCAGATAATTGAAACATAAAATCAGTTGGAAATCTATTTGTGTTTCTTTTGACTTGTTCATTAAGTCTTTTAACACTGTAACCATATAACAATGCTAGATCAGAATCCAACATAACCTGACTGCCTCTAATTTCATATATCATTCCTTGGATATCTATTTCGGTATATTCATTATCATCTTTGTCCAGTAACATAATTGCTGTTTTATGAGTATGTTTTTCCGTAATCATACTATTATATTTTTCATTCATATATTTCCTCCTCATTTATAAGTAAATACTAAAATACCCTCTACTTATATATACGCTTATTATTTTTGTTTTTCTTTTTTTAGTTATAAAATTTATTAAAATTTAAGAAGTTGAAATAAATAAATAATCATGTATAATAGGTAGGACAATGCAGAGGAGAAATACAAATGATATCAACACAAAATGTTTCATTACAATATGCAGATAGAGTTTTATTTGAAAATGTTTCGATACAATTTACGGAAGGAAATTGTTATGGAATTATTGGTGCAAATGGAGCTGGAAAATCTACATTTTTAAAAATATTATCAGGTGAAATTGAACCTAATAAAGGGGATGTTGTCATTACAGCTGGACAAAGAATGTCCGTTTTAAAACAAGATCATTTCGCTTTTGATGATCAAGATGTTTTAAAAACAGTTATGATGGGTAATAAAAGATTATATGAAATCATGGAAAGAAAAGAAGTCTTATATGCTAAGGCTGATTTTAATGATGAAGATGGATTAGAACTCGCTGATCTTGAAGGTGAATTCTTAGAGATGGATGGATGGAACGCTGAAACTGATGCGGAAATCTTATTAAATGGATTAGGTGTTACAACTGAATTTCATCATTCTTTAATGAAAGAATTAGGGGATCAACAAAAGATTAAAGTTTTATTAGCGCAAGCTTTATTTGGAAATCCTGATATTCTCCTTTTAGACGAACCGACAAACCATCTTGATATTAAAAGTATTACTTGGTTAGAAAACTTTTTATTAAACTTTCCTAATACTGTTATTGTGGTTTCACATGATAGACATTTCTTAAATAAAGTTTGTACTCATATTGCTGATATTGATTTTAGTAAAGTTCAATTATATGTTGGAAACTATGATTTCTGGTATGAATACTCACAAATGTTATTACAACAAGCAAAAGATATTAATAAAAAGGCTGAAGCTAAAAAGAAAGAGTTAGAAGAATTTATTGCTCGTTTTAGTGCGAATGCTTCAAAAGCAAAACAAGCAACATCTAGAAAGAAACTTTTAGATAACTTAGAAGTTGCTGATATTAGACCATCTTTAAGAAGATATCCTTTTATTGGCTTTACGCCAGATAGAGAAGTTGGAAATATTGTTTTAAATGTTGAAGGATTAACTTATGAAGTTAATGGAGAAAAGATTTTAAATAATGTGTCTTTCTCTATTATGCCTAATGATAAAACGGTATTTTTATCTGATAATGAATTAGCTGTTACAAGTTTCTTTAAGATTATTATGGGTGAAATCACTGATTTTGAAGGAACGTTCCAATGGGGTGTTACAACTTCAAGATCATATTTCCCAAAAGATAATAATGAATATTTTGAGAGTGAATTAACGCTTGTAGAATGGTTAAGACAATATGCTGCTGAAGATGCTTATGAACAAGATTTAAGAGGTTGGCTAGGTCGTGTTTTATTCTCAGGAGAAGAAGCGCTTAAGAAAGCGAATGTCTTATCAGGGGGAGAAAAAGTAAGATGTATGTTAGCAAAAATGATGATGGCATCTAGTAATGTTATTGTTTTAGATGAGCCAACAAACCATCTTGATTTGGAATCTATTCAAGCATTAAATGAAGGATTAATGAGATTTAAAGAGAATATTTTCTTTGCATCTCATGACCATCAATTTGTTCAAACAGTAGCAACTCGTGTTATTGAATTTAATGATAATGGATGTCTTGATCGTGTGGGAACATATGATGAGTATCTAGAATA
Organism: uncultured Coprobacillus sp.; assembly: GCA_964637725.1. Lineage (GTDB taxonomy): Bacteria > Bacillota_I > Bacilli_A > Erysipelotrichales > Coprobacillaceae > CAZWXH01. Next base: position 4,045 of record CAZWXH010000087.1, on the reverse strand, counting down.
TAAAGAAAAAACGGAAGGAAAATAAATCCTTTCGTTTTTTGATTGATAATTCATGAATACCAAATTATGTTATATGTCTATATCATTTTATTTTGGTTAAAATAAATAATGTGTTTTTGTTTTATATTTTTTTATAAATGCTTTTTATTTTTGCAATATAGAAAGTATGATAATCTTTTATTGGATACCATTTTTCTGAGATTGCATTATCTTTGAATAATTCAGGTTTGATTTCATCTTCATATATTTTTTCAACAATAAAAACGAGTGATGCTTCTTCAAATGTAGGGACATTATCAAGATATGTGATATGAAAATCAACATCTTTTATTTTGTTTGTATCTTTCCCTGAAACACGTCCAAGGACACCTAATTCTTTTTTATATTCACCATTGAAGAAAGATAGTGAGAAACAGTCTTGATTGTCTACAAATTGTTTTGTATAGCGTTGCGGACGGATATAAGCCGTAATTACATCTTCACCCCATAAAACACCGACACCACCCCATGAAGCAGTCATTGTATTGACTTGCTTGTTATCACCAGCAGTGATAAGCATCCAGTCTTTTCCTATTGAAGTAAATGGATTTATGTCTAGATCTTGTATATTAATTTGTTTAAAAGTCATTGCAAAATTCCTCCTTGTTATATATTATAACATATTATATGCATGAGATTAAGAAAGGATAAAGAGAAATGAAGAAAGTCATAAAAGTACTTATTGTGATTTTATTAATAGGTTTTTTAATAGTCAGTGGTATTTCTCTTTATATTGGAAATTATTTATATGACTATACTCTTAACCCTCATGCGAATCGTAGTATTGTAGATGTTATACAAATCAACGAAGAAGTTGCCCAGGAGTCAAGACAATGGTTAGATGATATGGGTGAAGAAGTGAGTATAATGAGTCATGATAATATTAATTTGCGAGGTTATTCTATTCAACAAGAGAGTTCGATATATGTGATTATGGTTCATGGTTATCGTTCTGATGGTGCCAGTTTGATTGCCCCTATTAAAAAGATGTATAAACAAGGTTATAACTTACTTATTCCTGATTTAAGGGGACATGGATTAAGTGAGGGTGATTATATAGGAATGGGCTGGGATGATCGTTTAGATGTCTTGTTATGGATAGATTCAATTATAAAACAGGATAAAAATGCCTCAATAGTTTTATATGGTGTTTCTATGGGTGGCGCTACTGTTATGAATGTCGCTGGTGAGATGCTTCCTACACAAGTGAAGGCAATTATAGAAGATTGTGGTTATACTAATGTTTGGGAAGTATTTCAAAAGCAACTTGATATGGATTATTTAAAAAGTGAAATCTCTTTACATATTGCTAGTGTTGTCACAAAGATGCGAGCAGGATATTTTTTAGAAGATAATAAACCTATTGAACAAGTTAAAAAAAGTCAAACACCAATGTTGTTTATTCATGGTGACAAAGATGAATTCGTTCCCTATGAAATGTTAGATCAACTCTACAATGCTGCAACTTGCGAAAAAGAAAAATTAGTCATTAAAAATGCAACCCACACAAACAGTTGTAGTGTTGATCCAGATTTATATTATCAAACAGTTTTTCGATTTATCGATAAATATGCATGGGCACCTGAATAGGTGCCTTATTAAATAGTTATGAAAAGATGAATAATAACATTACTCATAATGAGTAAAACATAACTGTAATTCCATATTTTTTTAAATGATAATGCAATGATAAAGCAGAGTGTGTGAATCAATAAGTTTAGAAAAATAAGAGGATAAGCAATATTAATAATAGGGATATGCATAACAAGATAAAACAAACAATAGAGACAATATCTTTTGAAAAAGATAATGAAACATTTTTGTTGCGTGAGGCGTATGCGTATATATTGATATAAAACTATATATTGATAAAGTATATCAAAGAGAATACTCATCCAGTAAAACTGAATTAAAATAAATAAGAAGTATCTTAAGTCAAATATTGTGTATTGAAATAAGATACGAATAATTGTTGAACAATCATAGAGTGTCATTAACGAAAGAATAATACAGATATAGAAAAAACCATACTTAATGGTTTTCATCTTGAGTGAGTTTTCCTTGTTTTAAATGATAAATTTTATTATAGTGAATATCTTCTTGATAATCATGAGCCGCAATAATAATAGTTTTTCCTTTTTTGTTTAATTCATTAATTAATGAACAAAAAGTATCAACTGATTCTTGATCTAATCCTCTTGTTGGTTCATCTAATAAAATAAAGTCTTGGTTTTCCATAATGGCTTGAATAATTCCTGCTTTTTGTCTCATTCCCAATGAATAAGTTTTTAGTTTATTTTTATTAAAGAAATCAAGTTGAAATTGTTGACATAAGTCTTTAATGACATCTTCATTATAGTGATTATTTAATGAGGCAAGGAAATGAAGATTCTTCTGGAGAGTTTCATTTTCAAGAAAACCGGGGTTTTCAATCAATGCCCCAATGGAAGTATTATCCTTTAAGATAAGTTCACCTGCATCTTGTGTTAATATATTACAAATGATTTTAAAAAGAGTTGATTTACCAGAACCATTAATACCATGAATATAGATAAGATCACCATCTTCTACTTTTAAATCTAATTGTTCTAAGACGATTGTTTTATGAAATGATTTGTTTAGTTTTTTAATTTCTAACATAATGTTCTCCTTTAGATAAATTGGGTAAAAATAATATGAAACATAAAATTAATAAGAATAGGAATTGCTAAATAAATGAAATTTTTCTTATGACCTAATTGTAAATAGATAATGGAATTTTCAATTCCATTTATAATTACATTAAGAATCATAAAAAATACAGTTAAGCTTAAAAACTCATAAGGAATAGGTCCAAAGAAGAAATAATAACTGATATAGATAATGATATTAAATAAGAGACCAGAAGTTATTAAGGTTATATAGGAATAGAGATAGAATTTATCTTCGCCAATTCTTGTGATAAAAAAGTTTTGGAGACTATTTAAGCGATAGATATATTGATATAAACATAAAAGATAGATATTGTTTAAATAGACAGTAATATAGTGAGAGTATATCAAACAAACTGTATATGTATTTTTGCCTGCCAAGGTAGGTGAGGCAATGAGAATAAGGAGTAATAGAATTAGAGCTTTTTTATCAATTAAGCGATAAAATGATTTAATCATAGTATTGTCTCCATTTCAAAAGTCCTTGATAACAGCCATAGCTAATGAAACTGTATAGAATAAAACAAAGGCTATAAAGGGCGATGTGTGATAAGCCAAAAGGATTAGCACGGACATTTTCCATTCCTAAAGCAACGATGTTGTTGATTTGGAAAACAAAAGCGAGGTCGGGAGATGGTAAGTAACCTTGAATTAATGCTGGTATTAAAACAAGTAATATGCCAAAGATGACACCGAAACAACGATATATATATTTATTAGAAATAAGAACTTGTAAAGAAAAGATAAGAGATGATATTAAGGCATAGCCTAAAGCGGATAATATAATAAATACGATAAGATTGAGAATCTCATGAGAAAAGAGAATTTGAGTTTTGGCATAGTATAGTTCTGGGTAGATAGTTGTATTAAATAAAATGGGAGCATAAAAGAAGTGGATAATGAATGCAATAATCACAAACATGATAAGACTCATAAGAAAACTGAGAATTATATTTTTAATAAAGGCATCAATATAATATTTTTTCTTAGTGATTCTTGTTTCAATAAAATAAGATGCATGACTTTGTTGGTAGTTTAAAAAGTCATAGCTTATAATATTGGGAATTAGTAACATCATTAACATAAAGAGAAAGGGATTAATACCAACACAAAATAAACTATAGTAGAATTCTAAACCAGCATTAGGGTATTGGTCTATATAACCACTTTGAGAAGTAATTGATCCTTTAAATACGACAAAGATACTTATATTAATAAGGATAAATATAATAGATAAAATGACGATTTTTTCTTTATTTAAAAAAGCAAACCATAAAGCTTTCATGTTTTTCATAAAATTCCTCCTTGTTGTCATT
>CAZWXH010000086.1:0-7786 GCA_964637725.1 uncultured Coprobacillus sp. | reverse complement strand
TTCTTTTCTTTTACAACGACGACAATATCTTGAACTCTACAGTTCAAAATCTTGCATAACTCTTCTAAAGTCGATAAGCGAATATCTTTATCATGTTTCAACTTATCAAGAAGACTACGACTAACACCATATGACTTATTCAAACGATATCCAGTCATCTTCTTTTTAGCAAGAGTTTCCCAAAATGGCTTATAACTAATCACTATCTCACCCCGTCATAAGAAGTATATCGTATTTTGTCATATTTGTACATAGCTTTAAACTTTTTTTCCTCTTTTTGGAATAATCTTCTGAATTGCTTTTTCCTTAATCATTGTATCAAAATCAATTCTATATCTTCTATTAGAAACAAGTATGTCTCCATTAGAAAGATATATCTTTCTTCTACATCCTTCTCCAATAGCGTACTTAACAATATGTTTACTATTAACTAATGTTTTAGCATTAATCTGATAGAAATTATACTCCTTTAGTATTTCTTTAACATTCACTAATTTAAAAAACATTCTATAAATATCTTTTTCAGTATAAACAAACATCTTGTGATCAACCATTTCAATATAATAAATAGATAATATAGAAATAGGATATCTATTTCTATATTCATCATAGACTATAATTTCACCTAATGCTTCTCTTATTTGAGTAGCGACTAATTTCGCTACTCGCATATTTTTAGGATGTACAATAATCTCCATTTCATTATGATTCATTTTTTCGTTTTTACGGCAACTGATTTTCATATATAAAATTCCTCCTTATATATACCAAACATCTTTTTAACCAACTTTTCAATAGGTTGGGACAAAACGACCTAAATAGGGGTTAGAACGTTCATTTTTTGACATCATTTAATTATAAATTATTTAAATTGACATAATTCAACAATTGTTAAATTTTACCAATTGACACCCCTTTTCTACAAATAAAGAAAAGATCTGATATTCTCAGATCTCAAATAATGACTTCATATCTTCAATACTCATAGTAGAAATAACGCCTTCATTTCCTTCTACAAAAGCATCTGCTAAATTCATTTTCTTTTGTTGTAACTCTTGAATTTTCTCTTCAATCGTGTTTTTCATAATTAATGAGAAAACTTGTACAGTTTCAGTTTGTCCAATACGATGTGCTCTATCAGTTGCTTGATTCTTTGCGGACATATTCCACCAAGGATCAAAATGAATAACTGCTTGAGCATTCGTCAGATTCAAACCTGATCCTCCTGCTTTTAAAGAAATTAAGAATAATGTTGTTTCATCATTTTGAAAAGCATCAACATATTCTTTTCTTTTTTCTTTAGATGTCTTACCTGTTAACATATAATAAGAAATATGTTCTTTCACACATTGTTTCGCTACTAAATCCAATACACTTGTAAAAGAAGAAAACAGTAATATCTTTTTATTATTATCTTTTAATGAATGTATCAATTCCATGCATCCTTCTAGTTTAGAAGAGATTTCATCCCTCTGCTGATCAACTAGCCTAGGATCTTGACAAAGCTGTCTAAGCCTTGTTAACATCGCTAAAACATCAATTCTTCCTAATTGCTTCATATCTAGTTTTTCTTGTAAAGATTTATTAATCTGAACAAGCGTTGCTAAATATAGTTTTTCTTCTTCATCATTAAATCTATAATAAATTGTTTGTTCGATCTTATCTGGTAACTCTTTTAAAACATCTTTCTTATTTCTTCTTAAAACAAATGGTGTAATCATTTGTTTTAGTTTTTCTTGTTTTTCTTGATCATGTTCTTTAACTATTGGTCTTTCAAAGTTTTCTAAGAAATATGAATAATGATATAAGTAGTGAGGCATTAAGAAATCAAAGATTGACCATAACTCAGCTAATGAGTTTTCTATTGGTGTTCCTGTTAATGCAAATCTTTGTTTTCCTTTTAACTTCTTAACACTCATCGCATTTCTTGTCTTAGGATTTTTAATGTTTTGAGCTTCATCTAAGACAATTGTATGAAAATTAATATTTTCATACAGTGATATATCTCTTCTTAAATAATCATATGAAGTTAATACAACATCATAATCTTGACATGAGTATATTAAATCTTCACGATATTCTTTATGACCATATATACACAATACTTTTAAAGTCGATGAAAACTTTTCTATTTCTGAATACCAGTTCAATAACAAACTAGCAGGTGTAATGACAATATGTGTCCCTTGTTGCTTTATACTTTCAAAATAAACAATCATTTGAAGGGTTTTCCCTAGTCCCATATCATCAGCTAAAATACCACCAAATCCATAATGTTTCATATAGTGTAGCCACTGATATCCTTTGACTTGATAATCCCTTAAGATATCTTGATAATGACAAGGAACATCATATTCCTTATCTACATTCATCATATCATGACTCCACTTTTCAAACTCTTGACTTCTTAAATACTGAATATCAGATTCTTGATTCATAATGTTTTCTAACTCAAACAAACGATAAGCAGGAATATTAATATCTCCATAAGCTAAATCTTGTGGTTTTAATTGTAATACTTTTGTTAAATCATCAAGCTCTTTTAATTCATTATTCTCTAAAGATACAATACGTCCATCTTTTAACTTATAAAACTTTCTTTGTTTTTTATAAGCCTTTAATATATCATAAAGTTCTGTTGGATCAACATCTATACTTTCTATATTAATATTTAAGAGTCCTTCACTCACACTCACTCCTAATTGAATATTCATTGTTTGTTTTAATGAAATATCTTTCAAAGTATCACTCACATAAACCTGACAATAGGTTGAAAGATAAGGAAGTCCGTCTTTCACAAACTCATATACAAAATCATGATTAGTTTGAAGATAAACAATATGTTCATCAATATCATCTATATAAGGTCTTAAATAACTCTCTATTAAATCAGCTTCTTTGGATTGATGATGGTTATCATCATCAAATCCATATCTAACTTCTTCATCATATATATATTCTAATTGTAAACAGATTTGATCAAGACTAGTCATATCAGCATATAGATTTATAATATTCTCTTGCGTATATTCATCAAATAAATGTGTTGATAAATCAATATTCTCTTGAATATCAACCAATATATATTTATAAAAATCCATCAATGAATCTTTAGAAATATATAACCCTCCTTGACTCTCTAATAGTTTCTCAATTAACAATAAACATTTTTGTGGTTCATGAAATGAGATACGATAAAAAATATCATTCTCTAATGAATATATATAATGAGCCGTCATAATTGTATTATCAAAATCTCTATACTCTTTAAAATCTAATACATACTGTTCATCTTTAGTTGTGATTTCTAAAGGAATAATATATTCCTTCTTATCAAATGCGATATCACTATAAAATGAAGGTAATGAATACATTATCTCATAAAACTCATCAATATGTTCATCACTCACTATGAGTGATCGCATAATCCCTTTTTGCATAAACTTGTTTTTTAAGAAACACTTTCTTATAAAAGTGATTATCTCTAAAGAATCTTCATCAAATGCTTCTTCACTATGTATAAATTCAAAGTTCTTTCCATATTTTAAGTTTTCATGATGATCTATCGCATTTAAAAAACTCTCTATATTTTTAATCACATATGCTTGTTTATCATTGACTACTTTTAACATGATTTCTAATATTTCTTTTTTCTTTTCTACAAAGACTTTGATTTGGTATTGCTTTGTTGATAGAGGAATTAATGATTCTCTTAATAATTGATCTTTATATAAATCAATTAAGTTCATTGATTCTTGTTGTTTCTTTTCTAATATTCTTTGTTTTCTTTGTTTTTCAATATCTTGAAAAGAAGGAACTCTATTAAGTTCATTATCTTTTTCATAAAAATAAGGATATGTTGAGATTGTTAGTTTTCTAAGAAAAAAAAGAATAGCTGCAATATGTCTACACCCTTGAACATATGAACATGAACAATTATATTGCATGATGTTTCCATCTTGAGATATCTTCATAGAGATAATATGTTTATCAGGTCCTTCTTGCATTCTTGCATTAATACGATAATAGCCATTATCTTCATCTAATGATATCGTCATTCTTTCTAAAATATCATGAATATTATAAAAACGCCCATAACGATATTCCTTTTCATCATTGACTATTCTTCTTATTTCTTTATCTTGAATATGCATATCTCTCACTCCAATCAATTATAATATTATAACATAATTTAAGTTATATATATCATTAAAAGTATTTTTGTTTTACTTAAGCAGTGCTTTATTATATATAATTATAAAAAAGAGAGAGAGGATATAATGTTTATATATGCGCATTGTATGGAAATACGTTGTTTTTAAAAGTGCGCACTCTATGGTTTTTATATAATTGGTAAACTGCGTATTATCTTTTTCTCTGTTTTCCCTTTGACTTCTATTGGTTTTCCTTTATAATGATTTTTAGGAGTGTATATAGAGATGAAAAAAGCATTTAGTAACGAATTATATGTAAAATTACAATCGAAACATATTCAAGAACGCATTCAACAATTTGACAATAAACTCTATCTTGAGTTTGGAGGAAAACTTTTTGATGATAATCATGCTTCTAGAGTATTACCAGGCTTTCAACCTGATAGTAAACTTAAGATGTTATTGACTTTAAAAGATAAAGTTGAAGTCATCATTGCTGTTTGTGCAAGGGATTTAGAAAGACGTAAAATTAGAAGTGATCTTGGTATTTCTTATGAAGATGAAGTCATTAGACTGATTGGTGAATATAATCGTGTAGGATTATATGTTGGGAGTGTCACAATCACTCAATATAAGTATCAATCTTCAATCGACGCCTTTAAAACCATGTTAGAAAATAGAGGCGTTAAAGTCTTCTTACAATATTGTATTGAAGGATATCCTCACGCTGTTGACTACATAATTTCTCAAGAAGGATTTGGGAAAAATGATTACATCGAAACAACTAAGCCTTTGGTTGTTGTGACAGCACCAGGTCCTGGTTCTGGAAAAATGGCAACTTGTCTTTCACAACTCTATCATGAGCATCTTCATGGAGTGAATGCTGGTTATGCAAAGTTTGAAACTTTCCCTATTTGGAATTTACCACTTAAACATCCTGTCAATCTTGCTTATGAAGCAGCAACTATTGATTTAAATGATGTCAATATGATTGATCCTTTCCATTTAGAAAAATATAATATAACAACTGTTAATTACAATCGTGATATTGAAATATTCCCCGTATTAAATGCTATGTTCAATAAAATATTTGGACAATCGCCATATGCGTCACCAACAGATATGGGTGTTAATATGGTTGGTCATGCTATTATTGATAACGATGCTGCATGTGATGCCAGTTGTCGTGAAATCGTGAGACGTTATTATCATGCTCAAGTTGATTACTTAACTGGGACAATCAATGATAAATCAATTGAAAAGATGAATAACTTAATGTCACAAGCGAATGTTCAACCAAACAATCGAAAATGTGCCGTTTTCGCTAATGAAGTCGCATTAGATAGACAAGTCCCAGCTTGTGGAATTGAATTAAATGATGGCAAGTTAATAAGCGGAAAAACATCATCATTATTACGATGTTCAAGTGCAGCATTACTAAACGCTGTTAAATATTTAGCTGGAATTGATCAAGAGATTGAATTAATCTCTCCCACAATGTTGCAATCTATTCTTTCATTAAAGAATGATTATCTTAATATCGCAAATCCATTGTTAGATATTGATGAAGTCTTATTAACTCTAACAATCGCTTCATCAACTGATGAAAATGCTAGAAAATGTCTTGAAGTCTTACCAAAACTTAAAAACACAGAAATACATTCTACAGTTATCTTAAGTAAAAAAGATAATAATACATTAAGAAAACTCAACATGAATTTAACTTGTGATCCAAAATATGTAAGTGAATAAAAGAAAGAAGAATCGTTATGATTCTTCTTTGTTGCTTTTAGGACCTTGTGTTAATTGTAAGTATTCTTGTTCTACATTTTGATATAATTGATAAAAACGATAAGTTATATTATCATTTGTTAACATTGCTTTATATGGGATATATGGAATATCAGCAGCTTTAAAGATTTCTAGTATCATATCTAGCTGATCATCTGAAAATCCTGCAAAGAAAACAAATTCTTTATCTAATGTTTCTTGAAATTCTTTTTTTGTATCTTCTTCATAACCGGGAATATCTAATAAATATCCCATTGTTTCATTGACTTGATTATCTTGAATAATTTTCACCTTAACATCTAATTGATCCATAATTGTTTGAATAATACTTTTGATTTTATCATCTATATGATATAACAATATAATTTCTTTCATCTTTTCATCCTCTTTTATTTCTTATCTTTGATTAAATTAACATATTTCTTCAATATATGCAACCAATAGACATAGAAAAAAGACCTTGGGAGGGTCTTTATATGTCGATGGTGCTGATGAGGAAGAAATCCCTTTCTTCTCTCTTTTATTTTATATTTTTTTGTTTTTCCATCAACAACTATATACTACACCATTTTATAACAAAAGTATACTATTTGTTGTCGTCATAATTCGACATTTGACATGTTGATTTTTAAATAGCTATAGTGTAAAATCTTTAACAATGAAAGGTGTGATAAAATGAAAAACAATATATGTGATTATGTTGATTGGCGTGGTGATTTATCTTTTATAGATTATCCCTATAATGAAGTTGATTACTTTATCTTAAGTGAACTTGCATATGTTCACTTAGATAATATATTAGATTTCTCATCTTTATCAAATCTATCTTTAAAAGATCTTTATATTCTTTATAATCAAAGAAATGAATCACTTAATCAAAAGGAATTAACTATGATTTATAATGAAAGTCATTATCTTTTTGAAAAGATGGCTTTATCATTACGTTATCAAAACATTAAACTTATTCACTATGTCAATGATATTGATAAAGAACTTATCAAACAATTCTCAGCAATGACTCTATTATTAGAAGATGAAACAATGGTTGTCAGTTATAGAGGTACTGATGAAACATTAGTTGGATGGTATGAAGATTTCTTAATGTTATGTGAACAAGTTGTCCCTGCCCAGCTTTCAGCTGCCCAGTATCTTAAAGAAGTAGCAAAGTATCCTTATCAAGATTCTTTATTTCAATCATTAAAAAATCATAATCTTGGATCTTCATTGCTTCAACGCTTTAAAAAACACTTTCAATTAAAAAAAGCAAGACCTATTATTTTAACAGGTCATTCTAAAGGTGGTAACCTTGCAGTATATTCTGGATGTTTTGTAGATAAAGATATAAAAGATAAAATAACCCAAATCTATAATTATGATGGTCCTGGTTTTCATAATGAGATTGTTCTCTCTTCTGAATATAAAAATATGTTACCACGCATCCATAGTTATATACCTCACTATTCTTTTTTTGGAATTGTTTTAAGTCATGATGAGACATATAGTGTTGTACATAGCCATAACACTGGAATGTTACAACATAATGGATTCTCATGGGATGTATGTAAAGAAGGCTTTGTTGAAGATGAACTGTCTTATGAAAGTGTGCAGTTCTCAATTAAAGTTATTGTCTTTTTAGATAAATTAAGTTATGAAGAAAAACGTGCATTTGTAGATGCAATGTTTAACTTATTTTATGCATTAGACATATCAACATTCACAGAACTATCACAAATATCTTACAAACAAATGCTTAGTGGTATAAAAGAATTAACACTCCTTGATCCCAATGTTAGAAAAACTCTTCTAGAAGTTATCTATATGCTTTGGTTAGAAGCAAAAAA
>CAZWXH010000085.1:0-8065 GCA_964637725.1 uncultured Coprobacillus sp. | reverse complement strand
ATAAAAAAAAGAAACACGAAATTCATCATGTTTCTTTAAAAATTTTATAATCCCATTCTTTCTTTTACTACAGCTTGTGCAGCAGCTAAACGAGCTAATGGTACACGGTATGGAGAACAAGATACATAATCCAATCCTAATCTATGGCAGAATTCAACTGAAGTCGCTTCTCCACCATGTTCACCACAAATACCTAACTTGATATCTGGACGAGTTTGTCTTCCTTTTTCAACAGCAATTTTCATTAATTGTCCAACACCTTCTTGGTCAACTTTTGCAAATGGATCTGCTTCAAAGATTTGTTTCTTATAATAATCATCTAAGAATGTAGCGGCATCATCACGACTGAATCCATAAGTCATTTGAGTTAAGTCATTTGTACCAAAACTGAAGAATTCAGCTTCTGTAGCAACTTTGTCTGCAGTTAATGCAGCTCTTGGAATTTCAATCATAGTTCCAACCTTATATTCTAAATCCACTCCTGCTTCAGCGATAATCTTATCAGCAGTTGTTGTTACAATGTTTTTAACATATTGTAATTCTTTTAAATCACCAATTAAAGGAATCATGATTTCAGGAACAACATGTAACCCTTCTCTATTAACAGAAAGAGCAGCTTCAATAACAGCTCTTGTTTGCATTTCAGCAATTTCAGGATATGTTACAGCAAGACGACAACCTCTATGTCCCATCATTGGGTTAAATTCTTTCAAACCATCTACACGTGCTTTTAAAGTATCAAAAGTCATACCTAAGCTTTGTGCCAATTGTCTAATTTCATCATCAGTATGAGGTAAGAATTCATGTAAAGGTGGATCTAAGAAACGAATAGTCACACTATAAATTTCCATAGCCTTAAACAATTCTCTAAAGTCACTTCTTTGATATGGTAAGATTTTTTCCAATGCTTCTCTTCTTGCTTCTTCAGTTTCTGCAGTAATCATTTTTCTGAAGTTGAAAATTCTTTCTTCTTCAAAGAACATATGTTCTGTTCTACATAAACCAATACCTTCAGCACCAAATTTACGTGCTTGTAAAGCATCACGAGGAGTATCAGCGTTAGTTCTTACTTTTAATCTTCTAACATCATCAGCCCAAGCCATGAATGTTTCAAAGTCACCACTGATTTCTGGTTCAACAGTTTTAATTTGTTCACCATAAACATGTCCAGTTGTACCATCTAATGACATATAGTCACCTTCATGATATTTTTTACCATCTGGAGTTGTTAATACTTTTGTTTCTTCATCTATTTTTAATGATCCACAACCACAAACACAGCAAGTTCCCATTCCTCTGGCAACAACTGCAGCATGTGATGTCATACCACCACGAATAGTTAAGATACCATGAGCAATATTCATACCTTCGATATCTTCTGGTGAAGTTTCAAGACGAACTAATAGGATATCTTGAACACCATTCTTTTGAGCTTCAATAACATCTTCAGCAGTAAAGTAAATACGTCCAGTTGCAGCTCCTGGTGAAGCAGCCAATCCTGTTGCAACAATATGTCCGCAACGTAAAGATACTTCTTCAAAGTTTGGATGTAATAATTGATCTAATTGTTTTGGTTCAACTTTTAATAAAGCTTCATCTTTCGTAATCATTCCTTCTGCAACTAAATCAACAGCAATTTTTAATGCTGCAGCAGCAGTTCTTTTTCCGTTACGAGTTTGTAACATGAATAATTTACCATCTTCAATAGTAAACTCCATATCTTGCATATCTTTATAATGATCTTCAAGAATAGCATTAATCTTTACGAATTCATCATAACATTCAGGCATAACATCTCTAAGTGTAGCAATAGGTTGAGGTGTACGAATACCTGCAACAACGTCTTCACCTTGTGCATTCATTAAATATTCACCATAAAGTTTCTTTTCCCCAGTTGCTGGGTTTCTAGTAAATGCAACACCAGTACCTGAAGTATCTCCACGGTTACCATAAACCATTTCTTGAACGTTAACAGCAGTTCCCCAACTTGCAGGGATATCATTTAAACGTCTATAAGTATTAGCACGATCATTATTCCATGATCTAAATACAGCTTTAATTGCTTCAATCATTTGAACTTTAGCATCTTGAGGGAAGTCTTCACCTGAATGTTTTTTGTATTCAGCTTTATAAATGTTGACAACTTCCATTAAATCTTCAGCAGTTAATTCAGTATCATTTTCGATACCTTTTTCTTCTTTTACTTTATCAAACATTCTTTCAAATGAGCTTTTTGGGAATCCCATAACAACATCCGCAAACATTTGAATAAAACGACGATAACTATCATAAACGAAACGTGGATTTTGAGTTGCTGACGCAAATCCTTTAGCCACTTCATCATTCAATCCTAAATTCAATACAGTGTCCATCATACCAGGCATTGATGCTCTAGCTCCAGAACGAATTGAAAGAAGTAAAGGGTTATTAAAATCACCAATCTTCTTACCTGTAATTGTTTCTAATTCAGCAAGTTTTTGATATACTTCGTCTTCTACATTTTTAGAGATCATTTGACCATCTTCATAATATTTAGTACAAGCTTCAGTAGTCACTGTAAACCCTTGAGGTACTGGTAAACCAATGTGAGTCATCTCAGCTAAGTTAGCACCCTTACCACCAAGTAAGTTTTTCATGTCTTTGTTACCTTCACTAAATAGGTAAACATATTTTTCCATAATTAAGTTTTCCTCCTCTTTTTACTACTTTCTATATTATACACTATGTGAGTGCTTACATTCAACCATTAATTGTCTTAAATCAGTAAAAAAGAGACAAATCATTTTTAATTGATTGTCTCTGTTTTTAAAATATGTCATTTCATCATTGTTTTTTGATTTTTTAACAAATTTATTTATTTTTCACTTGCGTATTCTAATTCAATTTTTCTATCTTTAATTTTTTTCTTTTGACATGCTTTCATTGCTTTAGCACTAACCTCAGAACGAATATTAACAAAACTAAATTTTGTTTTTAATGAAATATCACCGATATCTCCTTTTTTAATACGTCCATTTACAACTAGAAACTCAACAATATCTTTAGCATTAATTCTGTCCATTGTTCCACAAGTCATAAAGACTCTATCATAACCATTTTCAGAATTTACTTTCTTAGTTGTCGTTTGATTTTTTGAATAATCAAGCCCTACTCTTTGTTTGTAACACATTGAAAGTAATGTAGCCATCACATCATCTTTCATCTCTGGTTTCATTTCCTTAACAACATCTACAAACATTGCTTTATTTCCTTTTAACATTTCTTCTTCAATATCAAACATTAATTCTTTGATTTTTTGTTCAAAAATATCATCATTCGTAGGAATTTCTAATCTTGCAATATTACTTTTTGTTTTTCTTTCAATAGACTTTAGAAAACCTCTTTCTCTACCTGAAACAATAGAATAAGCTTCTCCGGTTTTATTTGCACGTCCTGTACGTCCAATTCTATGAACATATAATTCATCTTCTTGAGGAAGTTCATAATTGATAACATGTGAAATGTTATCAACATCAATTCCTCTAGCAGCAACATCAGTTGCAACTAAATATTGAACTTGACCATTTTTGAATCTTTTCAATGTATTCATACGTTGATTTTGAGATAAGTCTCCATGCATTGCTTCAACATTATAATGTTTTTGTTGCATAGAAGCCGTTACTTCATCAACACTTCTTTTTGTTTTGCAGAAAATAATTGTACTTTCCATTTGACGAGAATCTAAAATTCTACAAAGAACTTCAAATTTTTGATTGACTTTTGTTTCAAAGAAATATTGTGAAACTGTTGAAGCTGTTTGACTCTTAGCTTTAATTTGAATATGCATATAGTCATCAGTCATATAATTGCTTGCAATTTTTTTAATTGTTTGAGGCATAGTCGCAGAAAATAAAACAGTTTGTTTTTCTGCCGGTGTTGTTTCTAATATTGTTTCAATATCTTCAACAAACCCCATATTCAACATTTCATCGGCTTCATCTAAAACCATGAAACGAATTTTATTAATCTTTAATATTTTTCTTCTCATTAAATCTTGAACACGACCAGGTGTTCCAACAACAATATCAGCTCCTCGTTTCAAGTCTCTGATTTGTTTTTCAATATCACTACCTCCAAATACACTTACGATTGATAAATTTGTACACTTTCCAATACGGACAAGTTCTTCATGAATTTGTAGCGCCAACTCTCTTGTTGGAGATAATATTAATCCTTGAACATTTTTATCATTCTTTTCAATTTGTGATAGTAAAACACTACCAAAAGCTAATGTTTTCCCTGTTCCTGTTTGTGCTTGACCAATAATATCTTTTCCTTCTAATAATACTGGTATAGCCTTTTCTTGAATTGGTGATGGTGATACATATCCCATCTTTTCAATTCCTTGTAATACTTCTCTAGATAACCCTAGATCATTAAATGTAATTTGACTCATAATTTCCTTCTTTCTCTTTTCTTGTTTAATATATTCGTATTTAACTCATTCTCTTTACCATTCTAAGCGCCAAAAGGAATATGATTATCAAAACAACAAAAGAGATAGAGTTATCGAGATCGTATTTAGACAAAATAAAACCAGAAGGCTAAGCTTCTGGTATCATCACAGTATTGACCTCGGAACTGATAGTAACACAATATATTACTTAATGCAAGTATGTTTTTGAATGTAAGGTCTTACTTGAGCAATAAAATATAAAGAACCTGTAATAAAAGTGACTCCATCATGCAAAAATGCATCATCAACTGCCTTTTTCCAATCTCTTTCTATCTTAACTGGAAAGTTCTCAGCTAATATTTGAGCATCTTGAGCACGATAAAAATCGAATTCACATACTGTCATATCATCAGTTAACTCAAGTAGTTTTGTTATCATGGCATGCGTATCTTTATCTTTTAAAGCACTAAAGACAATCTTTATATTTGAATATTTTTTAGCTGATTGATAAAAGGCATCTATTCCCTCTCTATTATGAGCACCATCAATGATAATTAATGGATTATTATTGACGACTTCAAATCTCCCCGCCCAAGAGGTTTCCTTTAAACCATTTAAAAGATTGTTATCATCTAAATGAATATATCCATTATCTTTCAAATATAGAAGTATCTCAATTGCCAAAGCACTATTTTGACTTTGATATCTAGCAGAAGTATTCAATGTAATATGATAATCTCGATAATCATAAGTAACATTTCGATTATTATCCTTTAAATGAAATATTGGTTGTACCTTTAAAATAGGACTTTGATGTTTTTGACATATATCATTAAACACCTTTAAACATTCTTTTTTTGTTTCACCAGTAATAAAAGGAATTCCGTCTTTTATAATACCACCTTTTGTATTCGCGATTTTTTCATATGTATCACCTAAATACTCTGTATGATCCATACCAATATTCGTATTAGCAGTAATAATTGGCATCACGATGTTAGTCGCATCTAGTTCACCACCAAGACCAACTTCAAATATCGCAAAATCAACACCTTTATTTAAGAAATACATAATTGCTATAAAGACTTCAATTTCGAACATTGATAATTCATATTGTAACCATAAGGACATATAGCGATTAGCGTATTGAATAATCTCACTATCTAAGATATGTTTATTGTTTATTCTCATAATCTCTAATCGTGTTGTTAAAACCGGAGAAGTGAAAGTAGCAACCCGATAGCCTTCTTTTTCTAGAACTGAGCGAAGATAATTAGTTGTTGAGCCTTTTCCATTAGTTCCTCCTATATGAATAGTCTTAAGAAGACACTGAGGATTGCATAAATCATTCATAAAACGTCTAAAGTTATCTAAGGCATAGACACGATCTTTTTGTCTTGAGATAAAATCATGAACTTGATTATAATTATTGAAGCTTTCTTCATTTTGTAATTGGCATGTCATTGAAATAAAACAAGATGGATGTTTTATATGTTCTTCTAAAGAATGAATAAATCCATTTTTTTTATAAAACATAACTGATTGAGCGAAAGCATCAACCTTTAATGTTCCACAAACTAAATTTTTTACCTTATTTAAAAGTGTTGTCCCTATTTGTTGAGATTGATAGTCTTTATCAATTAATAAAACTTTTAAATGTGAAAAATCACTTAATAAGGCAACACCTATTAGTTTCTTATCGAAAACTCCTAACAAAAGATATTTTTGATCTTTCATCTTTTGTAAGTAATCTTGTTCATTATGATTTTTTATAAAACTCTTAAAATCACAGGATTCACAAAAAGGTTCAACCTCTTCTTTAAATCCTTTATGAATAAATGCAATAGCATCCTTAACTTCATGACCTCTTAAAATTCTATATTCCATATTTAACTCCTTAAAGAAAAAACAGCCGGAGCTGTTTTTCTAAATTTTTTCAAAACGATCTACACCGACAACAAACACAGTTGCTCCTCCTACGAGGACATCTACCATAATAGGAGTAAAGAATTCTCCCATTTCTGTAGGTGGAACTGTTGGTTCTTTTTCTACACGTTTTCTTGCATGAGCTTTTATAATTTCTAATGCAGGATCTACTTTATCATCATTTGTTCCAATAAAGAATGTAGTGTTTCCTTTTTTTAAGAAACCTCCTGATGTTGCAAGTTTAGTAACAAAGAATCCACCTTCTGTTAAAGCACTTTGTACAGATGAGCTGTCATCATTGTTGACAATCGCTATAATTAGTTTCATAACGATACCCCCTTCTTATTTATATATTAACACTTTTATCAATAGATTACACTATTTTTTCAAGAATTTATTCATCAATTAATTCACCATGTTGTTTTGGTAAAAAGCGTTCTTCATAGACATTTAATGCATAACTATCTGTCATACCTGATAAATAATCACTGACAATCAAGTCAGTTGGTGTTGCCTTGTATGTTTCAATCATTTTCTTAACATGACGATCAATGCCATGATTTTCGTCTTTATCGTCGATTAAATCATCATAAAAAGCATTATACAATTCCTTGACTAATCTTGTTAATTTTTCGTTTTCTTTAATCAAAGTAGGATGATGATGAATATGCGAAGATATAAAATCAAACAATATTGTTAAAGCTTGATAGACTTCTTCAGAAAACTCTAAATAAGGCTTACGATAACTATGGATAACTAAATCACCTATCAAACGATTAATCATTGATTTATTATCGCTTCCTAAAACATTGACAACAACTTGAGGAAGTTCATCTTTTTTAATGATTCCTACTTTAATAGCATCTTCAATATCTTTTCCTATATAAGATATAACATCCGATATGCGAACAACACATCCTTCTAAAGTCATTGGTGAAATCTTCTTAGAATAATCTTTGACATGCCAACATTTTTCATATTCATCCCAAAACTGGGCAATTGTCTTATCTTTATCAGGTTTATAGATTCTCGATAAGATTTCTCCATTATGACATAAAATACCGTCTAACACTTGTAAAGAGACATTATAACCAATACCATCTCTTTCAATAAACAAAAGATGTCTTACACTATTTGCATTATGATTAAAATATCCAAACTGTCTTTCTTCTAAACATGCATTAATAGCCATTTCTCCAACATGTCCATAAGGAGCGTGACCTAAATCATGTCCTAATGCGATAGCTTCTATTAAATCAAGGTTTAAATTTAATCCTCTCCCAATTTGTCTAGCAATTCTAGAAACCCATTGGACATGAAGAGATCGTTTTGTTATATGAACATTACTAAAAAATGATAAAGCTTGTGTTTTATCTACATAACGAGAATAACTTTGAGAATATAGAACACGATCTATATCTTTTTCAAAAGGCCAACGAATGTCAAAATCTTTAATTGGTTTTAATGTATTTTTCACCTTAATACATTCGCTATTTTTAGTTGCGTATACCGATAATCTATCATCCATTAATTTTGTCTCTATTAAAGAGGAATGAATGATTTTGTCTTCTTTTTTCATAACTTACTCCTTTCATTATAACTTATTGACATATTTGTTCTATTTAATATATTAATATTTTTAAATATATATGAAACATTATAATTTCTACAATAATATCACATGTGATTCTAATCATCAAATCA
>CAZWXH010000084.1:0-8066 GCA_964637725.1 uncultured Coprobacillus sp. | reverse complement strand
ATCTAATAAAAATCTTATTTATTTCATGTGTCTACTTGACAAGACTCAGATCATATCTAGTTCTTAACAATCTTATAATATGTTTTTGCAGTCAATGAATACACAATACTGTATATAATCGTTAATATTCCTACTGAAGTCAGTGTACATATAATAAAGAGACTTTCTCCTGACATAACTAAGAATCCAAACAATCTAACAATCAGGTTAAACGCAAATCCCATATGCAATACTGATACAGCCAGTGGCAAGAAGAAGAATATCAAAACTTGTGAACGAATACTTTGCTTAACTTCTTTTTTACTCATTCCTACATTTTGCATAATTTCAAATCTTTTCTTATCTTCGTACCCTTCATTGAGTTGTTTATAGTACATAATTAAGATTGCCGCCATCAAGAAGAGAACACCTAAGAAGATTCCTAAAAAGAATAAACTTCCATACATTTCAGTGAACATTACATTAATAAAATAACGTGTCTCTATTGTTGTGTTTGCTGAAGGAACCCTTTTTGTCACTATTGTTCCATCATATATCTTATTGATTAATTCTGTTGCTTCTTTTTCATCATCTTGATTCTTAAGATTAATCATCATTGTTATACTCGTATTAGGCAAAATTTGATTAGCATTCTTAAGAGAATCTTGAAGAACTTTTTCATCACTAAAGACAACCCCTACCCAACTTGCAACCCCGGGTGTTGTGACTGATAGAAAATCCATATCTTTAACAATACCTTTCACTTTAAAAGACTTATCTTCTAAAGTAATTGTCTTACTCACATCCAATTCTCCTTTAGCAACATAAACTTCATCATCTTCTAAAGACAATTTTGTTTGAAATGATTGGTTATATTGTTCTACCGTCATCGCATTAAGACCAGAGTAATTGACGGAGTTTGAACGCCCTATTTTAAGTCCACCTTTTATTTGACTTGCAACAATTGAATAACTCTCTTTTGTGATCACTTGTTCTAATTCAATATCGTGAGAAATCAATTCATTTTTGACTTGAAGAAACTCATTATAAATATCTTGACGATCTTCATCGTTTGTTTGATCACTCTTTGAAAAATATGAGTCTAATTCTATATCATGATCTAATGCCTTAGTCGCTGTATCACCTATACTTGTATACAATGAGATTGTCGATGATAACATTACTAAGATACATGTATATAAAATACAAATACTTGCAAGTCCTACAGCATTTTGTTTCATACGATAAATCATTTGTGAAATAGCTGTAAAATGACTTGTTTTATAATAGAAATTCTTATTTTTCTTTAATAATTTTAAGATAGTAATTGAACCAGCAGTGAACAAACAATATGTTCCTACTATGACTAAAATAACAGCCACAAAGAAAAACATAATAGCAGTCATTGGATCAGCAACAGTTTGAGCAATATAATAACCACCAATCAAACTCATTAATCCAATAAGAGTCATAATCCATTTTGCCTTTGGTTCTTTTTCACCACTTTGAGAACCTCTTAATAATTCAATAGGATTTGATAATTTAATTTGAATAACATTAAATAAATAAGCAATTAAATAAATTGGAATAAATAATATCAGTGTCCAGACAATTGATAGTGTAGAAATCTCAAAAGCCATACTTGTAGATATATGAATCAAGTTAACTAAACATAAATAAACTAATTTACTAAATAAAACACCTAAAACAAGACCACCAACAATTGATACAAAAGTCGTCATAAGTGTTTCACAAAGCATCATAATCATAACGTGCTTTTTTTCCATGCCAAGAATATTATATAAAGCAATTTCTTTTTTTCTTCTTTTCATTAAGAAACTATTAATATAGAAAAGAAAGATAATCGCAAATATAACAATGATAATAACACCTAACTCTAAAATTAAAAGTAATACTCCTGAACTATTTGGATCATTTATAAAACCAGTATTACTAGCAAGACTTTGCATGATATAAAACATCATAACAGTAAACATACTTGTTAATAAATAAGGAATATATATCTTTGCATTCTTTTTGATGTTTGTTAAAGCAAGTCGAGGATAAAAGAAATGTTTCATCTTACTTTCCTCCAGTCGCAATTAATGTAAGTGTATCTGAAATACTTTGATACATCTGTTCATTTGTTTGATCACCTTTATAAATTTGATGAAAGACTTCACCATCTCTTATAAATAAAACTCTTTTTGCAAAACTTGCAGCTTTACTACTATGAGTAACCATTAATATTGTTTGACCTTCTTCATTCACTTGATCAAATATTTCTAATAATTGGTCAGTTGATTTAGAATCTAAAGCACCTGTTGGTTCATCTGCTAAGATAATTTGAGGATGAGTAATTAAGGCTCTTGCAACTGCAACTCTTTGTTTTTGTCCACCAGATATTTCATATGGATATTTTTCAAGTAACTCTTCAATTCCTAATTTAGGAACAATGCTTTTTAATTTCTGTTGCATTATAGGATAAGGCTCTTTAGATAAAACTAAAGGTAAAAAGATATTATCTTTAATAGAGAAAGTATCTAAAAGATTAAAGTCTTGAAAGACAAAACCTAGGTTATTTCTTCTAAAATGAGAAATTTCTTTTTCTTTAATTAAAGTGATATCTTTACCATTCAATAGAACTTCACCTGTTGTTGGTTTATCTAAAGATGCTAAAATATTAAGCAGTGTTGTTTTCCCACTACCTGATTCACCCATGATTGCCACGTATTCTCCCTCTTCAACACTAAAAGAAACGTTGGACAATGCTTGTACTTGTTGATTAGAAAATCTTGTTGTATATATTTTCTTTAAATTTTTAACTTCTAATAATGACATATAATGTCCTCCTTTTTACTCTTTTAGTTTATAAAAAAAGAGAATTGTGTACCATAGATTCATCTTACAATTCTGCTTTTTAATCTTACAATAGTGTAAGATTACTCTACATATAGCTTATCAACATGAAAATCAATACTTACAATTGTACCCTGATTTAACTGTGATTTTATATTTATCTTATATCCTAAGTTATCAATAATACGTTTACATAAGTATAAACCTAATCCACTTGCCTTCTTATCAATTCTACCATTATAACCCGTAAATCCTCTTTCAAAGACTCTACTAAGATCTTCTTGTTTAATACCAATACCTGTATCTTCAATATATAGAGTTTCATCTTTTGTATATATTGAAATTGTTCCACTCTTCGTATATTTAAGTGCGTTAGAAATAATCTGCTCCAACACAAAAGATATCCATTTCTCATCAGTTAAAATATTAAGATCTTCTGCTTTTACATCAACCTTGATTTTTCCTTGAATAAAAAATGTTGCTTGTTTTTTGATAACATCATTAATAATCTTCAACAAAGAATATTTTTTTATCTTAAGATCTGATTCCATATGATCAATTTTAATATACTGTAAGGCCATATCGACATATTGCTCAACACGTAAAACTTGGATGAGTTGTTCTTGTTTTGAACAGTCTACAGATTGAATGAGTAATCTTAAAGCTGAGATAGGTGTTTTAATTTGATGAACCCATAAGGTAAAGTAATTGATTGAATCATAATAATCTCTCTCATTTTTATCTTCTAGTTCTTTATGTAAATTATCTAATTTATTTAATAATGCTTGATATTGTTGTTCTATTGGAGATGAAGACTTAGGAAGATCATTACATAAAACAGCCTTTAAAGAAAGTAGATAGTCAAGTCGTTTACTCTTTCTATAAAACAAACTATAGTCAACAATAAAAAATATAAACAAAAAAGAAAGACAGAGAATTGTAGCATACATTATGGCATCATCTATATTATTATATAAAGACAATATTATATAATAAATCGCTATAAATAAAAGTGTAAAGAAATAAAAGAAACGACGAAGATAGATATATTTCCATAATCTATTCATGATATATTCTATACCCTATCCCTTTCTTTGTTTGAATTAAGTCATTAAATCCTAAATCCTCAATTTTCTTCCTTAATCTATTCATATTCACACTTAATGTATTATCATCCACAAACTCTTCACTTTGCCACAAATAAACCATAATATCATCTCTTGATATATATGTTTCTGGATTTTCAAAGAGTAATTGAACTATCTTTAATTCATTCTTTGTTAATTCAATTTTATAGTCTTTATAATTTACCGATGCATCTAATAAATTTAATATAATATCTTTATATGTTAAGATATGAAACTGTTTTGAAAAAGAATATGTTCTTCTTAACATAGCTTGAATTTTAGCAGTAATCACATTAAGATCAAAAGGTTTATTAATAAAATCATCAGCCCCCATATTCATTGCCATTACAATATTCATATTCTCACTAGTCGAAGAAATAAAGACAATCGGTATTTCTGATATTTTTCTAATTTCTTGACACCAATGATAACCATTGTAATAAGGTAATGATATATCTAAAAGAAGCAAGTCAGGTTTAACCTCTAAAAAAGTTGTTTGAACATGCTCAAAATCATCAACGACGTTGACTTCAAAATTCCACTTTTCTAAATGTTTTTTCAATGTAGATGAAATAACTTCATCATCTTCAACTATCATAATTTTTTGCATAATTACACCTCATTTACTATTATAACACATCTTTATATTGGTAAGCCATATCCTCAATTCGCTTTTTAATCTCTTTTTGTAAACTATAAGGAGATATGACTTTTATTTGACTTTGTAACATCATAATCCAACCAATTAAGCCTTCTGATATTGGTGTATCCTCTAAAGTAATGAGATATTTATCTTGATAAAGTTTTTCGGCTTTTAAAGCAGTTTTAAAATGGGATGCAATTTCTCTTAAGACTTGATGCTGACATTCTAAAACAAGAGTATCTCTTGTTTTAGAGAGATACATATTTGTCATTTTATCTATTTCATCTAACATATCAAATTGTTCTCGCATTTCAATAAAGGGTGATCTTATTGTTTGAATCAAACGCATTCGATCTATTCTATATGTAGATAATTCATTTTTGTTTTTTTCATTATAGCCAATGAGATAATAATGATTATTATGAGATATAATTTGATATGGAGATATATAGTATTGTTTCTTTTTATTGTTTTCTTTTGTAGGTGATTCTTTTAGACGATGGTGACTCACAATATATGTAATATATTCAAAACTTAAAACTTGTTGATTATCTATCGCCTTCATAATTGTTGATAAATTTGTAAACAAAGAAAAAGATGTTTTCTTTTCCTTAGCAGGAAAAGAAACAATTCTTTCTTGTTGATGAAAAGAAGACAAAAGAAATAATTTCTCTTTTAAATCCTTTTTATCTTCATCATCCAAGTCTTCATGAAAAGAAATACCATCACATAGAAACTGTAATTCTCCATCATTAAAATACTCATTTTCTATAGTGAATCCAGACTTCCTCTTTGAGACAATCATCTCTTTAGATAACCAAACTTTAAAAAATTCATTAATTCTTTTAATTAAAGCGTAGACTGTTTTAATATCTAAATATATATCATATTCTTCTAGTCTTTTTAAAATCTCTTTACCTGTAATTGATTTTCCTTTTTCTTCTTGAATTATCTTTAAAACATAATACATTCTTTCGCCCATAGTTTTCTCCTAGTGTGAAGGCATAAGAATATACCCTCTTTTCTTTTTTGCATAATGTCTCATCAATGATGTATATTCATATAGACTATATCCACTTAATAAATCTAACAATATTTCATCATAACAGTTATCTAATTTCTTTAAATATTCATAAGCCAGATGATGTTCATCTTCTAACAAACAAATTCTTGCGCATTCTTGGGCTTCGACTCCTAATTGATTATATAGGTATGAAACAAAATCAGAAAAGTGATTGTTATTGATTGAAACAAGTTGTCTTAATACACAGTATTCATGAATTGTTACTGCTTTTTTACATAGTTTATCAAAGAGTTGTTTTTTTATATCCTCATAGCTTTTATATTGAAATAATGAATTCATCATCACTAAATGATACTCTAAATCCTCATAACTTTCAGAACTATATAGGCTTTTTAATGCTTGAACATAGAGTTCTTTATTGATTTGTTGATTATGAATAAATTGATTTAATTGTTTATCACTCATACAATCCAATATTATCAACTGAAGATTTTTCTTTGTATTTATTTTTAATAAATATTTCTTTTTCTGACCTAATGTCAATGCATTCACTGTTCTATAATCTTTTCTCATAATATCATCTCCTTATACTTTCATTATAATAAGTATACGAAGATGGTGTTGTTTATATACCTATATTAACACCTTTTTTACGGAGTTAAAATAAAAAAGATAAATTAATTATCTTTTTCCTAGTGTATAGCCTACAACAACATTACGACCATTTTCTTTTCCATGATATAAAGCCTTATCGGCCATTGCGATCAATGTCTTAACATTTTGTGTATTACATATCATTGCTTCACTCACTCCTGATGTAACTGTAACATCTTGAAATGGTGAGTTTTCAAAACTGATTTGTAATCGTTTGATTTCTTTTCTTATTTCATTGGCAATCATATAGAGTTCATCATATGTATGATGATCACTCAATAACAAGAATTCCTCACCACCATAGCGATAAGCCTTTAAATGATTTAATCTTGACATACGCTGTAAAGTTGCTCCGACTTCTTCAAGACAAGCATCTCCTGCTTGATGTCCATATTCATCATTATATTTTTTGAAAAAGTCAACATCTAGCATGATGACACCTTTGGGATGATATCCTGTTTCATTCTTTAATACTTTGTCTAATTTCCTTCGATTATAAAGACGTGTCAATCCATCTGTATCACTCAATTTTTTTAAATATTGTTGACTCGTTATATTATCCAATTTAATACTACGCATATAATATCCTAGTACATTTCCAGCAATTGTAAAGACACATCCTGTTACAGCATCATCTATTGCAACTGAAAAATCTTTGAATATAAATGAAGAGACAACAAATAACAAATATAGCAAAATACTCACCATTAATGATCGCCATGTCTTATCTATCATAACTAAAGGAATCAATAATAATATACCTATAATACTCGCCCCTTGACTATCTGGACTTACTATAGCACTTAAATAAAGCGCAAGGATACCAAAGATACTGATAAATATATACATTACCAAAACAAGAATCTTATGATGTGGTCTTTTATAGATTGTAAAAAAAAGAATGAGAGTCAAAGCCATCGTATAGAAATATATTTCTCTTGCTGGAACAAAATCTTCAATAATAAAACTCATAATTGTAAGAAAGGCTAAGACACACATTGATGTTAATATTATAAACTTTAACATGGCATAGTTTATAATATCAATATCTTTTTGAAGATTATTAAAAGTATTATTTTCGTTGATCAATAGCTGTTTTATCTTTTTCATATAATCTCCTTTATTTCATTATACTAAAAAAGAAGAGGAAATAGCAATTGATTTCTATTTCCCCACTTTTTTCTATTCATCTATTTCTTTTTTTAATTCTTCTATCTCCGCATCATAATCATAGATACGAGCTCTCATCTCTGAGATTTCAACATCAATAGAATTTTCATTTTCTAATAACTTAAAATAATATTTACCCAAATCTCTATAAACATCATCACGATCAGATTCTAAGTTCTTAATTCGCAGTTTTGTTTTTGTGATCCCAGCAAATTCGGTTGTTTTATCAATTGCTTCCTCTGTAAACTTTGCTGCTTTCTTTGTAATATCATCAAATAAAGCCATATCTTATCTCCTTTTATCCAACATATTTTTTAATATACTGAATTCCTAATCCTCCAACACCCATATGAGCTCCAACTACAGCTGGTAATTCTCTTAATTCTATTTCCATTTGTCCTATCTTTTCTACAATAAGCTGTTTAATATCTTTAGCTGATGCTTCCGATAACACATGTTCAATAGTTATTTTATATTCCTTTGCATTAACACCTAATTCAATTAAACGATTGACTATTGTTAATTTTGCTTTAGAAATTGTTCTTACCTTAGCAAGAGTATCAATTTTACCACCTAAGTCATAGTTTAATTCCATCACTGGAACAATCTT
>CAZWXH010000083.1:0-8160 GCA_964637725.1 uncultured Coprobacillus sp. | reverse complement strand
TTTAGTCTTATATATAAGGAAACGTCATTTTTAAACAAAATGATGTTTTTTATTTGCTTGATAATACCTTCACATATAATAAATATCTAATTGAAAAACAAGATTAACAATGGTATAATTCAGGCATGGAGGAATTGAAAAATGGATAAGAAAACAATTAAAGATATTGAAGTCTCTGGAAAAACTGTTTTAGTTCGTGTAGACTTCAACGTACCAAGAAACAAAGAAACTGGAGAAATCACAAACGACAACAGAATTGTTGCTGCTTTACCTACTCTTAAATATTTATTAGAACAAGGTCCTAAAGCTATCGTGTTATTCTCACATTTAGGGAAAGTTAAGACTGAAGAAGATAAAGCTAAAAATGATTTATCAGTTGCTGCTCCTAGATTAGCTGAATTATTAGGAAAAGATGTTAAGTTTGTTAATTGTACAAGAGGTGCTGAACTTGAAAATGCTGTTAAAGAAGCAAATAATGGTCAAGTTATCTTAGTTCAAAATACACGTTATGAAGCTGGAGAAAGCAAGAATGATCCTGAACTTGGAAAATACTGGGCAACTCTTGGTGATGTATTTGTAGAAGATGCTTTTGGTTCTGTACATAGAGCACATGCATCAACTGCTGGAATTCCCGCACATTTACCATCTGCTGCTGGATTCTTAGTAGAAAAAGAAATTGCTTATATTGGAAAAGCTGTTAGTAGCCCTGAAAGACCAATGGTTGCGATTTTAGGTGGAGCTAAAGTTTCTGATAAGATTTTAGTTATTGAAAACTTATTAAAGATTGCTGATAAAGTTATTGTTGGTGGAGGTATGTATTATACTTTTGCGAAAGCACAAGGACATAGCATTGGTAATTCTTTAGTTGAAGATGATAGAGTTGATATTGCTAAAGAATTAATTGCTAAAGGTGGAGATAAGTTAATTTTACCTGTTGATTCTGTAATTAATAATGCATTTGCAGCTGAAGGTGATATTAAAGTATGTGGTGAAGATGTACCTGATGGATATATGGGATTAGATATTGGACCTAAATCTATTGAAAACATTAAAGCAGCTTTGGCAGGAGCTAAAACTGTAATTTGGAATGGACCTATGGGTGTATTTGAAATGGAACCATTCTCAAAAGGAACTGTTGCAGTATGTGAAGCGTTAGCTTCTTTAGATAATGCAAATACAATTATCGGTGGTGGAGATAGTGCTGCTGCTGTTATGCAATTAGGATATGCTGATAAAGTATCTCATATTTCTACTGGAGGAGGAGCTTCATTAGAATATATGGAAGGTAAAGTGTTACCAGGTATTGCAGCTATTAATGACAAATAAGGAGATTTAAAATGAGAAAACCAATTATTGTAGGAAACTGGAAAATGAATAAAACTATTGCTGAAACAAAAGCATTTGTTGAAGCCGTAGATGCAAGTGTTACAGATACAGCTGATTTTGGGATTGCGACTCCTTATTTAGCTTTACAAACTGCCAAAGCAGGAGCTAAAAAGTTAATCGTTGCAGCAGAAAACTGCCATTTCAAAGACAATGGTGCATATACTGGAGAAATCAGTGTTGAAATGTTAAAAGAAATCGGAATTGAATGGGTAATCCTAGGACATTCTGAAAGAAGACAATATTTTGCTGAAACTGATGAAACAGTTAATGCTAAAATGTTACAAGTTCTTAAAAATGATATGACTCCAATCGTATGTGTTGGTGAAACATTAGAAGAATATGAAGCTGGAACTACAAAAGAAGTATGTAAAACACAAACTGTAGGAGCATTTAAAGATGTTTGTCCTGCTTGTGCTGCAAGAACTGTTATTGCTTATGAACCAGTATGGGCTATTGGAACTGGAAAAACTGCAACTAATGAAATTGCACAAGATGTATGTCAATATATCAGAAGTGTAGTTGCTGAATTATATGGTAATGAAGTTGCTGAACAAGTGAGAATTCAATATGGTGGATCTGTAAAACCAGAAGGATTAAAAGAATTATTAGAACAACCTGATATTGATGGTGCATTAGTAGGTGGAGCTTCTTTAGTAGAAGATTCATACATTGCAATGATCAAAGCATTAGATTAAGATAAATGAAGAACTTTACAATTGTAAGGTTCTTTTGTTTTAAGAAATTCTTAAGATTTGTTTAGTTGACAAGATATTAAAAAATGTATACTATAAAAGGGTAGTCGGAGGGACAAAGATGAAGCGAAACGGAATTTTAGCAATAATATGTACAATGATGTTGTTAGGATGTAGTCCTTCAACTGATGAACCAAAGGCAGGACACCTTTATGATGGATTGAGCGCAAGACAAACATATGCTAAAGTTGTAAAAAAGATGAATGATGATGTTTCATACTATCGTTGTGTTGAAAATGACAATGGTAATATCACAAATGTTGAAACATATAAAATCAATAATGAGTTTTGTTTTGTCAATAAAGCACTGTTTGAAGAAGGTGCATATAATACTTTATATTATACGATTACTCAAGATACAAATTTTCATACTTTATACTTAGGTGCTGATGATCAATATGTATATAGTGTTATCAATGATTATCCTAATGAAGTTAAACAAATATATAAGAACTATATGGAAGATGAACATTATAAAGTTTATGATATACAAAGAGATAAACACGATGATAAACTTGTTCTGACATTAAAAATGGCTGTTACTGAAGAATTTGGTATGGGAAATGAAGCCCCATCAACAGAGACAAGATATGCTTTAAATGAAATGACTATTGATGATGAAGGATATATTTCTCAAGAAAAGATTACTTATTATCAAACAGAAAAGTTTAAGGATGTCTTAAGAGAAGGAAAAATCTTAGATAATTCTAATTTTAATGATAAAGATAAGAAAGACTTTGATGAAGAGATTAGATTGATGGCATCTTGTAATGGTTTAGATGATCAAACTGTAAAAGAAAAACTTCAATTAACTAAGTAGAGAAGCTAAGCTTCTCTATTTTATTGGGTATAATAGAGAAAAGGAGACTAGAGTATGGAATTAAGTTTATTGTTAATGCAACAAATCTGCCAATTGTTCATTATGATATTTTTTGGATTTATGTTAGTCAAGACAAAAACATTAACGACTGATAATAGTAAAGTTATCTCTAAAGTTATTTTATTTGTTGTTTCACCATGTGCTATTCTTACATCATTTATGATTGAATTCACACCTGATAAATTATTTGGTTTAGGCTTAGCATTATTAGGAGCTTTCTTAGTTCACCTTATATATATCCCTTTAACTCACTTATTATCAAAAGTATTTGGCTTTGTATCAATTGAAAAAGCAACTATTATTTATTCTAATTCTGGAAACTTAATCATTCCTTTAGTGGGAGCGATTTTGGGAAAAGAATGGGTTCTCTATACAAGTGGGTATATGATGGTACAAACAGTATTGTTGTGGACACATGCTAAAAGTTTAGTTTGTAATGAAAAGAGTTATGAGCTTAAGAAAATATTTTTAAATGTTAATATTATAGCGATTATTGTTGGGATTTTTTTGTTTTTCCTTCAAATACAACTACCATCTTTAGTTGTGACAACCTTTGATAAGGTAGGGTCTATGATTGGACCACTGGCAATGATTGTTATTGGGATGTTAATTGGGGAAATTGATTTAAAAGAAATGTTTGTAGAGAAGAGAACATATTTGATATGTTTTATGAGACTTGTTGTATATCCATTAATCATGGTATTATTATTTAAACTCACAGGTCTTGCTAATATAACACCTGTTGCTTCACAAATATTCCTTATTACTATCTTAGCAGCAAGTGCCCCAGCGGCTGCAACAATTACTCAGTTTGCTCAACTTTATAATAAGCATCCTAGGTATGCTAGTATCATGAATGTCATGAGTGTTATTTTTAGTATTGTGACAATGCCTCTTATGGTTATGCTTTATCAAGTTTTATAGTTATGATGTCAATAGAATAAAAAAGAGGTATGATGATGAAAACATTAACAAAAAAAGAACTTATTTTTATAGGATTAACTTTATTTTCAATGTTCTTTGGAGCAGGTAATTTAATATTTCCACCATTTCTAGGAGAACAAGCAGGTAATCATGCTTGGATTGCTATGATTGGTTTTATTATAAGTGCTGTAGGACTTCCTGTGTTAGGTGTTATAGCAGTTGCTAAAGCAGGTGGTTTGGATATTCTTGCGAGTCGAGTACATCCAAAGTTTTCTTTTGTTTTTACTTTATTAATATATTTATCAATTGGTCCTTGTCTTGCTATTCCTAGAACTGCAAGTACTTCTTTTGAAATGGCTGTTGTGCCATTTCTTGGCAATTCATCGGCTTGGATTCAATTGTTGTATTCAGTTGTATTTTTTGGAGTTGCTCTTTATATGGCATTAAATCCAGAAAAGTTGTCTGATCGTTTAGGTAAAGTGCTATGTCCGATCTTATTAACTCTTATTACTATTATTTTTATTGGGAGTTTCTTTGTAGAAAGTGGACAATATGGACAAGCTATGGGAAGTTATCAAAGCAATTCATTAGTTCAGGGATTCTTAGATGGGTATCAAACAATGGATACTATTGCTGCATTGAATTTTGGAATTATTATTGCTTTAAATATAAAAAGTAAAGGTATTAAAGAGAATAGAGAAGTTGTTTCATTAACGATTAAAGCGGGAATTATTGCTGGAATATGTTTAACTGCTGTTTATTGTATATTATTACATATAGGTGGACTATCTGGTGGATTGTTGGGTGTTCATACGAACGGTGCCCAAACATTGAATCAATTTGTTTCCTATTTATTTCAAAACATAGGGGTTGTTATTTTAGGAAGTATTTTCTTTATTGCATGTTTAAATACATGTATTGGTTTGATATGTTGTTGTTCTGAATATTTTTACTCATTACGCCCTCGTATAAGTTATAAAAAATGGGCTTTCATATTTGCGATAGTGAGTATGATTATTTCCAATATCGGTTTAGATATGATTTTAAAAGTATCTATTCCAGTTTTGAATCTATTATATCCTTTATCAATAGTTTTAATTATTTTATCATTTCTTCATCCTTTTATTAAAAGGTATCGCTATATTTATCAAACAACGATGTTCTTTACAGGAATAGGAAGTATTATTGGTGTGCTTTCAAGTGTTGGTTTAGACATGACATGGATGCATGCTATTCCGTTGTTTGAATATTCTTTGGGATGGATTATTTTTAGTCTTTTTGGATTTGTAGTAGGATTAATTACTAAGGAATAAATACCATACTTTTAAAGTTTGTCTTATTTTTCACAAAGGTAAGTGCTTACATATTTCATGAAAGCACTTTTCTTTTATTTTTTAATATGTCTTGCTTGTTTTTTCACAAGGAATATAGTATATTAGCGTTGTAAACAAATAAAAATTTTGGAGGAAGAAATATGGCAGAAAAAAAAGCTGTACAAAAAGTTGAAGAACCAACTAATGAACAAGTTGATTTACATGTAGATGAGCTTGTACAAAAAGCATTGGTTGCTCTTGAAAAATTTGAATCATTTGATCAAGATGCTGTTGATTACATTGTTGCAAAATGTTCTGTTGCGGGATTAGACCAACATGGTGTTTTGGCTGAAGCCGCAGTTAATGAAACAGGTAGAGGTGTGTTCGAAGACAAAGCTGTTAAGAACTTATTTGCTTGTGAATATGTAACTAGTAATTTACGTCATTTAAAGACTGTAGGAATTATCAGTGAAGATTCTTTAACAGGAATTACTGAAATTGCTGAACCAGTTGGTGTTGTTTGTGGTATCGTACCAACAACAAATCCAACTTCAACAGTAATTTTCAAATCATTAATTTCTTTAAAAACAAGAAATCCAATTATCTTCTCATTCCATCCATCAGCTTATGAGTGTTCAGTATTAGCTGCAAAAGTTATTAGAGATGCTGCTATTGCTGCTGGTGCACCAGAAGACTGTATTCAATGGTTAGGAATGCGTACTATGTATGCAACTACTGCATTGATGAATCATCCAGGTGTAGCAACTATCTTAGCTACTGGTGGTAACGCAATGGTTAAAGCTGCTTACTCTTGTGGTAAACCTGCTTTAGGTGTAGGGGCTGGAAACGTTCCTGCATATGTAGAAAAAACATGTGTATTAAAAAGAGCTGTTAACGATATCGTATTATCTAAATCATTTGATAATGGTATGATTTGTGCTTCTGAGCAAGCTGCTATCGTTGATAAAGAAATCTATAAAGCATTTAAAGAACAAATTAGTCGTTTCAAAGTTCACTTTGTAAACAAAGAAGAAAAAACAAAACTTGAAAACTTTATGTTTGGATGTGCAGCATATACAGATACTGTAAATGATGCAAAATTAAATCCTAATGTTGTTGGTAAACCAGCGACTTGGATTGCTGAACAAGCTGGTTTCAAAGTACCAGAAGATACTCAAATTATCTGTGCTGAATGTAAAGAAGTTGGTCCTAATGAACCATTAACAAGAGAAAAATTATCTCCTGTATTAGCAGTATTAGAAGCTTCATCTACTGAAGATGGTATAGCAAAATCAGCTGCAATGGTTGAATTTAATGGTTTAGGTCACTCGGCTGCAATTCATACTCAAGATCATGATATCTCAGTTCAATTTGGTTTAAAATGTAAAGCTATTCGTGTTATTGAAAATGCTCCATCAACATTTGGTGGTATTGGTTCTGTTTATAATGCATTTATTCCATCATTGACTTTAGGTTGTGGTTCTTATGGACACAACTCAGTATCTAACAATGTTAGTGCTGTGAATTTAATAAATATTAAGAGAATAGGGAGACGTAACAACAATATGCAATGGGTTAAACTTCCTCCAAAAATCTATTTTGAAAAAAATTCAATTAGATATTTAAGAGACATGAAAGTCATGGATAAAGCCATGATCGTAACAGATAGAGGTATGTACAATCTTGGATATGTAGCTAAGATTGAGGATGTTATTCATAGAAGACGTAATAAAGTTGATTTAGAATTATACTTTGATGTTGAACCAGATCCAAGTTTTGACACTGTTACTGAAGGTGTTGAAATCATGAGAAAATTCCAACCAGATGTTATTATCGCATTAGGTGGAGGATCTTCAATGGATGCTGCTAAAGTTATGTGGTTAATGTATGAACATCCAGAAGTTAACTTTGATGACATTAAACAAAAATTCATGGACATCAGAAAACGTGCATTCAAATTCCCTGAATTAGGAAAGAAAGCAAAATTAATCTGTATTCCTACAACATCAGGTACTGGATCAGAAGTAACTCCTTTCGCAGTTATTACTGATAAAGATGCAAATAAGAAATATCCATTAACTGACTACTCTTTAACTCCAACAGTTGCGATTGTTGATCCAGAGTTCGCTATGAGTATGCCAGCATCAATTGCTGCTGATACAGGAATTGACGTATTAACTCATGCAGTAGAAGCATATGTTTCTATTCTAGCATCTGACTTTACTGATGGATGGGCTAAACAAGCAGTTAAATTAGTATTTGATTACTTAGAAAGCTCTGTTAAATATGGTAAGGAAGATCCAGAAGCAAGAGAAAAAATGCATAATGCTGCAACTATTGCAGGTATGGCATTTGCGAATGCTTTCTTAGGTATGAACCACTCATTAGCTCATAAGATCGGTGGAGAATGGCATGTTCCTCATGGTCGTACTAATGGTATCTTATTACCACACGTTATTAGATATAACGGAACTATTCCTACTAAATTAAATATTTGGCCAAAGATTGAAAGTTATAAAGCAGATGTTAAATATATGGAATTAGCTCAATTAATCGGATTAAATCCAAAATCACCTGCTGAAGGTGTGGCTATGTTTGCTGATGCATGTGAAGAATTATGTGCAAAAGTTGGTGTAGTAAGCAATATTAAATCTCAAGGTATCGATAAAGCTGCTTGGGAAGAATCAGTTCATAGAATGGCTATGAATGCTTACGAAGATCAATGTACTCCAGCTAACCCAAGAATGCCAATGGTACATGATATGGAAGCTATCTTAAGATCAATTTATGATTATGAATCTAAATTCGCTACAGATGCTCCTAAAAAGAAAAAATAATGTTTAAAAGCCTGTCGCAAGACAGGCTTTTCTTTTCAATAAAAAAAGAATTCCATTACGGAATTCTT
>CAZWXH010000082.1:6314-8238 GCA_964637725.1 uncultured Coprobacillus sp. | reverse complement strand
AAAATAACTTTGTTATTCTTCTAATCAAAAAAATCACCTCATTAATTTATATGAGGTGATTACATTTTCTTTCTTCCTTCTAGAGATTTTAAAAGTGTTAATTCGTCAGCATAGTCTAAATTTCCACCAATTGGTAAACCGTTCGCTATTCTAGAAGCAGATATATTTTGTTTTGCGAGTAACTTGGCTAAGAATAAAGCCGTTGTTTCTCCTTCTCTTGTTGGATTTGTCGCAATAATGACTTCCTTGATATGATCGTCCAATCTTTCAAAAAGAGAATGAATGTTTAAATCTTCAATAGTCTTACCATCCATAATAGACATTGTTCCATGTAATACATGATATAATCCATGATACTCTTTCATCTTTTCCATCGCAAATACATCTTTAGGCGATTCAACGACACATATTGTTGA
Organism: uncultured Coprobacillus sp.; assembly: GCA_964637725.1. Classification (GTDB taxonomy): domain Bacteria; phylum Bacillota_I; class Bacilli_A; order Erysipelotrichales; family Coprobacillaceae; genus CAZWXH01. The sequence goes on along the minus strand of CAZWXH010000082.1, from coordinate 7,822 downwards.
CTGGTCTCTTGAGTTATCCTGACATATTTCACAAAGGTCACTTTCACATATATGACCGCATTTTCGGCAATGTTTGATTTTTTCTTTCACATCTATTAATGCTTTGGAAAATCTAGCAACATTTTCTTTATCCATATCAAGAATATGATAAACCATTCTTTCTGCCCCTTTGCCACCAATTCCTGGTAACATTTTAAAGCATTCTACAAGTTCTTCAAAAGAATTAGGATATTCCATTATAGAAACGCAGATACATCTACACCGTTTGTTAGTTTATCGATTGTATCTTCCCTTTCTTTACTAATCTTTTGTGTCATTTGATTAATTGTTGCGATAAGAATATCTTCTAAATCTTCTTTGCTTTCAGAATTCATTAAAGAAGGATCTATATTTATTTCTCTAATTCTTAAATCACCTGTCATTTTACCAGTAATAAAATGACTTTGACATTCTATTTCAAATTCTTTTTCATCATATTCTTTTTTTGCCTTAGTTACTTTTCTTTGCATTAGTTGTGCTTGTTGCACTAAATTATTAAAATTCATCCTAATCCTCCTTAAATTCAACAATATCCCCAAATAATTCAACTGCTAATTCTTGAGCTTCATTTAAGTCAACATAATTTAAATCCTGTGAATCTATATGTTTTAATGTAATATCATGCCCTTGAGGTAATTGATCTTGTTTCTTTAATTCAATAAAATGACTTCTTGTTTTTAACCATTCATCTTGTTGTAAAGCAACAAACTTAAATTCTTGACCAAGAACTTCATTTAAAAAACCACTTAGTTGTTTATAATTCTTATAATAATTAACTGCATTAACTGATGGTTGATGTTCAAAGGCAATAATTAAACCACCTTGACATGCTGCAACAGCCGTCCCATCACATAACATAGATGCACTCTTAGCAGTATTAAGATTCGCTAAATAACGTTTAATGATTGGCCATCTTTCTTGAACACTCTGAAGAATATTACGATTGGCTTGAACAAGTATATTCATAACATCATTTTTATCAACAATAACATTATCTGATACTTCATCACTCACTTCTTCTTGTTTTTCAAATTCAAAAGTTGGAATTTCCTCTACTTCACTATAAGATTCTTCAACATCAATAGTCTCTTCTTCAATAATTTCTTCTGATAAGTCTTCTTGAATAACTTCTGAAACATCTTCTGTTATTTCAACAATTTCCTCATGTTCTTCAACATTAATAGTCTTATCTTCAATAATTTCTTCTGATAAATCTTCTTGAATGACTTCTGAAGTATCTTCTTTTATTTCAATAGTTTTCTCATTATTTATTTCTTCTACTTTTTCTTCAACAACAGGAGTTTCTTGTAAGTCTTCAATAGGCTCATTTAAAACTTCTGTTTGTGTTGTTTCAATTATTGGTTGAACAGTATCTATAGGTTTTATAACTTCAGGAATACTTTGTAACGCTTTATCATCATGAATATGATTACACATTTTTAATATTGAAAGTTCAAAATAAATAGAAG
>CAZWXH010000082.1:0-6214 GCA_964637725.1 uncultured Coprobacillus sp. | reverse complement strand
TCATCATGAATATGATTACACATTTTTAATATTGAAAGTTCAAAATAAATAGAAGGATTTATAACCTTAGCATATTTATCATTAGCTTCCATTAAAATATCAATAAACGCAAATGCTTCTTCACAAGAAATATAAGGAACTATCATATCTAAATAATATTTAGATAATACAAATAAGATAGATTCATCATTTGTATTTCTATAAATAATAATATCCTTTAAAATATCAACCAAATCTAATGTTAATCTTTTGATATCAATCCCATTTGTTTTCATATCATCTAATAAAATAAGAGACTTTTTCATATCTTTAGATAATAAAACCTTAATAAAGTCAATTTTATTTTCTAAAGAAACAATTCCATATATATAGTTAACATCTTGAATAGTGAGATGCTTATCATTATATGCTAGACATTGTTCTAATATAGATAGGGCATCACGCATTCCCCCATCTGCTAACTTAGCTATCATTTCTAAAGCTTCATCATCACAATGGAAATTTTCTTCTTTGATAACTGTTTTCATACGACTTGTGATATCTTTTAAACTTAGTTTTGTAAAATCAAATCTTTGACAACGTGAAATGATAGTCGGTAATATTTTATGTGGCTCAGTTGTGGCCAATATGAAAACAACATGAGCAGGTGGTTCTTCTAATGTCTTTAATAATGCATTAAAAGCACCCGGTGACATCATATGAACCTCATCAATAATATATACTTTATATCTCCCTTGTGATGGTGCGTATTTTACTTTATCTATTAAACTTCTTACTTCATCTACACCATTATTACTAGCTGCGTCAATTTCAATAACATCAGGATGATTTCCTGTTGTTATTTCTTGACAATTATCGCATGCATCACATGGTTTAGGCTCAGATGTACAATTTATTGCTTTTGCTAAAAGCTTTGCAATAGTTGTCTTTCCTGTCCCTCTAGGACCACAGAATAAATAAGCATGTGCTATTTTGTTTTCTTCAACAGCATGTTTTAGTGTTGTAATAATATGTTCTTGTCCCACAACATCTTCAAATTTTTGTGGACGATAAACCCTATATAATGTCTTATATGCCATAATATCAACTCCTTGTTCTATTATACATGAAAAAAGAAGAAAATACTAACTTTCTTCCTTTTATTTATTACGTTTTAATTGAAAATATTCTGAAATTAATAAAGAACATTCTTCTTCAAATACTCCTCCAATTACTTCAGGATAATGATTAAAATGATGATCATGAAGATATTGAGATATACCATGCCATCGTTCTCCATTAGCACCATATACAACCTTTGAAATACGGCTTTGGATAATTGCACCACTACACATCATGCAAGGTTCCAATGTAGAATATAAGATACATCCATCTAAATGCCATGTTTTTAAAACACGACAAGCTTCTTGGATTGCGATCATTTCTGCATGAGCACTGACATCTTGTTTGGTTTCTTTTTGATTATATCCTCTCGCAATAATTTTATTATCTTTAACAATAATAGCGCCTATTGGGACTTCATCAATCTCTTTAGTCTTTAAAGCCTCTTGATATGCTATTTTCATATACTCTCTATCATTCATATAAAACTCCTTTAAAAAAGAGCCACTACACATAAACGGACATTCTTAATGCTGCTACCTTCCGGTCCTGACATGGTTCGAAGCCGCCTATTGTAATGGCAAGAATTATTATAACATATATAACAAACAAATCAATATTCTATTCCTTATTTTTAACTTTATTCATAAACAAAATGTAATCTTTATCCCACCTAGAATAATTTTCATCTCCTCTATGATCAGAAAGATTATAATTATCTCTTAAATACTTACCTAAATAATCAGTCATTTTGACAGCACCTTTATAATTCAAATGATTTCCACCATCTCTAGAATCAGTAACCCAATTAAATCCAGTTTCTGTATAGTTAGTATTAAAATCAATGAAATTGATATTATAGTTATTCGCTATTTCTTGAATAGTTAAGCTTTTTCCTGTTGACCAACTACTTGCTGATGGTGAGCACATAAACATAATATCAGAGCCATTTTCTCTAATAAACTTAATTAATTTATCTAGATAAAATTCAGTTGTGTTCGTAAGCTTTTTTCTTTTTGCTTTCTTTTTCATATATTTATCAAATCCACCATTATATGGTTTAACTTGTTGATTATAATAATATCCTTTTGCTTCATTTCTTGTCGTGTAATGAATATCATCTTGAAAGTCTTCCTTTTTTAAATCTTTCCAACGACTATGATATTCAAAGATAGGAAAATAATTTCTTAGTGTAGCTGAAACTGCATTATCTAAATCATCAGCATCTGTCTTAGAAAATAATTCATCAACCTCTAATATAACTAATTTTGGTTTCTGACAAGTAAGAACATCTTTTAACAAATAATATGCGTTCATGATTGTTTGTTGAGGTTCGGCACATACATAAGAAGTAATACCATGTTCCTTCCATATCTGAAGGGGAATCATACCACTATATAAATCACTATTTCCAATCGCAACAATATCAATTGAATTTATTTTTTCTCCATAAAAACCTCTTGCTGTTTCATACTTAATTCCACTTTTTGCATTATTGTTTTTAGGTGAAAAGATAGGAGAAAGTACATTTAATAATAAAACAAAGATAAGTAAAAAAACGATAACTTTAGATATATTGAGGAAATTTTCCTTTAATTTTGATTTATCCACAATAATATCCCCCTAAAATTGGGCATAGATAAAGCTAACAATATCATAGCCTCTACCATATGCTCCAAATATAATAACTACAAAGACTGCCAAAAAATATAGAGACCATCTTAATACAATATTTCTTTTACCTATTGTTTCTCTAATATTAATTCCTTTTTCTTTAATTAATCCAACAATCCAAACAACAATAACCCCAATAACTACAATTGATATATCTTTAGATGATAAACCTAAATGGAATATTTCTTGAAGATTAAAAGAGAAATCTTTAAAACATGAAACAAACATATCAAAAGCACTCTTTAAAGTATCTGCTCTAAATATCAACATACCAATATTAACTAATATAATTGTTCTCATAACTTGGAAATATTGAAAACACTTCTTATCTTTATGAATATGAAACTTACTCATCAAATTCTTAAACAATGGTTCCATATACATCCCTAGAACCATTAATATATAATAATACATTCCATACATGACATATTTCATACTGGCTCCATGCCATAATCCATTACCAATCCAAACAAAGAATAAAGCTGTTGTTGCAGGTAATAACTTTGATAAATATGGATTACTATGACTCTTAACAAATTGACTAAACTTCTTAAATGGTTTTGATAAAGAAACACTATAAAATACATAGTCTTTCAACCATGATCCTAAAGTAATATGCCATCTTTGCCAAAACTCATTAATACTTTTAGAAAAGAACGGCTGTTTAAAGTTCTCAGGTAAATGAATACTAAATAGCTGAGCACTTCCTCTTACAATATCCATACATCCAGAAAATTCTGTATAAAGTTGAATTGTATAAAACACAATAGCTATAACAACACTTAATCCTGCATAATCTTGATAATCACTAAAAACATGATTAACTAACATATTGGCACGATCAGCAATCACTATCTTTTTAAACATTCCCCATAGAATAAGTTGAACTCCATAAGTTAAGTTTTCATAATGAAAAGAATGTCCCTCATAATATTGGTGGGCAACTTGATCATATCTTGCGATTGGTCCTTCTACAATAGTCGGGAAAAACACAAGGTATAAAGCCACCCGCGTTAATTTACGATCTGCTTTATATTTTCCTCTATATACATCAATCACATAACTAACAGCTTGTAATGTATAAAAAGATATTCCTAATGGTAGAAATAACTTTAATAAAGGTATTTGCATATTCAGAGAATCAAGCACTAAGAAATTTAATGTTTCTGAAAAGAAATTAAAATACTTTAAAAAAGCTAACATTCCCATATTAACAATCAACATTAAAATAACAATTAACTTCTTTTGCCACAATATTTTTTCTTTAAATACTTTTCTAGCATCCTTATCCAATGATCCTTTAACACTCGCAAATAATTCATTGAATTTATCTAGCCATATTGCACACCCAAATATTGATAAAGTGGAAATCAATACAAAAATGATTAACCACAAACGTGAAGCAGCAATATAATACAAATAACTTGCCGCTAACAAAACAGTCCACTTGTATTTCTTAGGAAAAACAGTATATAGAAGAAATGTTATTCCTAAGAAAAGGACAAGATAGACATAAGATGTATAAGCCATATATTATCCTTGCTCTTGTAAACGAGTGATTAATGCATGCATTGTTGATGCAGATTGAAAGTTCTCAGGTAATATATCTAATGGTGTAATTTCAATATCAAATTCATCATTTAATTCAACTGATAAGTTCATAACATCTAATGAGTCAATAATTCCATCCTCAATTAAATTATTTTCATTGTTAAAATCAACACCAGGTTTCATTCCTTCTAATATTTCTAATAATTGTTCCATTCTATTTTTCTCCCCCTTGATCATTATAATGATCCTTTAACCATGTTCTATCTATTTTTCCATTTTGATTATATGGCATAACTTTCAATTTGACAATAATATTTGGATGCATGTAACTAGGAACCTTCAAAGATACACCTTCCATAATCTCTTTGTCACCTATCTTTCCAGTATAAAGCAATACAATCTTGTCTTTCTCTTCATCAAATATAACAGCACAACTTTGAATCTTTTCTATCGCATTCACTGCTGCTTCTATTTCACCTAATTCAATCCGATAACCCATATGCTTAATTTGAAAATCTTTACGTGTGACATAAATCAATTCACCTAATTCGTTATATCTTACTAAATCTCCAGTTTTATATATAATCTCTGGATAATAAGGATTTAAAGGATTTTGAATAAAGACTTCTTTTGTTTTCTCATTATTATGATAATAGCCTAAAGCTAAAAAAGAACCTCTAACACATAATTCTCCTTCTCTATCATCAAGTACTTCCTGATTATTCTCATCTAATAAAAATACTTGAGTATTATCACATGCTTTCCCTATTGGTAATGATTCATCATCATTAAACTTTCTATCTACTATATAATATGTACAAATATCTGTTGTTTCAGTAGGTCCAAACAAATTCGCATACATAGCATTTGGAATCTTTTCAATCCAATAATTCAATTGTTTTATTGGCATTGTTTCACCCGCAAATAGAACTTTTTCAATATGTTCTAATGCCATATAATCTAATACTTTAAGATTTGCGATTATTGATAATGCTGAAGGTACCCAATAAATCGTATTCACTTTCTTGTTATTCATATATTCAATTAATTTAATTGGAAAAGAGAATAATTGTTTAGGCAATATATGGAGTGTTGCACCTGAAAGAATAGTACTAAAAACATCCGATACAGACATACTGAAATAAAAAGGTGTTTGACTTCCAAATTGTGTATTTTCATTGATATCAAAAGTTTCTTTATACCATGATGCATAATTCATCACATTCCTATGAGAAATAATAGCTCCTTTAGGTAATCCTGTTGATCCTGATGTAAATAAGGCATATAAAGGATCAGTATCTATTGTTTGTTTTCTGATTTCATCTAAAGCATCTTGATCAACCTTTACATTCATTATATCTTCATAGTAATATATTGTATTATGTAATTTTATTGCTATTTCTTGATGTTTATAATCTGTAACTAAGGCTATTGGATTTAAGGTTTCAAATATTTTTTCAATTCTATCAACCGGCATCTTAGAATCTATGACAACATAAAAGTTTCCACTATAAACAATTCCAAAAAAACAAGTTAAGCTTTCTACATTTTTATCCATGAGAACCGCTATCGGTTTTCTTTTTTCTTTTAAATCTAAAAGTTGAGTCCCCACTCTTTTAGAATATTCTAAACATTGATTATAAGTCATCTCTTTAAACTCATCAGTAAATACAACTTTAGATGAATATAAACATTCTGTTTGTTCTAAATATTCTAGAATATTCTTCATAATATCCCTACTTTCTTTATTGCACCTATTGTAGCAGAAACTTGTGTATAAAATATGAAAAAATATATTAATTTTCTCTAAAGAAAAAAGAATGATGACTCATTCTTTTAACAAATTTTATCTTTACCACCCATATAAGGTCTTAATGCAACAGGAATA
>CAZWXH010000081.1:0-8268 GCA_964637725.1 uncultured Coprobacillus sp. | reverse complement strand
AACTACGCTCACGAGGGACTTTCACCCTAGATGTATGACATGCCCGTCATACCAAAAAAAGAACCGAAATGACTTTCGATTCTTTAAATTCATATTTTAAGGGAGTTATTTATGAATTTCTTATTACATACATAATATAACTTGTCAATATGAATTATATATGAACAAGATTTGTAATTGTTGTGAATATAATCTTCTTTTTATTAAAAGTGAAGGAGATGTTTTGGGGAAACATCTCCTTCTTAGGGATATATGATAGATTTGAGGGGAATCAATACTATCGTATTTGTCTTTCGACAATATTAATATAATCTATGAATATGTCTTGAAAATGAACTTTTAAAATTTATGCGGTTTATTAGAAATTTCATGACAATGCCTACATCTTGGTTCATAATGTTCTACTGCTCCTACTAAGACAATTGGATCATCAAAGTCAGCTGGTTTTCCATCCACCAATCTTTGAGTTCGTGTTGCAGGTGCACCACATTTAGCACAAACAGCAGTCAATTTCGTTACAAATTCAGCACGAGTTAATAATTCAGGCAATACCCCAAAAGGTTCACCTCTAAAATCTTTATCTAATCCAGCAACCATGACACGAAGTCCCTTATCTGCTAAATACTCACAAACATCTACGATATCTTTATCAAAGAATTGAACTTCATCAATTGCAACAACTTCCGTATCTGGTTTTATGTAATTTAATATTTCCTTTGAATTCGATACATCAATACATGGAACAGAAGTTCCAGCATGAGATACAATTTCGGTTTCCGAATAACGATTATCTATTTTGGGTTTAAAGACTATAATATTTTTTCTAGCAAAAGATAACACATTAATACGTCTAATAAGTTCTTCTGTTTTTCCAGCAAACATACATCCACATATTACTTCTAGCCATCCTTCACGGTATTGATTATACATACACTTTCATCCTCCATTGTTTTATATTATACTATAAAACTACATTAATTTGTACATATTTCATTCATAATGTTGTATTATAATATTAAGCAGGTGATAAAAATGAAATGGTTAAGAAACTTTATGTATGGAAGATATGGTATTGATCAATTTGGAAACTTTTTGTTTTTTTTATACTTAATCCTTGTTGTCCTTTCTTTCTTTTATACACCCCTTGTATTTATATGTTCCGCTATCATTATATATAGTCTTTATCGTATGTTTTCTAAACAATATGAAAAACGTAGACAAGAGAATGCATGGTATTTAAAAAGATATAACATTATAAAAAGACCTTTAGTCCGCCAAGTTAATAAGTGGCGTTATAGAAAAACTCATAAGTATTTTAAATGTCCGCACTGTCATCAATTCTTAAGAGTCCCTAAAGGCAAAGGTGAAATTACAGTGACATGCCCATCATGTCGTCAGGCATTCGATAGAAAGACATAAAAAGCATCGGAATTAACTCCGATGCTTTTTTAATCTCTTAAATCTTTCACTCCTGAAGTTGGATCAATTTGTTGATCACTTCTCGCAGGATTTGCAAATTTACTATATTGTTTTAAGAAAACCAATCTCACATCAGCAAGTGCCCCATTACGATGCTTCGCAATAATCAAGTCAGTTACACCTTGTGTCTCAGCTTCTTTTTTAGGATCTTGATAGTCTTCTCGATGAATAAATGAAACAATGTCCGCATCTTGCTCAATAGCTCCCGATTCTCTTAGATCTGATAAAACAGGTCTTTTATTATCACGTTTTTCTACTGAACGAGACAACTGACTTAATGCAATGACTGGAACTTCTAACTCTCTGGCAATCATTTTTAATTGTCTTGAAATATCAGAAACCTCTTGTTGTCGTGATTCACGACTATTTGCAGGTCCTGAAATTAACTGTAAGTAGTCAATAATAATCATCTTTAATCCATGATCACGCTTTAATCTTCGACATTTTGCAGCGATTTCTCCAACCCGAATACCCGGAGTATCATCTATGTATAAATTACATTTCAATACTTTATCTACAGATGCATAATATCTTTCATTATTATCACGTAGTATTGTTCCTGAACGTAGCCCTTCAGCATTTAAACTCCCCGCTGAACAGATAACACGTTGAATAAGTTGTTCAGCCGGCATTTCTAGTGAGAAGACGGCCACTGGTGCATCTGACTTATAAGAAACATTATAGGCAACATTTAATGCAAACGCTGTTTTCCCTACTGATGGTCTTGCAGCTAAGATAATTAAATCTCCCTTTTGAAACCCAGAAGTTAACTTATCTAGATCATAATAACCAGTCTTTACTCCTGAAATATGTCCATCAGACTTTTGTAAAGTGATTAATCTATCAGTAACATTTTGAATAACATCTTTAACATTCTTAAATTCACCAGTATTTCGATCTCTAGTAACATTTAAGAAGTTCTTTTCTACTTCACCTATGAAATCATTAATGTCTGTAACCTCACCATAAGCATTATCAATGATATGAGTAGATTGTTGAATCAGCTTTCTTAATAAAGATTTTTCATTAAGAATCTTTAGATAGTAAGTACTATGAGCAGTCGTTGGAACTGATTCACTTAATTGTAATAAATATTCAACGCCTCCTATCTTATCTAATTGTTTTTTATCCATTAAATAAGAAGTTAATGTTGTTACATCAACCGGATTATTTTGATTATCTATAAACTGCATTGCATCAAAAAGGATACGATGGCTATCAAGATAAAAGTCTTCCGTTGTTGCAAGACTGATAATTTCTGTACACGCATCGCGTGAAATAAGCATAGAACCAAGCAATGATCTTTCTGCTTCTATATCATGTGGATATTCTCTTGCCATCTTATTCCCTCCCTATTTTTCTTGTAGATGTATATTTATAGTTGCTATTACATCCTTATATAACTCTATTTTAAATTTTGTATAACCTAATGCTTGAATAGGATGAGCATTAATAAACTTTCTCTTATCAACTCTAATCTCATACTTTTCTCTTAATTGTTCAACAATATTCTTGGTAGAAACACTTCCAAAAGTCTTCCCATCTTTACCTGATGATAAATAAAACTCTAAAGTTAAAGACTCAATCGTTTCTTTTAAAGCTTCAGCTTGTTTCTTGTTTTCTAAATCTTGAAGACGTTTATCTTCTTCATTTTGAGCAACAATATCTTTTCCATATTGTGTTGCCAAAACTGCCATATTATTTTTAATCAAGAAATTTTGTCCATATCCATCAGCGACATTTACAATTTCGCCTTTCTTTCCAACCTTCTTGACATCTTGAGTTAAAATTACTTTCATTATATCTCTCCTCTATCTCTTAAATACTCTTCTATCTTTTCCTCTAAGCGAACACGTACATCATCTATTTCTACGTCTTCTTCTTGAGCAGCAGCCATTGAGAAATGACCTCCACCACCCATATTCTCCATAATAATTTGAACATTAATATCCTTTGCGCTTCGAGCACTAATTGCTACAGTATTCTTATCAATTCTTCCTATCGCAAAAGAAGCTTTAATTCCACTAACATCTAATAGAGAATTACTTGCCTTTGCCAACATTGAACGTGTATAAATATTATTTAGATCCCCAATCGCAATAATGACATATGGATTATACTGATATGCATTACTTGTGATTGACATCTTTTGTCTTGTTTCTTCATATGAATCTTCTAAAAATTCATATGCAAGAGTTACATTGGCTTGTAAATCTTTTAAATATGCTGCCGATTGGAATGTACGAACTCCAACTCTTTGTTTAAATCCATTCGTATCAACTAACATCCCAGCATACATAACAGTTGCATCTAATTCACTAATCTTAGGTGTTATATTTTGATACTCACATAACTCCACAACCAATTCAACAGTACTTGAAGCAGCTGGTTCTAGATATGTTAGAATTGGTGCTTCAATAAATTCCTCACCACGTCTATGATGATCAATAATAACCTTATTTCTTATACGTTCTAACAACGCACTTGAAATCGCAAGATTCGGTTTATGATTATCAACAACAACTAATAATGTATTCTTATCTACTCTTTCTAAAGCTTCATTGTATGAAACAATCAGATTCTTATATTTTGGATCTGATTTAATACGCAAAGCCACATCTTTTGTCTTTTGTTCAATAGAATCAAAATCTAAAACAATATGTGTTTTCTTTCCATAAGCTTGAGCAATCTTTGCCACTCCTAAAGAAGCACCAAAAGAATCTAAATCCGAACTCTTATGTCCCATAACATAAATTTCACTCGCATTCTTCATTAACCCAGCTAATGACTGAGCAATAACTCGTGCTCTAACTTTACTACTTTTTTCAAAAGTATCACTATTTCCACCAAAAAATCTAACTGTATCATCACCAGATTTAACAGCAACTTGATCTCCACCACGTGAGTATGTTAAATTCAACGCTGCTGAGCACATATCATCTAGTTCTCTTAATACCTTAGCATCTCTACCAATTCCAATACTTAAGGTCATAACTTCATCTAACTCTTTAGACATTTCTTTAAATGTATCTAATATTGCAAACTTATTTTCTACTTGTTTACGATAAATTCTTTCATTAAAAAAAGCTAAGTATCCACCAGATTTAAATCTACGTATAATAATTCCATTTGAATAAGCCCAATCAACAATAATCTGTCTAGATTTAGATTGTAACAAAGCCATTTTTGGTTCATCAGCATTCTCTAATGTTTCTTCATAGTTATCAATAGTAATATAAGCCATACATACTTGTTGATCTAAATAATCTTGTTGTAAAGATAAAAACTGAGTACGATCTTTTAAATAAATTAACTTTGTCGCTTTATTATTATAAGCTTCAAATTTTCTACCTTTGATATCAATTACTTTAATATCTTCATCTTCAAATAAAGAAGCCAATTGTGGTTGCCATTCTAATAATTTAACACCTACAACATTAATATTCATTTCCTTAAATAAATCACTAGTCCAAACAACATTTCTTGTAACATCATACTGAATTAAACCAATTCCCCCAAATATAAAAGCATTCTTTGCATCAACATCTAATGCTTCAGCAACACTAATACTATTTGTTTCAATAAGATAACTCAAATATGCAAACACAATAAATAATATAATATTTTTAAGAAGAGCATAAATCGCAAACGCAAACAATAGCGTATTATTTAACAAAAGATATAACCCAAACAAAATTAAACATTCACTAACCAATAATAAAATTATCAAATTTCTCATTTGAACTATTTTTTTTGTCATATTTATCCCTCCTTAATTATCGTTATTTCTATTATACAATATATTTTCTCTTAAATCACTAAATATATCCATGATTCCAAAAACTACATAAGCACTACTTAGCATCGGTATTAGGACTCCTATAAAGACAAGGACCATCCACCTTACTTTATCCTTCATAATCAAATAATAACTTAAGAATGCTACTCCCTGTAAGGCAAATATCATTGTACAAAGTGTTAAAACATAAGTTAAATATATACTATCAATGTTCATAAATCTTTGTATTAAATAACTTCCAAACATTAAAATTGCAATAATAATACCCGTACTTCTTTTAAGATGCATCATCGAGATATGGAAACTACCAGGAAATTCAACCTTTAATCTTGATAAAGCCAACTGACATAACAATATGATTGCATACATCTCTAACATTGACATAATAATCAAGACAATCGGGATAAAAGACAACGCTGTATCTAGTGATATTTGATTTGATAGACTTGGCATAACCTGAATTAATCCTTGATACATTTCTGTTATCTCACGTATTAAATTAATATCTAATAACTTCGCAAATACTTCATATAATAGAATATTATTTAACATTGTGACTACAAAAGTTCCTACAATAATAGTCTCTTTTTTCGTCTTTTTTCTTAAACATTCTCCTATATACATACCACATAAACATGATGAAATTGATGAAATCACAAAGAAAGGCAGACCTACAAGAGCGATAACAATCATCGAAGTTATACACACAATAAAGTTTTCTTTAAGGCTATAGTTAAACCCATACCATACAAGTGGTATCACCATAACATAACAAATAAAAATATCAAACATACTTCCTGTGTATGTATTTAACAATGATAATGCCCCAAAAATAGCTGCAATCATTGCCCCTTGAACCATCTTTTTGGTATTTGTATGTCCCATTATGATGTCTCCTTTCATTTCTTTCAAGTATATATTATTATACCATAAAATGCGTAAATAAGAATGAAAAAAAACCTTGATTACTCAAGGTTCCTCTTATTAATTATTCACCAACGTATGGTAATAATGCCATTTGTCTAGCTCTCTTAATTGCGATAGCTAACATTCTTTGGTATTTAGCACTTGTTCCAGTTACACGTCTAGGAATGATTTTCCCGTTTGCTGAAACAAATCTTTTTAATAATTCAACATCTTTATAGTCAATGCTTGTAATTTTATTCTTTGTAAAATAACAAACTTTTCTTCTACCCATTCTTTGTCTTTTGAATGCCATAAGTTCTTTCCTCCTTAAAATTGAATATCGTCTTCCATGATATCAAATGAATTAAAAGAATTATCAAAATCCTTTTCTAAGTTCTGTTGGGGTTCAACAGTTTTCATTTCATAGAAGTCATCTTTTGCAACTTGAGGTTGTTCTTGTTGTGCTTTTTCTCTAGAAGCTTTTGTTTCTAAAAATTGAACACTATCACATACAACTTCAACCACATATACTTTTTGTCCTTGTGCGTTATCATAGTTACGAGAACGTAATCTACCTTCCACACCAACTAAAGATCCTTTTGAGCAATACTTTTCTACGTTTTCAGCTACTTTATTCCATACAACGCATGGAATGTAGTCTGCTTGAATTCCATCAGCAGATTGAAAATTACGATTAAGTGCAAGAGTGAAACTCGTCACTGCTGCCCCTGTATTTGTTCTTCTTAATTCTGGATCTCTTGTCATTCTTCCTACAAGTACAACACGATTAAGCATAATAATACGCCCCCTTATACTCTAATTGTTAAATGACGTACTACATTAGCATTAATGCGTGATAAACGGTCGAATTCTGCAATGTTTGCAGCTGCTGTTGTTACATTCATAACAAAGTAGTAACCTTTTGAATTATGCTTGATTTCATAAGCTAAATCACGTAATCCCCATTCGTCTACTTTATCAACAGTTCCACCATTAGCGATAAGAGCGTTTTTCAACCCTTCCATCACTGTGTTTCTTGTTTCATCTTCAACGTCTGGTTTAAAAATAAGCATGATTTCATATTTGTTCATTTTTTTACCTCCTCCTTTGGTCTATGGCCTGTATTCTCTACAGACAGGCAGTAAGTCTTAGTTACATGCTCAAAGATTATAGCATACCTTTTTTTAAAATACAATGAATTTATCAATGTTTTTAGCATATGTTGCTATAGTACGATAAAACATTAATGTAAAAAATTAATAGTTTCTTAAGACATTTAATATTATTTTGTTGTATGATGTCTTTAGAAGTGGAGAATACATATGAAAAAAAAGAAAAGATTAAATAAAAAATTAATATATATATTTATGATTGGAGTTTTATTATTTATTGCTTTAGGATTCTTTTGGTCCTTTATTTCACCAAAAAACAACATTGATGTTTATAGCGTTGATGGTTTATCAATTCAACATCAGCTATTAACTCCTAATCCTTATTCACGTGCACAAAAGCCCCTTAATAAAGTCAAGGACATTGTTGTTCATTATACTGCTAATCCTAATTCAACTGCCCAAAATAATCGTGATTACTTTGAAAATTTAAAAACAAAAAAGACAACATCAGTATCAAGTCACTTTATTATTGGATTAAAGGGCGAGATTATCCAATGCGTTCCATTAAACGAAACATCATATGCATCTAACTATCGAAACAAGGACACTATCTCTATTGAGTGCTGTCATCCAGACAAAAGTGGTAAGTTCACTAAAGAAACATATCAATCGTTGCAGAAGCTTGTAAAAGCCCTTATAAACACATATTCATTAGATAAAGATAATGTTATCAGACACTATGACATCACTCAAAAAGCATGTCCTAAATACTTTGTTGATAACCCAAAACAATGGCAAGAATTTTTAAACTCACTATAAAATAACAAAAAACAGATGATTTCTCATCTGTCTTTTTTACATCAACTTATTTCACGACACCCTTACGGGCGAAATAAGTCATGTCGGCTCCACTACATATTAACAGAAAAACAAACTTTGTCAAACTAATTATAAGGATGTTCTTTCATAACT
>CAZWXH010000080.1:0-8351 GCA_964637725.1 uncultured Coprobacillus sp. | reverse complement strand
ACTAATTTCATAAAATGAAAATGTTTACATTATATAATCTGGAAAATATAAAATTTTAGATATGATGTTTCTTCCATTGCCCATAAAATAGGATGATCTTTATTCTGTTGAGTTACCGAAACTTGTTTTAATGTAACGCCAACTTCTTTAGCTGATTCTCTTAACATTTTTTCAAAGTTATCTGTCTCCATAAAGCGTGAACAACTACATGTAATTAGATATCCACCATTCATAAGTAACTTCATTGCTTGCATATTAATTCTTTTATATCCATTATAAGCTTGATTTACTGTTCTTCTTGATTTTGTAAATGCTGGAGGATCTAATACAATAATATCATATTGTCCTTTTTCACATTTATCTAAATAATCAAACACATCATCCTTAACAAAAGATATCTTATCTTCTAATTGATTTAAGCGTGCATTTCTGTATCCTTGATCCAATGCTGTTTGAGAAACATCAACTGCGACTACCTTCTTAGCATTTCCCTTTGCTGCATTTAAGGCAAAGCCTCCTGTATGACTGAAACAATCTAATACAGTTTTACCTTCAGACATCTTTCTTAACAATACTCTATTATCTTTTTGATCTAAGAAGTATCCTGTCTTTTGACCATTTTCAACATCAACATTTAATTTCAAACCATTTTCATTAATAATTGTTGTTGTTTCTAGTTTAAGATTTCTCCAATAACCTTTCTCTTGAGGTAATCCTTCTTTGGTTCTTACATTGATATCATTTCTTTCATAAATACCTGCAATCACTTGATTATCTTCTTTTAAGACTTCTAATAATAATTCATAAATCATATCTTTTATTTGTTCTAATCCATATGAACTGATTTGAGTAACCAATATATCATTATATCGATCAACTGTTAGACCCGGTAATCCATCGGCTTCTCCAAAGACTAATCGACAATTCGTTATATTATCTTTTTCTACAGTTCTTCTATAATCATAAGAGAATTGTATTCTTTTCTTAAAGAAGTCATTATCTATGACTTCCTTTTGATTCTTAGATAATATTCTGACTGTCACATGACTCTCTTTAGATAGAAAACCTGTTCCTAGATATCTTCCTGTTGTTGTTAAGATATCTACTAAAGAACCATTATCAATTGTTTCATCTAACTTTTCAATATTATTCTTATACATCCACATTTGACCTTTATCAAGCCATGTTTCTCCCTCTTTACTTATTGTAATACTTGGATAAAGTCTCTCCATATTATACCTCGCTTATTTCTTTTATCATTCTACTATATTTCTTATATATTAACAAATATAAATATCGGTGATAAAGTGAAAAAGTAAGTTCTTGTTTTATAAAATCAATTTATTAAGAAAGATTAAATTCTGTTTTATTGATTAATTCAATAGATTTTAATCTTTTTAATTTGATTTTCTTTCAATTATCATATATGATTTAAATAAAGATAAACATATTTATATATTTTTGAGCACACTGAAAAAGGTCGATTTAGTCATTTTTAAAAAAGTGTAAGACTAAATTCTTGTTATGAAGTTGTCTTGATTATCGGATATCTATATGAATTTGTTTATTCTTTATAACTACTTTGGGGTAGTTACTTTATAAGATAAGGTTTCAATGTCACTTGATCCTTATCTATTTTTTTTATGTTTAATAAATCTAACATCTTTTTACCATATAAGAATTCAAACAGTTCATAAGGGGTCTTCCCATTTAAACTTTGTCTAGCGAAGGTGAATAGAACAAGATGACTCAAGATGAAAAAGATGCTATCAATGTAATTTACTTGCAAATGGCAGTTAGCCTTACGAAGAGTTATTGAAAGAAGTAATCCTATAGTGATATAATACTAATGAAAACAAGATGAATATGATAATCATTTAAATTCAGATACTATTGGGGGAAGGATGTAATAACAATGAATATAAGAGAGTATTGGAAAGCAACGTTAAGTCAAGATGCACAATCAATGAAAGGTTATTTTCATTCTAATGCCTACATTAGATGGCATAATACAAATGAACACTTTAGTGTGGATGAATTTATCCGAGCAAACTGTGAATATCCTAATAAATGGAATGGTGAGATAGAAAGACTTGAACAAATAGGTGACTTAGTTATAAACGTAGTTCACGTATTCACAACTGATCAATCTTTATCTTTTCATGTAACTTCATTTATTAAAATAAATAAAGATAAAATTGTAAGTATTGATGAATACTGGGGTGATGACGGTATGCCACCACAATGGCGTATAGATAAAGGGATTGGTACGCATATCATATAATAAGAAGAAGTACTATTATCATAATCGATATGAATTTGTCAAATAGTTATGAGTTCGATATCTTATATCATGAAAGTTCACTTGAAAATATTGAAAAAAAGTTATAAAGAAAAGGGATAACCATGGAAAAAATTGATGATGTTATTGTAAAGGAAATAGATGTAAAAGGAATATTTACAAAATCAAATTTACCTGTTTGTGATTATTCAGTTAATCCTTATATTGGATGTACGCATGCTTGTCAATATTGTTATGCTACCTTTATGAAAAGATTTACTGGTCATTTAGAAGCTTGGGGTAGTTTTGTCGATATTAAAGACTGGGGAGAAATAAAGAATCCTCAAAAATATAATGGTAAATCTATATTTATAGGATCAGTAACCGATCCATATCAACCGATAGAAAAGAAATATCAAAAAACAATGACATTATTAGAACAATTAAAGGGAAGTGATGTCGCTATTAGTATTGCTACTAAGTCTGACCTTGTGTTACGAGATTTAGAGCTTATTAAGTCTTTTCCAAATGCTAGAGTTTCATGGTCAATCAATACATTGGATGAAAACTTTAAAAATGATATGGATAATGCTGTAAGCATTGAGAGAAGATTAAATGCTATGAAAACGTTTTATGATGAAGGCATTCGTACAACTTGTTTTATATCTCCTATATTTCCTGGTATTACGGATGTTAAAGAGATTATAAAAAAAGCGAAAGATCAATGTCATTTAATATGGTTAGAAAACTTAAATTTGCGTGGAGATTATAAATCAGTAATTTTAGATTACATCAAAAATAGATATCCACATCTTTATCCTTTGTATGAACAAATCTATAAAAAGAAAGATAGAACATACTGGCAAGAATTAGATAATGAAATTAAACAGTTCTGTGAAGAAGAAGGCTTACTTTATGTAAGAGATGATGATTCAATTAAAAGACCATTCAATGCTCCCCCTATTGTTGTTAATTATTTTTATCATGAAGAATTAACGCCTTCAGCAAAAAAGAAAAGACGGGAATAAAGTAATATTAGATTTGTTTCTAATAATGGTTGTTTTTTGAAGATATATATATAAATATTTTTATACTCAAAATACTATTCCAATATTGGGTTAATCATAATATAATATTTCTATGCAAAGGAGGTCATTATGAAGAACATAAAAAAGATACTTCTGTTTTTACTTTGTTTTATATTAGTTATTGGTTTGTTTTTTATTGGTAAAATATATTTACAACATAATGCTCACCTTGATGGTCTTCCAATACTTGGATATCATGGTGTTGTCAGTGATGAAGATAAGGAGAAATATTATTCTCGTAATGTCTATGTTATGTCAGAGAGTTATTTCGATAAACAAATGAAGTATTTATATGATAATAATTATCAGACTTTAACAATGGAACAAGTTAATGACTTCTATCATAAGAAGTTAGATATAAAAGGAAATGCTGTTGTGTTAACATTCGATGATGGTTTATCAAATGTGAATACGATTATCAAGGATATACTTAAAAAATATAACTTTCATGCAACTGCTTTTGTCATTGGTAAGAAAACAACTATAAAAGATAGCAATGATCCTCGTAAATATTCTTACCTTAAGCAAAATGATTTGGTCAATGACCAATATATTTCTTACTACTCTCATAGTTATAATTTACATAGAAACTCTAAAACTTCAAATAAAAAGATTATTGAAACATCTACTTTAAAATATATCCAAGAAGATTTTAAAAACAATAAAGATATAGTAAGTGATACATACTTTGCGTTTCCTTATGGCATAAGTAGTCAAAATGCTGAAATCGTATTAAAAGAAAACAATGTTAAATTAGCCTTTAGTTATAATCAGTTTAGAAATATGGATAGTGATGACAATAAGTATTTATTACCAAGATATTTAACATTTGATAGAATGCCTTTTTGGTATTTCAAATGGATTACTGAAAGAAAATAGTGAGACCGCTTTAGCGATTTCACTATTTTTGTGTTTTGTTTTGATAGTTGGTTATATGTTTATCAATGACTTCACCTTGATGAATAATCAGTGATTGCTTAAGTACTTCATTACTACTTTGTTCAATTAAGATATCAAAGTAATTGACTATTGCCTTAGATATTCCCTGTGTTGCTGTTTTATAGAAGATACTTGGAACATTACTCACTGAATAGATCATAACTCCTTCTCTATAATAAATAGCATCCTTTATTGAAGTTGAAATACTATTTTGTATTGCACCATCAACATCATCACTTACATCAATTATAATTGCACTTTTCTTTATGTTTTTAAAATCTTCTTTAGAAATGAGATAATCATCTCTCATAGTATCCCATCTAACTGCCATCACAATAATATCAAATTCATTAAGTTCTTTTTTAAATAGATGCTCTTGTTCTCTATTAAATAGGCGTGCATTTGCTCCTAATTGACTTAGGATTTGATATGCTCCCATTGCTGTATCGCCTCTTCCAATAATTCCTGCATTACACCCTTGAGCAAGGAATCCACAGTACTGTATAGCATTCAAAACTCCACCTGCTCCTGCAATTCGATTGTTTTCCCAAAATAGATGACGTTGATCTTCATACATATCTTCCCAGGCATAACAAGTCATTTTCTTTTCAATTAATAATTGAGTAAGTTTTTCATCTGCAGCTGCATGTATCCATCCAAAGATTGTTGATTGATCTCTTAATTGTTTTAAATATGTTGCTTCACCAATCTTTGTATCACATATTATATCTTGCTTCAACACTTCATCTTTATCAACAACATGACATCCTAGTGATATATAAACATTATCGTCAATATGAAAATCTTTACCATAGCCTTTTTCAAAATACAAACATTCTTTATGAGTAATCTTTTCTATATCATCTGGTAATATAGCGATTCTTTTCTCATATACCTTTTCACTTCTTACAAAACCAATTGTTAATAATTTTTTCATAATAAAATCCTCCTTTTATCTACGAAAAATGTTTTCTTTAGATAAAAGAAAACAATACAATTATAGGTTTGTACTGTTTCAATATTCATTTATATATGAGTTGGTTGCTAAACGCTCCACATTTAAGAGAAATTGTATGGGTACCCCATAACTTTGTAATTTCATTCGTTAAATGCATTATAGCACAATTGATTCGATTTTAATTATATATGATATTTTCCTATTTATTAACTTTCCAATATTCATAAACTGGTACTTCTGCTTTATCTTTACTCCATGGCATTTCATGTCTTTCATAATAGCCAATTACAACATTGTTTGAATCTCTTACTGGAACAAAAAATTCTCTTTCACCTGTTTTCCCATTCAATAGCTCAAACATTTCATTCTCACCATCATCTGCTCTTTTTAAAAACTCTTCTATCTTTATTTTAGAATTCTCATTATGACAATTAAACAAGCTATTTCCAATTTGAACCCTTTTGCCATATCTTTGTTTAGCAACTTTGTTCATGTAACGTACGATGTGATTTCTATCAACAAATACGATTTCATACGCATACGCATCTAAAATACCATTTAAAATTTCCTCATTTATCTCCATCTTGTTTCCCTCCAAATATTGATTTTCATCATAATATTGTTTTACTTATTATAACATATATTCCTTTTAAAGAGCAGAGACAATGGATATTAAGTTAAGTATATTATTCATGATAAGTATAACACTTATTCCAATTTGTTTACTTTATAACTTCAGTTCGGGTCTCATTATTTTTACAAAGTTAAACTTTCCTTCTTCATATGTGAAATGTAGAATACAACAATTAGTAAATCCTCCATTATTCATTACAATCCCTGGATCAGTGACATACTGAAGAAATGAGAAACTTGCTCCTCCATGTGATACTGCTAGTACATTTTGATGATCCTCTTTATTCATAATATCAGTAAGCGTATTGACAACTCTCTCTTCCACATCTTGAAAGTACTCTCCACCAAAGTGAGGGAATACATCATCATAATCTAGCTCCCCTCCTCTTTTCGGATTAAGATCTTCACTTTCACCTTCAAAATCTCCAAAGTTTCTTTCCTTTATTCCTTTAACTCTTGTATAGGAAACTTTATAATCAGTGATGATTTCTAAAGTATCACAGCATCTTTCACTAGTTGAACTATAGTAATGATCGAATTGAATGTTTTCTATTAATTCTTTTGCGGCTTTAGCTTGAGCAATCCCCGTTGGTGTAAGTGGCGAATCACACCATCCTTGTATTTTTCTACGTCTATTAAACAAAGTTTCACCATGTCTCATCAAATATAAGTTTTTAATCATTTTTCTATCTCCTTTTATAAGTGACTATATGTCTCTTATTTGTATTATAAGTGACACTGTGTTTCTTGTCAATGTGTTTTTTTCATGTTATAGTATTATGAGTAGGTGATAAAAAATGGAAAAGAATTTTAAACGAGCTAAAAGTAAAGAAAATAAACAGTTTCGATTAAATGAAATTATGACAGTAACAGATGATTTGTTTCATAAACATACTTATCATGAAATAACTTTAACGACTATTTCTAAAGAGTTACATATGGCAAGAGGTAATCTCTATAAGTATGTTATATCTAAAGAAGAGATTTTTTTACTTATCTATTTAAATAAACAACAAAATACAATTAGTAAATTATTAACAAGTTTAAACAATGAGACTCATTTAACTATTACTACTTTATCAAAAGTAATGAGTGAAGCTCTTAGAGATAGTTTTGATTATATTAAATATCACCAAATCCTTAATGCGATTATTGAGACTAACGTCTCAGTAGAAAAGCTTTCAGAATTTAAATTAGAATCATATAAGATGAGAGAGCCTTTAATGAAGATTATTATGCAAACATGTAACCTCTCAACTATTCAAGAAGCAACTGATATATACTTAACTATTCTATATCACTGTTGTTATTTATATGATCGTGTTGCTTATCATGAGGCTTATACAAAAGCGATGGAATTAGCGAAATTACCAATTGTACCTATTGATTTTGTATCATCATTAAATCACTTCATAACAATGTGTTTTACCCATTATTATGTTTAATAAATCAATAAAACTGTCAATATTTAACTTTTTAAATTTTCCTAAATATGGTATTATTTATAAACAAGGAGGTAAAACATGAAACCAAAAAAACATATTTTTAAATATATTATTATCTATGGTCTCATCTTTATTTTCTTTGTAGGTCTTTATACGGTTTCTACTTATTATTCTTCTAAGAATTTTATAGAAGTTACGAGTTATGAATACCCTAGTGATAAAATAACTAAAGATGTTAATATGATTGTTATCTCTGATGCCCATGCGCATGAATTTGGTAAGAATAATATTGATCTTATAAATAAAGTTAAACATGAAAAACCTGATGCTATTTTACTTGATGGAGATATTATTAATTTCTATGAGAAGACGACTGATTATTTATCAAGTCTTGTATCTTCTTTAAAGGATATTGCTCCTGTATACTATGCAATTGGTAATCATGAAGAATCTCTTAAGTCTTCTAATTCTATTAGTATTGAAAGTGTTGTTGAACAAGCTGGAGGTATTTATTTAGATCAAGAATATGAAGATATTATTATAAAGGATCAAAAAATTCGTTTAGGTGGTTTATTTGATTATGCCTATAATAATTTACAAATTCCTCATGAACAATATATAGAAAAAGGAAGTTATTTATTTCTAAAAGACTATATAGAAACTGATAGTTTCACTCTACTTATGAGTCATCGTCCTGAAAGTTTTATCAATCTAGAAGAGGATGCACGTTGGCCTATTGATCTTGTTGTAAGTGGTCATGAACATGGAGGACAAATTCGTTTACCTTTCATTGGTGGTTTTTATTCAACACATTTAGGCTTGTTTTCTGAATTTCTAGATGGTTATCATAATATCAATGGAATTACAATCCTTGTTTCTAGAGGCTTAGGTACTCATGAAGCATCAGTCCCGCCTAGACTTTATAATATTCCTGAGATTATTAAAATAAAATTAACAATCGAGTAGAGTAAAATAACCATTGTTATTTTACCCTCTCACACCACCGT
>CAZWXH010000079.1:0-8479 GCA_964637725.1 uncultured Coprobacillus sp. | reverse complement strand
CTTAATAGATAATCTCTCTTATTTTAATTCTATTTGATTAAGTATTCCCTTCGCAATTGCACGACCTAATGCATCAAGTTTTTTTGAATCATTTAAATATTTATAATCAGATGGATTATTAAGATACCCTAATTCAATTAACGCTCCTGCTACCGCATTATCTCTTAATACACTTAAACTCTTTCCACTTTGAATTCCTCTATTTTCAGAATATTTTAATCCTTCTACTTGAGTTGCTATTAATCTAGCTAATGAATCACTTTTTTCATTAATTAAAGGATCATTATTATCCTTCTTATAAAGTTCAAAGCCTGAAATATCTGAAGACTCTTCAAAAGCATTAACATGAATAGAAACAAAATAATCGGCATTATTATCTGTTGCAACTGCACCTCTCATCTTTAGATCAAGTCTTTTTATTGGATTCAATGATACATCTGTTGTTCTTGTATAAATAACTTTAATCTTATTCTTAGAAAGTTCTTCACCAACAACCTTTGCTACTTTTAAAGTAATATTCTTTTCTAATACACCATCTTTATTTGTTCCTGCATCTTCTCCACCATGTCCTGGATCAATGACAACAATACCATTATATTTAACCTCAGGTTGTTTAGGTTCTTTTTGGGTTGTGGGCACTTCTTCTTTTGTTTCAAAAAGAGAAGTTATTTTTGCAACGACAAACTGTCCACCTTTATATAAACCGAATAATAAAGTGACTACAATCGCAAGTACGATAATAACTCTATCTATTCTTAATTTTGATTTTTTCTTTTTATGTCCCATTTCTTCACTTCCTATCTTCTACATTCTATCACCTTTTATTCTATTTAAAAATACATTTTTCAACAAAATAAAATAATCGCTCTTTCGAACGATTATTTCATATTCTTCACATCAATTCTTATAATTGCTTTCTTAAGTGCTGTTTCAGCCCTTAATATATCCATATCACCATGTTCTGCTTTTAATCTTTCTTCAGCTCTAGTCTTAGCAGCTTTCGCACGATTAATATCTATTTCCTCTGGTGATTCAATAGAGTTTGCTATAATTGTTGTTTCATTGTCATTCACATAAACAAATCCCCCACCAATCGCAAAGAAATGTTTCTTTTCATTTTGAATATAATTCATTTCAGATATTTCAATACCAGCAGCTAATGGAATATGCTTTGCAAGAATACCAATTTGACCTGCAGTTGTTCTTAAGTTAAGAAGTTCAACCTCTGTTTCCATATAGATCCCTTTAGGAGTCACTATTTTTAAAGGAAATGGTTTCATTCTAAAGTTTTCGCTTTCTCTTCAGCTTCTGCAATAGAACCAACATTATGGAATGCTTGTTCAGGTAAATGGTCCCACTTACCTTCTAAGATTTCCTTGAATCCTTGGATTGTATCATTAACATGGACATATTTTCCATCCATTCCTGTAAATTGACTTGCAACAGTAAATGGTTGAGATAAATAATTACGAACACGTCTTGCTCTAGCAACAGTAATTTTATCTTCTTCACTCAATTCATCCATACCTAATATTGCAATAATATCTTGTAATTCTTGGAATCTTTGAAGAATTTGTTGAACTCCATGAGCAACCTCATAATGTTCTCTTCCAACAACTAAAGGATCTAATGCTCTTGATGAAGAGTTAAGAGGATCAACGGCCGGATAAATTCCAAGTGCTGCAATTGAACGATCCAATACAACCTTCGCATCAAGATGCGCAAATGTTGTTGCTGGAGCAGGATCTGTTAAGTCATCGGCTGGTACATAAACTGCTTGTACCGATGTAATAGAACCTTTCTTTGTTGATGTAATACGTTCTTGTAATTGTCCCATTTCAGTTGCTAAGGTTGGTTGGTATCCTGCTTGAGAAGGAACTCGTCCTAATAAAGCAGACACTTCTGAACCAGCTTGTGTAAAACGGAAAATATTATCAATGAACAATAAGACATCTTGATTTTGTTCATCTCTAAAATACTCTGCCATCGTTAATCCAGTTAAACCTACTCTTAAACGAGAACCAGGGGGTTCATTCATTTGTCCAAAGACAAGTGTTGTTTTATTTAAAACACCACTTTCCTTCATTTCATAATAAAGGTCATTCCCTTCCCTTGAACGTTCTCCAACTCCTGCAAACACTGATAGTCCACCATGTTCAGTCGCAATATTATTAATTAACTCTTGAATTAATACAGTCTTACCAACACCAGCACCACCAAACAACCCAATCTTACCACCTTTAATATAAGGACAGATTAAGTCAATAACCTTAATTCCTGTTTCTAATATTTCCGTTTCAGTTTGTTGTTCAGCATATGTTGGTGCACTTCTATGAATTGGCATTCTTTTCACAGTATCATTCACTGCTTCTTTTCCATCAATAGGTTCACCTAAAACATTAAACATTCTTCCTAATGTTTCATTTCCTACGGGTACACTAATAGAATCACCTGTATCAACTGCTTCTAATCCTCTTGTTAACCCATCAGTAGAGCCCATTGCTATACAACGAACAGTGTCATCTCCAATATGTTGAGCAACCTCAACTGTTAAAGATTCGCCATTATTATCAATAATAATAGCTGTATTTAATGATGGTAAATGGGCATCATCAAAAACAATATCGACAACTGGTCCAACTGCTCGTACAATTTTTCCTATATTCTTAGCCATAAAGCACCTCCTTCTTATTGTGCGTTCGCACCAGCAACAATTTCAGAGATTTCATTTGTAATTGC
The DNA here is from genome assembly GCA_964637725.1 of uncultured Coprobacillus sp. GTDB lineage: Bacteria > Bacillota_I > Bacilli_A > Erysipelotrichales > Coprobacillaceae > CAZWXH01. Next base: position 5,740 of record CAZWXH010000079.1, on the reverse strand, counting down.
TGTCTGTCTTGCTTGATTGTATTTCAATAATAAACCTTCAATTAATTCTTCTGCATTTCCTGTCGCATTTTCCATACTTACTTTTCTAGAAGCATTTTCACTTGTTACAGATTCAACTAAACAACCATATATAACTGATTGTAAATACATCGGAATTAAGTGATTTAATACCTCACTACTACTTGGTTCAAATATTGTTTCCTTCTTCGTAATTTCAATATCATCAAAATCACTAGCATCAACAGGTAAAAGTGTTAACGCTCTTGGAGTAAAAGTTAAGTTATTAACAAACTCTGTATAAATAATTTCAATTTTCTTGATTTCTTGATTCTTATACATTTGAGTTAATTCACCCACAAGTCTAACAATCTCTTTAAAATCAAGCGTATTATTTAAAGTTAAATATTCATGATTGAATTCAATTTCACGATGTGATAAATAAGCCGCACCCTTGCTTCCCATCATATACACAAGATCATTTTCTTCAATCATACCAGAAATCATTTTAAATACATTGGCATTATAACCACCACATAATCCTAAACTTGATGAAACAATAATATAAACATTCTTACCATTAGAATTCTCTTTAAGATAAGCATTATCTATCATTTTATTACTTGCCAATATTTCGGCAACCGTTTTTTGTACCATACTATAATAAGGTTTTAATTGTCCCAATTGATTCCTTGTTTTTCTTAATTTAGAAGTTGCAACAAGTTGCATTGCCTTTGTAATCTTTTTTGTAGATTCAACAGAACGAATACGTCTTTTGATAGACTGCATATTACTAGCCATAATATTCTATCCTTCCACATTCAACTTTTTAAATTTTTCTACATAATCAGCATTGACTTGTTTCATTTTTTCTTCTAATTCACTACTAATCACTTTATTTGTTTCAATATCATCAAGAATATCTTGATGCTTCATTTTCATTTCTTCATATATTCCTTCTACAAAAGAAGATACTTTTTTAACCGGTATAGTTTTTGTATATCCATGTTTTAAAGCAAACAAAGATATAACTTGTTCTACTACAGTTCGAGGTGAATATTGAGATTGAATAAGCACTTCTCTCACTTTCTCACCATGATCTAATGTGGCCTTTGTCGCTGCATCTAAATCACTACCAAACTGTGCAAATGCTTGCATTTCAGTATATTGAGCTAGTTCAAGTTTCAATGAACCTGAAACTTGTTTCATAGCTTTTATTTGCGCTGATGAACCAACACGACTTACTGAAAGACCGGTATCAATTGCTGGTCTAAACCCAGCATTAAATAAGTCTTGTTGTAAGAAGATTTGACCATCAGTAATTGATATAACATTCGTTGGGATATATGCTGAAATATCTCCGGCTTGTGTTTCAATGATTGGTAAAGCAGTAATTGAACCACCACCATTTTCTTCATTTAAACGACATGCTCTTTCAAGTAATCTTGAATGAAGATAGAATACATCTCCAGGATATGCTTCACGACCTGGTGGTCTTTTTAACAATAAAGATACTGTACGATACGCTACCGCATGTTTTGATAAATCATCATAAACAATTAACACATCTTTACCTTGTTCTAACCACTCTTCAGCAATTGTACATCCTGCATAAGGTGCAATATATTGTACTGGTGCTAGTTCACTAGCTCCGGCTGAAACAATTGTTGTATAGTCCATTGCTCCACCAAGACGAAGTTTTTCTACAATTTGAGCAACCGTTGAATTCTTTTGTCCAATTGCAACATAGACACAATATATATCTTGATCTTTTTGATTTAAGATTGTATCAATCGCAATAGCCGTTTTACCTGTTTGTCTATCACCAATGATTAACTCACGTTGTCCTCTACCAATAGGAATAATTGCATCAATCGATGTAATTCCTGTTTGTAAAGGTTGATCTACTGACTTTCTTGTCATAACTCCACTTGCAACTCTTTCAATCGGTCTTGTTTTGTGAGTCACAATAGCCCCTTGTCCATCAATTGCTTGACCTAAAGGGTTAACAACACGACCTAGAAGCTCATCACCAACAGGAACCTCAATAATCTTTCCTGTGCGTTTCACTTCGTCACCTTCTTTAATAATACCTTCGTTACCAAGTAGAACAGCTCCTACACAATCTTCCTCTAAATTCATAACCATTCCATAAACATCACTAGGGAATAATAATAATTCTCCAAGCATTGCATTATCTAACCCATGAACTAAAGAAACACCATCACCTACAGTCATTACTGTACCAACATCTTTTGATTCTATTTTATCCTCAAAATGTTTAATCTGTTCCTTGATTAACGCACTAATTTCATCTGGTCTTAGATCCACTCACTTCACCTACTTTCTAAAAGTTCTTTTTTCAGTGTTTCTAGTTTAAACGAAAGTGAATCATCATATACATGATTATTAATTTCAACTTTAATCCCACCGATTAATGTTTCATCAACAACCAAACGTAACTGCACTTTCTTGTTTTCTTTTTCACTCATTGCCTTTTCAATCTTCTTTATTTCTTCATCACTCATAGGATAAGCACTAAATACTCTTCCTACTTTAATACCAAAATGCTCATTACATAAAGACTGAAAATGTTCACAAATCTCTAAAATATATTTCATTCTTCTTTTTTTAATTAATAACATTAAAAAATTATAAACATAATCACAAACTTGATTTTGAAAACTCTTCTTTAAAACATCTATTTTAACATCATCACGTAAAGCAACATGACTAAAGAATTGAACAAAGGATACATCAGTAAAAACATCATGAACTTTCTTTATATCATTTTGATAAGTTTCAATTTGTTTCTCTTCTTTTGCTAATTCAAATAATGATTCAGCATAACGACTTGAAATCACATTCATTAGTTAGCCACCTTATCAACAAACTGTTCAACCAATTGTTGATTTTCTTTTGTGTTCATATCTTTGTTCATAATCTTTGTTGCAACCTCAATTGCAACATCAATCATTTCTTGTCTCATTTCTTGTTTTGCTAAAGATTTTTCAACTTCAATTTCTTTTTCTGCTTGTTGCATTTTAATTGTCGCTTTCTCTTTCGCTTCAGCTAAAATACCTTCATGCACTTTTTGAGCATCAATTTTCGCTTTTTCCACAATATCACGATATTCTCTAACTGAAACACGTGCTTGTTCTTCACTATCCAACATCAATTGCTTAGCCTTATCATTAGACTCAGTCGCATCATTGATTTGTTTTTCAATATAATCAGCTCTCTTTGCAAAATAACTTTGCATCGGAACCCATAAAAACTTTTTAAATAAAAGTAATAGGACTCCAGTTGATAACAATTGAATAATAAGCGTTGTTATATTGGGGAATAATTTCGTTGCAATATCTATATCCATGTTTTATTCCTCCTCGATATCTTATAAATAGAATCCAGGAAAAACGAACATTAACAAGATAGAAATTAATAAAGCATAAATCGCTACTGTTTCAGTTAATGCAATACCTAAGATCATCATTGTACGAATCTTAGATTCAGCTTCTGGATTTCTACCAACTGCTTCGATTGCCTTACTTGCTGCAATCCCTTCACCAATACCTGTTCCTAAACCTGCGCAAATAGCAATTCCTGCTGCTATCGCAATTAAACCATAATCTGTCATTTTTTAAATCCTCCAAATTTTTCTTTTTTTTATTCTCTACTAGTTATTCTGCTTCTAAAGAAATCAAAATACTAGATAAAGTAACGAACACAAGCGTTTGTATACATCCTGCAAATATATCAAAATAGACATGTAAGACAGGTGCTAAGATAGGGCCTAAGAAGTTAACTGGTGCTATAAATCCCGATAACCAACCCGTAAATTGATAAACCAACATCATCAATATTGATCCACTTAATATATTCCCAAATAAACGCATTGATATTGAGATAAGTGGAGATACAGCCCCTAAGATATTTGTTGGTGGCCATACTAATTCTTTAAGATAAGTAAATCCACCTTTTTTCCTAAATGCATTATATTGTATTAAGAAAAAAGTAACCGACGTTAATGCTAATGTAATAGAGAAGTTTGATGTCGGAGCATCAAATCCAATTAACCCACTAAGATTAGCACATACTAAATAAACAAATAACATTGCAAAATAAGGATAATAATTCTTCTCAAACTTTGCAGGCATAACTGACTTCAAATAATTGTAAACTATTTCTACCCCGGTTTCACACACCAACACAATTCCTTTAGGCTTTGTTAAAGGATCTGCTGCCATAACTTTCTTACCAACAAATACAAATAGAAAACCCAAAACAGTCATAATAATTAGTGAAAAAACCAATTCAACTTGCAACTCGATACGTATTGTTGAAAGTATCGTTGCATTATCCATCCACTTCACCTCCTTTATGTCTATATCCTTCAATATAGATAGTTATTTTAGAACACATATAACCTAGAAAAACTCCTATAATATGAATCCATGGTGTTTTAACAGCAATTATAAACCCTAAAGCATACATTCCTAATTTTACTATAAACATAACAACAATAATAGCTGTACTCATAGAAAACTTTAATATACCTTCACTCATCTTAATAATTAATAGAAAGACAAGCACATTAATAATATACCCTAAAATCAAACCTAGTAAGTATGATATATCTTGTAAAATAATACCAGCTACTCCTGTTAATAAACATCCACCTAGAAAGACATAAACCGAATTCTTTAAAATAATTTTCTCATTCATACTATCTCTTATTCCATATTCTTGAATAAGGATTAATCATCAGTTCCAAATAAACGATCTCCTGCATCACCAAGCCCTGGAACTATGTATCCTTTTTCATTTAATTTTTCATCTAATGCTGCCACAATTAATTCAACATCTGGATGTGCTTTTTCTAATACTTCAATACCTTCAGGAGCAGCGACTAAACAAACAAATTTAATGTTTTTAGCCCCTCTTTTTTTAATATTTTCAATAGCTGCTAAAGCACTACCACCAGTTGCTAACATAGGATCAACAACAAACACATCAGCTTTATCTAAACAAGAAGGAAACTTAGCATAGTATTCTTCGGGTTGTAAAGTATCTTCATTTCTAGCCATACCAATATGTCCTACTTTAGCAGTTGGAATAATAGCCTTAAATCCATCTACTAACCCTAATCCTGCTCTTAAAATAGGAACTAAGATGATTGGTCTTACTAATTGTTTTCCAATTGTTGAACAAATCGGTGTTATCACTTCTACATCATTTGTTAATAAATTCTTGGTCACTTCATAAGAGACTAACATCGCAATTTCATCTAAGTTTTGTCTAAACTCTTTTGTTCCAGTATCCTTATCTCTCATAATTGTTAATTTATGATTAATTAAAGGATGATCTAATATAATAGCCATGTTGTCCTCCTATTTTATATAAGATAAGCCATCATACATTGTCACCTTATCAGTTAATGCTTTGACTCTTCTTATACATTCTTCCCTAATTTCATCAGTTTCTTCATTCTTTAAACGATAAGCAATGATTTTACCCACTTCTTTAAAATCATCTTCATTAAATCCCTTTGTTGTCATTGCTGGTGTTCCAACACGAACACCACTGGCTTTAAAAGGTTTTTCAGTATCAAAAGGAATAGCATTCTTATTTGCAGTAATATTAATTTCATCCAATAATCTTTCTGCTTTCTTTCCACTAATACCACAACTTGCTTTCACATCAATCAATAATAAATGATTATCAGTGCCACCAGCAACTAATC
>CAZWXH010000078.1:0-8483 GCA_964637725.1 uncultured Coprobacillus sp. | reverse complement strand
AAATTAACTCTTTATGAAATTCTTTTTTGTTATTCTATTGATTTTTATCATAATTCAATTTATAATACGCATAGAGACTAAGAAAGAATAAAGTAGTTTATAATTATTGAATTAAGAGAACTTGTGGATGGTGAAAACAAGTCATTATTATAAATGAATTGGGATTCTGGAGTTATAAGTTGCATGAGTAGCTTATCGTTAATCACGTTATGATTTAAGAGCATATCAATGATATGAATAAAGGTGGTACCGCGATAATTTCGTCCTTTAGTAGGACGTTTTTTTATTTCAAGGAGGAAAACATATGAAAAGAATGTTAAGTGGAATTAAACCAACAGGAAGAGTAACTTTAGGAAATTACATAGGTGCAATAAAGCCCTTTGTTTCTTATCAAGATGAATATGAAATGTATATCTTTATTGCCAATCTACATTCCATGACGAATTATCAAGAACCTTCAGTGCTTAGAAAAAATACCAGAGATTTAATTGCTTTATATATTGCAGCTGGTCTAGATCCTAAAAAAGTGACTTTATTTTTACAATCGGATGTCTTAGAACACGCACAACTAGGATGGTATTTAGGATGTATGGTTAATATGGGAGAACTCTCTAGAATGACTCAATACAAAGATAAAGCTTCTAAGAATGAAGTCATTGGTGCAGGAATCTTTAATTACCCTTCTTTAATGAATGCCGATATATTAATGTATGATCCTGATTATGTTCCAGTTGGAGATGATCAAAAACAACACGTTGAACTATGCCGTGATATCGCTGAAAGATTTAATTCACGTTATAGTGATACTTTTAAAATCCCCGAACCATTAATTGCTAAGGTTGGTGGTAGAATCATGGACTTACAAGATCCAACCAAGAAAATGTCTAAATCTGATAAAATCGGAAAAGGGACTATCTATATTCTTGATGATATCAATATCTCAAAAAAGAAAATTAAGTCAGCAATGACTGATAGTGATAATTCGATCATTTATGATCCATTGAACAAACCTGGTATATCAAATTTATTAGAGATATACTCTATTCTATCAAATAGATCAATTCAAGATATTGAAAAACAATATGTTGATCAAGGTTACGGTGTATTTAAAGGCGATCTTGCCGAAATAGTTGGTGAAGAATTATTAAAAATTCAAACTAAGTATAATGAAATAATGACAGGTTCTTACCTTGATGATATCTTAGAATTAGGCGCTGATAAAGCAAGACATTTAGCCAGAAAAAAACTTGCTAAAGTTGAAAGAAAAATAGGAATCACAATCACAAAACGATAGTTCGCACTATCGTTTTTGTATAAGTTCTTTATAAAGTAATTCATGTAATGAAGAATAACCTTTTTCTAGTTTATGTTTCAAAGCTAAATATTGTTGACTAGGATCTTGTTCTTTAATATTAAGTTGTTTGCATATCTCAACAAACTCTTCATATTGAATCACAAATATTTCATCAATAACTTCCTCAACACACATCTTTCTCATTCTTTCTTCTCTTGTTAATCCGTATTCCTTTTCATACGCTTCTTCTAGAATGCGATAATCATAATGACTAAAACCAACAGTTTTCATAATCTTATTAATCATTGTTCGTTGAGAAAAAGGGACTGTCCCTCTACGATATATACAACAGTTCTTCATTTCAATGACAACACTATAACTTCCATCTCCAACAATAAAAATAGAATCTTCAATATCTTCAATGTAAAGCTTTCCATACATAAAATCATGTAATACATCTTCTTTCACTCGATAAAGAGGGAGATAATAAAATTCTTCATAATTATCATCAACTTGCCATTCATATGGTTCTAAGAGCTCTTCATCATCATATACAAAATTAACTAAAAACATAAATAGCCCCCTTATTTTATCTTATGAATAGTATACCTTAAAAAGACCTTTTTATAATCAAAAGAGAGTAGATATCATTATCTGCTCTCTTTTGAGATCACTTGATAAAGTGATTATTGTATTTGTTTTCTTTTTTCTCTTATATACATTTTCTTTGCAATTTCAAAAAGTGATTTTGTTTTTAATAAAGAAAAGAAAAACAAATCATTTTCTTCTAAATACTCTAAATTAATCCATCGACAAAATTGATGTTTACAATTCATTGTCGGATACAATAAATTATTTTGAATAATGATGGGTTTCTTGTAACCAATATATTCATCATATATTTGATAATCTGGAATGATAGATGCTAACACTTCATTGTGTTTATCTGCATAATAAACATGCAAATACTCGCCATAAGTTTCAACAAGTACAGCAATATTATGACCTAATAGCGATGACTTCAATTTCTATTAATGATCCTTTAGGAAGCTTTGAAACTTCAACTGCACTTCTTGCAGGGTATGGTTCAACAAAGTATTCAGCATAAATATCATTAATCGTCACAAAATCATCCATATTATCTAAAAAGACAGTTGTCTTAATAACATCAGAAAAATTCAATCCTTGACTTTCTAATAATCCCTTTATGTTTTCTAATACTTGACGTGTTTGATTTTCAATTCCTTCTGCCATTTCACCAGTAATTGGATTTAATGGAATTTGACCAGAAAAGAATATCATATGACCAGTATCGATTCCTTGACTATATGGTCCAATAGCACCTGGTGCCTTATCTGTTTTAATTACTTTTTTCATAAATTCATCTCCTTTTTCTATATTATAACAAAATATTTATATATCTTCTATACTTAACATTTTCTATTTTCCTTTTAATGAACAATACTCTAGATATTTTAAGAATAGAATATTAACTACTATAAAGAAATGCCCTGTTGAACAATATGAAATATCTTGAAAACCTGTATCAAACCTCATTGCACTAAATCCAATATATTCATCACTATATTTAGAAAGCAAATTCATTTGGTTTGAACCAATCCCAATGACTTTGATACCTTTACGCTTTAATAACTTCGCTAAAGTGACAACTGTTGGGTTATCCCCAGATAAAGAAATAATAATAAAGACATCATCTTCACTAACATTATTTAAAACAGTATCTAACTCCGTAGCACCTTCAATCACATGCATGATTTTCCTACGATACGCAAATTCCCTTTTAAATTCCTGTGCCGCATGAAATTGAACTTGACCACTGCTAAAAATAAAAACCCTTTTCGCTTCATCAATATACTTGAGAGTTTGATCAAAATCTCTCTCCTCCATCATATCCAAAGTGTCCTTTAATTCATGAATTACATTATGTAAAACCTTACTATCAAAATTATTTGCGCGACCTAAACTCCATTTCAAACAAATCTTTAACTCACTATATCCATCCAAGCCTAGTTTCTTCGCAAATCTTATAATACTTGTATGAGAAACATTACATACACGTGCTAACTCTTGAATAGACATCTTTTGACACTCTCTTTTATGATGAGTAATATATTGCCATATATACAAATCAGTTTCATTTAATTCATTATAATGTTCTTCTACTATGTTCTCAAGAGTCATGGTTTAACTTCCTTTCACAGTAATCTAAATACTTAACCACAATAAAATCCACCAATAAAAAGTATGATACCTGACCTTCATATCGCGGTCCAAGTGAACTTGGAATATTAGGTACTTCAACATACATTGCTTCATCAGCCATATGTGATAAAGAATTATTCTTTGTAGCTGTAATGGCAATAATAGGAACACCTTTTGTCTTTAATTTTCTTGCAAAATCTAAAAGTTGTTCATTTTCACCTGAATGAGAAAACATAACCATTACATCAGTATTATTAATAATATCAACAAAAGCATATGTTTCACTCATTGACTTAATATTAAAGAATAACTTATTCACAAACAAAAATGCTCTTTTCAATTCCGATGCTGCATGGTTTTGAATATAACCTGTTCCATAAACATAAGCATTCTCAGCATTATCTATCAATTGAACAATCCGTGTTAAATCCTTATTCTTTATCTCTTCCATATAATCACTATACTTTTTATAAACCAATTCTAACCCCGTTTGTTTATCTTTATATGTTTGATTATCTATCCTTAAATATACCTTTAATTCAGCATATCCTTTTAACCCTAATCTTTTAGAAAATCTTAAGATGGTTGTTCGAGAAACATGACATCTATCTGCTAAATCATCGATTGAAAGCTTTTCACAAACTTTACGATGAGTAGAAATATATTTCCATATATATAAATCATTCTCATTTAAATGATTATAATTTTCATTAATCAACTCTTCTAACCGCATATTTCTCACTCTCCTTTTATTTACCACATTATAACATATTTTTTTAAAATAAAACGATAATATTTTAATAGATACTTTCAAAATAAAACAAGTATATTCATGAATTTTGCAGAAAAAAAAGGAACTCAATTTGAGTTCCTATTTATATTCAATAATTGTTGAAGTTTTAATATTGACTTGTTCATTGATATGAAAATCAGTAAATTTATAATCTAGAGGAGAAACTAAGACAAGCATAGTAATATCATCAATTCCTTGCTTCTCAATACTTTCTTTATCATAGCTCACTAACAAATCACCTACTGATACTTCATCACCAACGATAACATGACCATTAAAACCTTCACCGTTAAGATTAACAGTATCTAAACCAATATGAATTAAGACTTCAATACCATCTTCATTTTCTATTCCAATAGCATGTAAAGTATTTTCCATTATCATCGTAATCTTTCCATTACAAGGTGCATAGATTTTACCTTCGCATGGTTTGATTGCGATTCCATCACCCATCATTTTTGTTGAGAAAACTTCATCAGGCACTTCTTCCATGGCAACGGTCTGACCGTTTGCCATGGCATAGAAGGCTTTTTTCTTTTTTGAAAAGAATCCCATATTATTTAAGTTCAGGCCAGAAATCTTTGTTTGCTTCAATTAAATCATCTAAGATTAATTTAGCAACTCTAGCACTTGGTACTGTTTTTGACATTGTGATGGCTTGCCATAATCTTTGGTAACTTCCTGTAATATAAGCTTCAACTGTTAATTTTTCAACAGAAACTTGTTGTTCCATTAAACCTTTTTGGAATTGAGGAATAGCTCCTTGAACAATTCTTTCATATCCATTTGATCCAACGATACATGGAATTTCTACCATTGCTGTTCTATCAAAGTTTTCAATAGCACCTTCATTAGGTACAATTAATAACATTTTTTCTTTTGTGTTTTTAGCAATTGCACAAGCTAAGTCAACAATATATTCAGCATGAGCATCTGGTTCAAATCCACATCCAGCACTTGTTCCTTTATCAATGATTTCTTGACAAGCACTAAATACAATTTTTTCTCTATGTTCCATAACTTCGTTAGCACGAGTATGGTCTGGATTAGAATGTTCTACTACATAATCAGGACATAAATAATATTTTAAATATGTGTTTGGAATTGTGTCTGGATCTAAAGCATAAACATCTTTAGCTTTAGAGAATGTTTCAATCCAGCTTTGTTCAACATGTTGATTAGTTCCAGATAAAGCATCAGCAAAACCATTTGCTGCCATATGTTTTTTAATTTCTGGCATTAAATCATTACCGTCTTTATCTTCAATTTTATGCCACCAACCAAAGTGGTTAAGCCCATAATATCCAACTGACATTTCTTTACGAGATTTTAATCCTACCATGCTTGCCATTTTTTCTTCTAAGTCAATAGGCATATCACAGATATTTAAGATTTTTGAATTAGGTCTTAAACGTCTTGTTGCTTCAGCTACAATAGCAGCTGGATTTGAATAGTTTAACATCCAAGCATTTGGAGAGTATTTTTCCATATGATCTAAGATTTCAACAACTCCAGTAATTGATCTCATACCATAAGCAATTCCACCAGGACCACATGTTTCTTGTCCTAATACACCATATTTTAATGGGATCTTTTCATCTTGTTCACGCATTGCATATAATCCAACACGAATATGACACATTACGAAGTCTACATCAGTAAATGCAGTTTTAGGATCTGTTGTATATCCGAATTCTACTTCTGGTGCATTTTCTTTTAAATAAATTTCACATGCTTTTGCGACTGTTGCTTGTCTATCAGCATTGTTATCATAGAAAGTAATTTTTCTAACTGGAAATCTTTCCATATGATCTAATAATAATAAGCAAATCCCTGGTGTAAATGTACTCCCACCACCAGCAATGGTTACAGAATATTTTTTATCCATCTTTCTTTTCCTCCATGTTTTTACATTAATCTAATTGTTGCAAATAAGCTAATTGCTGAGAATCCAATAACGATCATACTTCCTCCCCCAAAGAGGAATGATTGTTTAATTGAAACTTTTTTCATTGTTGATAATATTTCTAAATTATAATATTTCTTAGCACAGTAGAAAACATAAGCAAGTATCATAAAGTAGAAAACATTCATTGTGAGTGCTTGCGCAAATAGGAGTAAGCCCATATTGATACAAGCATATTTGTTATTTCCATCTTCAAGCTTTTTTTGAACGATTTGAACTAGGTAAGCTATATAAGGGTTCAACATTGCTATTAGGAATATAACTGTTGTACCAGGATCTTGAACTAATAATTGCTGAAACGTAATCCCGAACATTGATGCTTTCAATGATACATATAAGTAACATAATAAAGGAGTAATCGCTAAGAACACTTTTGCTATTGTAAAATAACGATTTAATTTTTTTGCTGCTGAAACTTGCATACGTTTTCTCTTTGACATATTATCAACCTACTTTCTTTTATAGTAACGCTTCAAAATCTTCTCTAACACTTGCGACTTTTAATCCAACAATAACTTGAATATTTGTTTTTGTAGCTTTGATACCATGAGTACCAATTGATTTAAAGTGAGTATCACTTTGTACTAATGTTTCATCTTTAACATTAACACGTAAACGTGTTGCACAATTTGTAACATCGACAATGTTATCTTTTCCACCTAATGCTTCAAGAATTAAAGCTGGTAAACCGCCCTCAATAACTGTACCATTTTGTTTATCTTTAAATTCAGCTTTAGAATGGAATTTAATATCTTCTTCATCATCTTCACGACCTGGTGTTTTAAAATCAAATTTTAAAATCAAAGTTCTAAATACAATGAAGTATATTCCTGTAAATACAAGTCCTACCGCTAATAATGTTAAATATGTTGGCCAATGACTTGCCATTAATGGAATAAAGTTTAATGCTGACATTTCAATTAATCCACCTGATAAAACACCTACGACTCCAAATGAATAAGCAACTGTTGATAATGTAGCGGCTAACAAAGCATGCACTACAAATAACACTGGAGCAATAAATAAGAACGTAAACTCGATCGGTTCAGTAACACCACAGAAGATTGCAGTTAATGTAATTGGAATTAATAAACCAGCAATTTTTGTTCTTTTGCTTTTTTTGGCTGTTGTATAGAATGCTAATGCAATCCCAGGACAACCAAAGATTTTTGATAAACCAGTAAGTGTTGGCCAAGCATAAGGTGCCAATGTACTTAATGGTTCTTTACTTGCAGCGAGTTGAGGTAAAGCGTTTGCCCATGTTGAGTAAACTCCTCCATTAACAACTGCTGAATCATAGAAGAATGGGAAATATAATAAGTGATGTAATCCAAATGGAATTAAGATACGTTCCATGAAGATAAATACCCAAACACCAATTGCTCCAGCCCCTGAAATCAAGTCTTGGAATGCTCTCATTCCACCTTGAACCATTGGCCATAACCAACCAGATAATAATGCAACTGGTATTAATACAAAGAATCCTACAATTACAACGAATGAAGAACCACTAAATGTCCCCAACCATTCAGGTAACTCTGTATCAAAATAACGATTGTGTAAGAAGATAACAATTCCCGAAATCATTAAAGCTCCAATCATCCCCATATCTAGAGTTTTAATACTTGCAATCATTGTTAATCCACTTGTTCCTCCAACTTCTTGAGCGAAGTTGACACCAAATGTTCCACCCCATTGACTTAAGATAGTACTTAAGAAATATTGGAATGTTAAATAAAGCACTAATGCTTCCATACAACATCTTGCTTGTTGTTTCTTAGCAAGACCAATTGGTAACCCTACTACGAATAATAATGGTAATTGGTTAAAGACTGTCCAGCCACCTTGTAAGATGACGTTCCAAACTTGAAACCAAAGCCCATCAGGATTCGCAAGTCCACCCATAATCGCTTCAGTTGTAAACAATGTTCCAATTCCGATTGTAATACCCGCAAATGCGAATAACAATACCGGAGTAAACATCGCTCCACCGAACCTTTGAACTTTCTGCATCATATCATTTTACCCTCCTTGTGATATCTCTTGCACACTCATAGTAACCCCTTACAAGAGAGATTTCAATAGTTCAGAGTGCGTTAGGAACAACATCATACACCCTCTCTTTTGTCACATTACCCGTGAATTTTCACATTAAAAAAAGCATCGATTTTATCGATACTTTTTCATTTTTTTATAATTGTTTTTCT
>CAZWXH010000077.1:0-8488 GCA_964637725.1 uncultured Coprobacillus sp. | reverse complement strand
TAATACGGTTATGTTTATGAAATAATTGTTGATTTTTCATATGTAAGGAGGACACTTATGGATTTAGCATTAGTTTTTTCATTAATTGGAGGATTAGGTCTCTTCCTTTATGGTATGAAAATGATGAGCGATTCTCTTGCTAATGTTGCAGGAGCAAGATTGCGTAATATTTTAGAAAAGATGACAAAGAATTCTTTTGTTGGAACTATTGTTGGAGCTCTATTTACGGCAGTTATCCAATCATCTTCAGCGACAACTGTTTTGGTTGTGAGTTTTGTTAATGCTGGGTTGATGAATTTGTTTCAAGCAACGGGTATCATTATGGGAGCTAATATTGGAACAACAATTACTGGTCAGTTGATAGCTTTTAATCTTTCTGAAATTGCACCACTATTTGTATTTGCGGGTGTTGTTATGTTAATGTTCTCTAAAAAGGTTAATATTCAAAAGATTGGTGAAGTGATTTTAGGGTTTGGTATTTTGTTTGTTGGGTTATCTTCGATGTCAGCAGCAATGGCTTCGCTTAAAGATTCACCTTTAATTGTGAATGTTTTATCTTCACTTACCAATCCGTTTCTAGCAATTATAGTTGGGTTTATAGTGACCGCAATACTACAGTCTTCTTCGGCGACTGTAGGGATTGTTATATTACTAGCATCACAAGGCTTAATTCCTTTACATATATGTTTTTATTTAATTCTTGGTTGTAATATAGGTTCATGTGTTTCGGCGCTCTTGGCAAGTATTGGTGGAAAAAAGAATGCAAAACGAGCAGCCTATGTCCATTTCTTACTGAATATCTTTGGTTCTACTTTAATTGTGATTGTCTTACAATTGTTTATGCCACAAATTGAACAAGGTATCATGATGTTAACGGGATCACAAAATTTGGTTGGTGAAGCACTCAATGCTACAATGGCAAGAAATGTTGCTAATGCCCATACAATATTTAAGATTTTTGAAGTCATTTGTCTTTTTCCATTTGCTAAATATATTACGAAGCTTACCTTTGTTTTGGTTCAAGGGGATGATGATGTCAATGAATTCTCTTTACAATTTATTAGTGAGCAAGCATTTTCTGCAACTACAGCGATTCCTCAAACAATTCATGAAGTTATAAGAATGGCAGATATCGCTAAGAACAATTTGAATAAATCGGTTAATTCATTATTAGAAGTTGATATTTCTTTAAAGGATGAGATTTCTAAAAATGAAGATAATGTAGATTTTTTAAATCGGGCAATCTTTGAATATTTAAACAAAATCAATCAAACGCCTTTGCCTGATGAGGATGCAAGAATGATTGGTCCTTTGTATCATGTTATTGCAGACATTGAAAGAATTGGTGATCATGCTTATATTATAAGCAAGATGACTGAGACTTGTTATAATAAGAAATATGTATTTACAGAGAAGCATAAAAGAAGAATTAGAGAATTATTGACAATGATTAATTCTGAACTTGAATTAAGTATTGAAATGTTTTCTAAACGTTCTTTAAATCATTTGAATGAAATATTAAAATTAGAAGACTTGATTGATGCAAAAGAAAAACGTCTTCAAAAAGATTATTTGAAAGATATAAAAACGAAAGAAGCTGCACCTAGAGAAGGTATGCTTTATTCTGATTTAGCAGCCGCTTTAGAACGTGTTGGAGACCATGCTACTAATATTGCCTTTTCTATACTCAACGATGACAGTGAGGAAATTAGCAGGCTTTTAGAAAACGAACATGTGAATCCTTCTGACTATATTTTATAGCCTACATTTTGTAGGCTTTTCTATTGGACGAAAAGATAAAAATGTTATACAATAACATTTATTGAATGGGGGAATAAGAATGAAAGGAAGATTTAAGAAGTTTCTATCATATTATAAACCATATAAATTTCTCTTCTTTAGTGATATGATTTGTGCAATGGTTGCCGCTTTAATTACACTTGTATTTCCAATGTTAACGCGTCATATAACTGGAGTTGTACTAATTCAAGAAAATATTGATTTATCAATTATTTATAAATTAGGGATTTTTATGGTTGTTTTAGTTTTTATTGAATTTTTATGTAATTTCTATGTTGCTTATAAAGGACACCTTATGGGTACATATATGGAAAGAGATATTAGAAATGAATTGTTTGAACATTATCAAAAATTATCTTTTAGTTTTTATGATGAACAAAAAACAGGACAATTAATGTCGAGAATTACGAATGATATCTTTTCATTAACTGAACTTTATCATCATGGACCAGAGGATATTGTTATATCTTTAATTAAGTTTATAGGAGCTTTTATGATCCTTTCAACTATTAATTTAAAGTTAACACTTATTGTTTTTGCATTTATTCCTATTATGGGTGGATTCGCATATTATTACAATCGTAAAATGAAAGTTGCCTTTAAAAGAAATAAACAAAGAATTGGTGATATTAATGCAAGGATAGAAGATAATTTATCTGGTATAAGAGTTGTCAAAAGTTTTGCGAATGAACATGAAGAAATGGATAAATTTAAAGATGCGAATATGAACTTTGTCAAAAGTAAACGTAATAGTTATCTATACATGGCTAAATATCATTCAGGACTAGGTGTTTTTACAAGTATGATAACTGTTGCAGTGATCTTCTTTGGTGCTTTATTTATTAGTAATGAAGCGATTACGACACCTGACTTAATTGCTTTTGTTTTATACATAACAAATTTAATTGATCCTGTTAAAAAATTAATAAACTTCACTGAACAATTTCAAGAAGGTGCAACGGGATTTGAAAGGTTTATGGAAATATTAGAAGTTCAACCAGATATCCAAGATTCCCAAAATGCTGTTGCCTTAGAAAAAGTAAAAGGCCATATTGTATTTGATCAAGTGAGTTTTAGATATAACGATAAAAGTTCTTATGTTTTTAAAGATATAAATCTTGATGTATTACCAGGAGAATATATTGCTTTGGTAGGATCTTCAGGAGTAGGGAAGACAACAATTTGTTCTTTACTACCACGTTTTTATGAAGCAACAAAAGGGCGAATACTTATAGATAATCAAGATATTAAAGATGTGACTTTATCTTCTTTAAGAGAAAATATTGGAATTGTTCAACAAGATGTTTATTTATTTGCTGGAACAATTATGGATAATATTCGTTATGGTAAGTTTGATGCGACAGATGAAGAGGTTATTGAGGCTGCTAAAAAAGCCAATGCTCATGATTTTATTATGGAATTACCAAACGGTTATTATACTGATTGTGGTCAACGTGGAGTGAAGTTATCTGGTGGTCAAAAACAAAGATTATCTATTGCGAGAGTCTTTTTAAAGAATCCACCGATTCTTATCTTTGATGAGGCAACAAGTGCATTAGATAATGAAAGTGAACATATTGTTCAAGAATCATTAGAAGCACTTGCTAAATATCGTACAACGTTTGTTATTGCTCATCGTCTTTCAACGATTAAAAATGCCAAGAGAATTTGTGTATTAACAGAAGAAGGAATTAATGAACAAGGAACACATTCAGAGTTATTGTCACAAGGTGGTCAATATGCTCATTTATATAAAATGCAGTTCAAGGGAGAAGAATAAAGATGAAGGAGTTAAAAAAGAGAATTAAAAAGAAGCTTCCATTTCATCTCTATCGTCATTTAATCATTTTAAGTATTATCCTTATTGTTTTAACGACTTGTGGAGTTGTGACAGCAAGTCTTATGAAAAAAGAGGCAGTTGCTTATCAAGTAGAAAATAAGTATGATTATATGTATCTTGATGTTCAAAGCGTTATTCCGGTTTCATCAGAGTTATACATAGTTGACGATGGTGAATATGTTTATGTATATAGTGATGATAGTGGAGTTAATAAAGTAAGTTCTTTAAAAAGAGTTGAAGGTTCACTTAGAATATTAGATGAGGAAGAATATCAAAAGTTACTACCAATATTTCAAAAATCATTTCCTGAGTTAAAAGTTCAAACCATTGAACAAATGTCTGATTATATTGGAAATACTGCATTAGATCATCAAATGACAGGATATATCGAAATTGTTATTTTATTATTAGGTGTATTAGTGGGCTTAGGATTGTTTTTGATTATTCTCATTTTTGTTATTTTCTATAATTCTAGAAAATCATCAAAGTGTTTACAGTATTATAAAGAAAACAATGAACTTAATATAATTAATGAACAAATGAATCATCCTTTAAGTGTATATTCAAAAATTAAAGCTATGGTATTGAATGATTATATTGTATTTAACCATCCTTTACCTTACGTTATCAATTTCAAGGATATTCAATGGATATATATTGAGAAAAGTTCTATTTTATTTGTTATTGATAGAGAAATCAAAATCGTTGTTTATGATCAATCCTTAAAACGTACTGTGGTTATGAATGCTTCAGGACTGTTCTCTTCTCATAAAAAAGAAGCCAACGCTATTCTTGAACAAATAGCTAGTTTATATCCTAATCTATTGGTTGGGTATACAGATGAAAACAAAGAAAAATTTCAACAAATTAAAAAAGGGTTATAAAAAAAGATGTCTATGACATCATTTTTTTATTCCAAATTTATGAATTGGATAAAGTTCTTCTTCAATTCTTAGTAATTGATTGTATTTCGCTATTCTTTCACTTCTTGAAAGAGATCCAGTTTTAATATAACCGGCATTTGTTCCTACGGCTAAATCAGCAATAAAAGTATCTTCTGTTTCACCAGAACGATGAGAGATAATAATTTTATAGCCATTACGTTTAGCGAGTTCAATAGCATCTAGTGTTTCTGTCAAAGTTCCTATTTGATTAACTTTAATTAATATAGCATTGGCTATATTTTCATTGATGCCCATTTGTAATCTTTCTTTGTTTGTTACAAATAAATCATCACCCACTAATAGGATGGAAGAAAGGTCTCTTGTAAGAGCCATCCAACCTTCTTTATCATCTTGATCCAAACCATCTTCAATAGAGATAATAGGATACTTTTTAACCATGCGTTGATAATATTCGATCAGTTCACTTGAAGTATAATCCTTACCTTGCATATGATATAAATCATCTTTATAAAATTCACTTGCTGCGACATCTAAAGCAATACAGATTTCTTCTTTTGGTTTGTATCCTGCTTTTTCAATGGCTTCCATAATGAAATTCAAGGCATCTTCGTTGTCTTGTAACATCGGCGCAAAACCGCCTTCATCACCAACAGAAGTATTCAAACCTTTTTCCTTGAGAATTGATTTTAAATGGTGAAAGATTGTTGAACCCATCATTAAAGCTTCATCTATTGATGAGGCACCTACTGGTACTATCATAAATTCTTGAAAGTCCAGAGGATTATCAGCATGAGCTCCACCATTGATAATATTCATCATTGGAATAGGGAGGATATGTGAATTACATCCACCAATATATTGATATAAGGGAATATCATAATATTCACTAGCACAAGTTGCACAGGCTAATGAGACGCCTAGAATGGCATTGGCACCAAGTTTCTTCTTGTTTTTAGTACCATCTAACTGAATTAATGCATCATCTATTAGTCTTTGATTTGTAACATCATAACCTAGAATCATTTCTTGAATATCATCGTTTACACGACTAACTGCTTTAAAAACACTTTTTCCTAAATATTTATCTTTCTTTTCATCTCTTAATTCATGAGCTTCATAGATTCCAGTTGATGCGCCAGAGGGAACAATTGCTTTTCCTTTAGCACCACTTTCAGTATGAACTTCAACCTCAATTGTAGGAAATCCTCGAGAGTCTAAGACTTGTCTAGCAAATACATTTTTAATATACGGCATTTTTTATTACACTCCTTTTTGTATAGGATTAACCAAACATAAAAAAATATTCAATGGAATTAATTTCCATTGAATACATGTTTATAGTAATTATTGTCTAATATTAATGCAGAATAATCAAATTTCTGTTTAACAATATTATTCATCTGTTTTAGGTATTCCTCATCAGGAGATGTACCATTGAGCCAAGTTACTTCTTGAGTCTTTGCATTATATTTAACTTTATCAGTAATAAAACTTTTATTTGAGAAAATAATTAATGGCGGTGTTGAAGACATGACATCTGTTCCCATTAAAAGTCGAGAGTCATACTCTAAACCAAGAAGATTAGAAACGGTAGGTAAGATATCTAGACTGCTTGTTGCTTTATCGACAACAATAGGTTTTTTCATTGAAGCACTCCAAATGATTAACGAGTTTTTCATGATTTCAAAATTTCCTTCGATTTCATGACCAGCAAGTTCATTATAGTTACTTTCTGGTAAGCCATAAGGGTAATGATCAGCACTCATTACAATAAGTGTTTTATCGGCTTTACCAGCTTCTTCAAGTCTTTTAATCAAGTGCTCTAATGCTCTATCTAATTCGACTTGTGTCGCTAAGTAACCTTTTGTTAATTCAGAATAATTCAAGTGATTCACAACATCTTTGTTTTTTCTAGCCATCATATTTCCTTGATATGTATAATTAGTATGTCCACTAACTGTCATATAATATGTATGAAAACGATCTTCATTAATATAATGATCAATACTGTTTTCCATCATTTCTAAATCAGATTCAGGCCATTGTTTCGTAATGTTTAAACCATGTCTTGGGGCTCTAAAATCATATCCCACATTAGGGTGTGATATATCTCTAGCATAGTATGTATAAGAATGATTGTGATAACCAATCGTTTTGTATCCTTGCTTTTGATATTGTTTTCCTAAAGTAAAAGGCAAATAGTTAGATGATGACTTTTTGAAACTCCATACGCCATATTTAGGGATTAAACCTTGCATTGCAACATATTCACCATCGCTCGTACTGACATTCCATAAAGGTGTATAGAAGTCTTTAAATACAAATCCAGTATTTGCGAGTTTATATAGTGTCGGTGTTATTTCTTTATCAATTGCATAATGTGAGAAACCTTCGGCAGTTATAAGTATAACGTTATAGTCTTTAAACATTCCAGTATACTCGTTCTTTTGCGATGGCGTCACATTTTTAAAATATTGATGCATATTTTTTATAGTACCATTGCTTGTTTCATTAATCAGTTTATCAAAGTCAATATTCATAACTTGAGGATCGTAAACAATCTCAGGTTCTTTTTCGATAGGTGGAGCAACTTGAGTAGGAGCATTTTTACCAAAGAAAAATGTTTTTATATCAAGAATAGCTGATTTTGACATTCCTAACTGATCAACTGTCAACTCATTAAGTGTTGCTTCTTTATATAAATCCAAAGGTGTGTTTAATGAACTACTTGGAAGATATAACATAGCATAGTTCAAAATAAAACTTAAAACACAGATTACAAAACTTGTAAGCAATTCTTGTTTTTCAACTTTATTAATATTGATATGTTTTCTTGCATAAAATATAAAGAAAACAAAAGGTAATAGACATAAAATAATCCAAAGTATATTATTTAAAAATAATTGAATAATATCTTTATAAAACTCAGCAACTTGACCACCATTACCAATAGAATTAATTGCTAAAAAAGTTTTAAAGAAATCAAAATATAAGATTTGAGCACAAAAATATACTCCTAGTAACAATAAAAAGAATGAATATATGATAGTGTTCACTTTCTTATTAAACAACTTTGATATTATTGAAAGAGCTAATCCTATCGCAATAGCAGATATAATAATATAAATAAAGCTGAAATGAATTGTTTTGACAATATTAATTCTAATTAATATTTCTAAGAATATAATAGATAAAATCATATAGACATATGGATTTATCATTAAAGATAAATTAAATTTACGTTTTATAATATCCACAAAAGGTCCTCCTTGTTTTACCTTATAATGTTACAATAAAAAAAGAAATATGTCGAACATTATAATATTAAAACAATATATTTTGTGTTATAATATGAAAAAGTGAGGGATAATTATGATATTTATATATATAGTATGCGGCTTATTGTTATTAATATTAGCAGTTTATTTATTAAATAAAAAACAGAATGTTTCTTCTAGCATTAAAGCGTTGAAACTTAAACAAAAAGAAGCTGAAGATATGAACCGAGAATTAGATGAATTAATAATACAATTAGATGAACTGAATGAACCTATTGATAAAGTAAATAGGGCTTCTAAAAAAGTTTTAAAATTTTTTTCGAAATAAAAATTTAAATTGTTGTTGACAATCATATTCATTTGGTTATAATAACAGGTAATAAAAACTCATAGAAAAAGAGAGTAGTTTAAATAAGTATTAAGCGAGCTGGTGTAGGTGGAAGATCAGTATACAAGTTTAAATGAACCGCACTTTGGAGAGGTATATCTGAAAACAGTAGGATATAAAGTCAGTCTGCTTTAAAGACAAGAGGGGATATATCGTTGATATATCAAAAAGAGTGGTACCGCGATAACTTCGTCTCTTAGCATTAGCTAAGAGACGTTTTTTATTACAAGGAGGGGATATTATATGATGGTGAGGTTTCTACGGTTACGGCGATAAT
>CAZWXH010000076.1:0-8775 GCA_964637725.1 uncultured Coprobacillus sp. | reverse complement strand
GAGTGAATTAATAAAACTTCACTAACTGATTACGTACATATTATACGAGGGAGGATAAATCATGAATAAAATATTGATTGTAGAAGATGAAAGGGCTATATCCCAATTAATTAAGATAAATTTGGATGATGCTGGATATCTTTGTCATTGTTCATATAATGGCATAGATGCATTTGAAATGATAAACAAAGAGAGCTATGATCTTATCCTACTTGATATTATGTTGCCAGGAATAAGTGGGTATGAGCTTATGGAGTATATTCGTTCTTATGAGATTCCAACTATTTTTTTAACTGCCAAATCAGAAACAGAAGAAAAAGTAAAAGGATTGAAATTAGGGGCAGATGATTATATGAGTAAACCCTTTGAGATTATTGAATTATTAGCAAGAGTAGAGGCAGTATTGAGAAGGAATCATAAGTTATCAAAACATATTCATCTTTTTGATATTGAGATTGACTTAGAGTCAAGACTTGTAAAAAAAGATAAAGATATAATTAATTTGACCGCCAAAGAGTTTGATATCCTTTTATTGTTTGTAAGAAATAAGAATATTGCTCTTTATCGAGAAAGAATTTATGAAATAATATGGAAAGATATTTATATAGGAGATAGTCGGACAGTTGATCTACATGTTCAACGAATGAGAAAGAAGCTTGGTTTAGAAGATAAAATAGTTCCTGTATATAAGATTGGATATAGATTAGAGGTATAAAGATGAAATTCTCTTGGAAGATATTTTTAATGACAATGTTTATAACGATTTCATGTTTCTCTTTAGGGAGTTATTTTTTAATCAATAAGAATTTTGAGGATAGTATTCGATACGAAGTTAAAATGGGATATCAATTGTGTGATTTAATTGATTACTCCTTAAATCGAACATATAAGAGTCAACCATCAAACTATAAATATTTTAAAAACGAAGAAGCTATTAAAATAATTGCTCAAGATTTAGAAGTTAATAAGATTAATGGAATGTCTCCTTTTAGAATTACTCAACAAAGTAAAAAGGTTGTATACTCTACTTTGATTAAAGAAATAGATAATGATATTCTTAACTTTGTTACGACTGATAATAAATGTTATACATTAAAAGAAGAAAATAGAAAAAATTATATTCAAAGCGCAAAAATGATCAATTTTGATGGTGAACAGTTTTATATTGAAGTCTTAAGAGATGTAACACCAATTGTTGAAAGTCAAAGAAATCAATACCAAATCTTTGCGCAATTCATTGTTATAATCTTGATTGTTGGTGGGATAATCACATCTATTATGTCAAAGTTCTTAATGAAACCTATATATAAACTGACAAAGGCAACTCAAGAAATATCAGAAGGAAAGTTTGAAAAAACTATTGAGATGAGTGGAACTGATGAGATTGCTGTTTTATCACAACATTTTAATATAATGTCGCAAAATCTAGAAAATAAGATAAGTGAATTAAATAGTGAAATTAAAAAAAGGGAACTGTTTGTAGGGGCATTCTCACATGAATTAAAAACACCATTAACTTCAATTATTGGATATGCTGATATGTTAAGGTCTAAAAATATGGCTTCTGATGCGATTGTAACATCTGCTCAATATATATTTAGTGAGGGGAAAAGGTTAGAAACTTTATCAATGAGATTGTTGAAATTAATTGTTATTAAAAACCAAGACCTACAGAAACAAACAGTTGATGCTAAAGTGTTCTTTAAAGATATTGAAGACATGATGGGACCAATAGTTACAAATAATGGTATTAAATTATGTATGGATATAACCCCGGGACAACTTGATATTGATATTGAATTAATAAAGATAGTTTGTATTAATTTAATAGACAATGCAAGAAAAGCAATTCAGGGAAATGGTGTGATTACAATTATTGGGAGAAAGACAGATAAAGGATATTGCATCTCTATTAAAGATAATGGAAAAGGAATTGAAGAGAAGGAATTAGAAAAAATTATGCAAGCCTTTTATAGGATCGAATCATCAAGATCAAGGGATGTTGGAGGAGCTGGACTTGGTTTGGCTATTTGTGATGAAATATTGAAATTACATAAAGCTTCAGTATGTTTCCAAAGTGAAGTAGGCATTGGGACAATCGTTACTATTGAATTGATAGGAGAACAACTATGAAAGTCTATATAAAAGTTATTGTATCTTTAATTATTTTAATAACTATAGGGGTTTCTCCAATTGTTATTACAGAGATCCAAAATAAGAATCGAATTGATCAAGTTTATAGTGAAAAGATTAAAGAAAAAACGCATGAAAACCCTGAAGTTCTAACGAGTATAGAATTAATAATGCACTCTAAAATAAATCAAAAAATCACTTTTATTGAAAAGAAGCCTATAAATGAAGTTAAAGCTCTATTCTTAACTGAAATAGAAAAATTGAAAGAAAAAAACATTATTCCAAAGGTCGATCTAAATCAAGACTATAGTTTTGAAATAATACGACAAACAAATTATTTCGATAGTGAGATTAGTTTAGAAATGTTAACAATTGTATGGGTTGAATATAATTTTCCTGATTTTAAAATAGAATTGAAAGCTGATATCAATACTGGAAAAATATATGATTTATCAATTGAACATGAAATAGAACAAGGAAATATAAAGCCAGAAAATTTCTTTGATTATTTATCATTAGATCAAGATAAAATATATAAACAAATAGAAGGAGATAAAGAGTATCATATTTATAAGGAAGTAGATAAAGAACATCATATTTATAAAGAAGTAGATATTATGTTTAGCTATCTTTTTTATAAAGATAATAAGAAAATTCAATATCGTTTAAACCTATTAGAGTGAGCAAGGATAACCTTGCTTTTTATTATTATGCAACTATGATGCTTCTATGATGAAGAGATGATGTAACCCTAGCCTACAATATAGGAATAGAAATGAGGGTTGAATAATGAAGAAAATAGAACTTATAGTTGTATTATGTCTAATGATTTTTATACTGAGTGCTTGTCAGAATGCTGATAACACAAATCAAATCAATAAGGAAACCTATTCTCAAAGTCAGAAAAGTCCAAAGATTGATAAGAATGATTGGAGACTTATACTTGTGAATCAATGGAATCATATTCCAAATGACTATCAAGTAGATACTGTTGCTTTAAAAAACGGACAATCTGTAGATAGAAGAATTCTTGATGACTTACAAGACATGATGGATGCGTGTCGTAATGAAGGGTTATCACCACTTATTTGTTCATCTTATCGCACACAAGAAAAGCAAGAAACTCTTTATAATAACAAAGTTAAAAAGTATTTGAATGAAGGATATTCAACTCATAGCGCTAAGGAAGAAGCAGCAAAGTGGGTAGCGGTACCAGGAACAAGTGAACACCAATTAGGATTAGCGGTTGATATTGTTTCAAAAGATTATCAACTATTAGATAAAAATCAGGAAGCAACACCTGAACAAAAGTGGTTGATCGCAAACTGTTATAAGTATGGATTTATACTGAGATATCCAACTGAAAAAACAAAGTTGACAGGTATAAACTATGAACCATGGCATTATCGTTATGTCGGCAAAAAAGCGGCTAAAGATATCACAACGAGACAGATTTCATTTGAAGAATATCTTAATCAAAGTTAAATCAAGTCTTTCATAATTTTCTATTTCTAGTATAATGTTATTGGGTGATAACTATGACAAAACGTGAACTAAAAGAAATGTGCTATTTAGAAGCACTTGAACAAAATCTTGTGACAGTTGAAATTATTTTGAATAGACTAGATAAGATTGATGAAAAGGCTGGAATATTTAATAAAGATATTCTTCTAAAAGATGAACAAAAATCAATCTTAGATTTAGAATTAACATTAGCAACACTATGTGTGTTATTAAGAAAAATGTCTGAAAATCTTTTTATAACAATACCTTCTGAACTAAGAGTTGATTTGAATAGTATTATCCATTCTAATCGTTTTGAATACGAACATGAAGTTATTGTTTATTCACAAAAAGGAAGAGAAGAAGTTGATTTAGAAGCATTACTTGCTTTTTGTAATGAAGTTCTATCTTTCGACAAAGTTTATAAATAAAATTGTCTATAATATTCTTGGGTGATGGAAAAATGGACTTAAAAAGAAACATTGGCATTATAATGATGATGTTAGGAGTTTTATTAACTATTAATCAGACTGGGAATCAAAATGATTTCTTACAACAAATTGAAAGGACAATAGAAGATTATTGGCCTTTGATATTAAGTTTTATAGGGATTTATATGATTTCTACACCAAAGAAGAAACATTGAGCTATTATAGCTCTCTTTATTTATAGTTTGAAACTATTTACAATTATATAGATTATTGTTAAAATATAAGCAATTTCATATAGGAGGATACATATGGAAATTGACCCCGCGCAGACAAATATAGGTTTGCAGTTTGTTATTATTGGAATATTGATTTTAGTGAATGCTTATTTTGCAGCAAGTGAAATGGCAATTGTTTCTATCAACAAGACAAAGATTCGTCATCTTGCTGAACAAGGTGATAAGAAAGCAAAGATAGTTGAAAAGTTGTTAAATGAACCAACAAGTTTTTTATCAACAATTCAAGTTGCGATTACTTTAGCAGGTTTTTTTAACTCTGCAAGTGCAGCAACAGGTTTATCTAAGGAATTTGCAGGAGTCTTAATGCAATGGAATATTCCTTTTGGAGAATCAATTGCAATGATAGTCATTACTATTTTATTGTCATTTGTAACCTTGATTTTAGGAGAACTTGTTCCTAAAAGAGTTGCTTTACAAAAGGCTGAATCAATCGCAATGGTATGTGCAGGACCTATTTTATTTATAAGTAAAGTTTTATCACCATTTATAAAACTGCTGTCTTTCTTTACTGGTCTTGTTTTAAGACTGTTAGGAATGAAAGATGAAAATATAGAAGAGTCTTTA
Organism: uncultured Coprobacillus sp.; assembly: GCA_964637725.1. Classification (GTDB taxonomy): domain Bacteria; phylum Bacillota_I; class Bacilli_A; order Erysipelotrichales; family Coprobacillaceae; genus CAZWXH01. The sequence goes on along the minus strand of CAZWXH010000076.1, from coordinate 3,848 downwards.
TCTCGTGAAGAAATAAAGATGATGGTTGAAAGTGGACAAGAAAAAGGTGTTTTTAATGAAACTGAGACAGAAATGATTAATAGTATTTTTGAGTTTGATGATATCTTGGCAATGCATGTTATGACACCACGCCCAGATGTTTTCTGTATTGATATTGATGATCCTATTGAAGACTTTCTTGAAGAACTTATGGAAATGCATTATACAAGAATTCCAGTATATGAAGAATCAATTGATAATATTATTGGTATTTTACATATTAAAGATTATGTTGTAGAAGCTTATAAGGTTGGTTTTAAGAATGTTGATATTAGAAAGTGTTTAAGAAAAGCATATTTTGTATTAGAAACAAAGAATATAGATGAATTATTTAAAGATATGCAAAAAAGACATCAACATATTGCTATTCTTGTAGATGAATATGGTGGATTCTCTGGTATTGCTACAACTGAAGATTTAATTGAAGAGATTATGGGTGAGATATCAGATGAATATGATGAATTTGATAATCCAAGTATTCAAATGATTAATTCGGCAACTTATCTAATTGATGGTAATTTAAGTTTAGATGATATTAATGAGGAATTAATGATTCATTTAGAGAGTGAAAATCATGAGACATTAAGTGGTTTGGTGCTTGATTTATTAGGAGAAATCCCTGAATCAGGTCAACATAAATCAGTTGAAATGAATGATTTTAGATTTAAAGTCATTGAAGTTAAAGATAAGAGATTATCTAAAATTGAATTAACTATTTTATCTGATCATGTTTTAAAAAATGGAGATAAAAAACAGTAAAGGATATGTTTTCATATCCTTTATTTATTAAATAAAAATTGAATTGTGGTGGTTATATATGAATAAGTGAAAAAATAATGTTTTAAACTTTATTTTTTGGCTATTATTTTGTATAATGAGCCCATATGGAGGTAGTGAAATGAAAAAAAGACCTATAGTTTTATGTATCCTTGATGGATATGGATTAACAGAAAGAATTGATGGAAATGCTGTAAAGCTTGCCAATACACCTAACTTAGATGATTTGATGACATTGTATCCAACGACAACAATTCAAGCAAGTGGTTATGCAGTAGGATTACCAGAGGGACAAATGGGAAATAGTGAAGTTGGTCATTTGAACATTGGGGCAGGGAGAACAGTATACCAATCACTTACATTAATTAATAAAGCAGTTGAAGATGGATCATTTTATAAAAATGAAAAGTTCTTAGAAGCGATTCAACATGCTAAAGAGAACAACTCTAAATTACATATTTGGGGATTATTATCTAATGGTGGAGTTCATTCATCAAATGAACATATTTATGCATTATTAAAATTAGCGAAAGATCAAGGTTTAGAAAACGTGTTTGTACATGCTTTTCTAGATGGTAGAGATGTTGCGCCAGATAGCGGTGCTGATTTTGTTCAAGAATTACAAGATAAAATCAATGAAATTGGAGTAGGACAAATTGCTGTTGTATCAGGTAGATATTATGCAATGGATAGAGATAAAAGAATGGATCGTGTTGAATTAGCATACAACACACTTGTTGCTAAATCAGGAGAAACCTATAGTGATGCAGTACAATATGTAAAAGATTCTTATGCAAAAGAAACATTTGATGAATTTGTATTACCAGGATATAATCCATCAATTAACGGTGGTGTTGAAGATAACGATGCTATTATATTTGCTAACTTTAGACCAGATAGAGCAATTCAAATGGCTAATGTCTTTACAGCAGATGTTTATGAAGATTTCAAACCAAGCAAACCAAAGAATATTAAATTTGTTTGTATGATGAAATATGCTGATACAGTGAAAGGTGAGATTGCCTTTGCTTTACCAGATTTAACAAACACTTTAGGTGATTATTTATCATCGAAAGGTATGAAACAATTAAGAATTGCCGAAACTGAGAAATATGCTCATGTGACATTCTTCTTTGATGGTGGTGTTGATAAGGAAATTGATGGAGCAACACGTGTATTGATTAATTCACCAAAAGTAGCAACTTATGACTTACAACCAGAAATGAGTGCTTATGAAGTGAAAGATGCATTAATTAAAGAATTAGATAAAGATATTCATGATGTGATTATCGTGAACTTTGCGAACTGTGATATGGTCGGACATACTGGAATCATCCCTGCAGCAATTAAGGCTGTTAGCGTTGTTGATGAATGTGTCGGAGAAGTTTATGAGAAAGTCTTTGATTTAGGTGGGACAATGTTAATTACTGCTGATCATGGAAATAGTGAAAGATTATTAGATGAAAGTGATAATCCATTTACTGCTCATACAACAAATCCAGTGCCATTAATTGTCACAAATACTCATTTACAGTTAAAAGAAGATGGAAAGCTTGGTGATTTAGCACCAACAATTTTACAACTGTTAGGTTTAGAAATTCCTAGTGAGATGGATGGAGAAAGTTTGTTAAGATAAGGGGAAACTCTTATCTTTTCTTTTTATATGGTTTATGGTATATTAGACAAAATGGAGTGATTCTATGAAAAAAGGACTATGTCTTTTATTGATGATGTTTGTTTTATTAGGTTGTTCTTCATCAAATCAAACAAAAAAAATTGAAATTAATGGAATTCAAAGTATAAATTATGAAAAGTTAACACAGAATTTAAATTCAGATGTTAAATTTATATTATATATAGGAAGACCAGATTGTGGAGACTGCCAAGAGTTCTATCCGATATTAGAAGAGTATGTTCAAGAAAATCCAAGGACAGGCATTTATTATCTCAATATCAAAGATTTTAGAGATAAGGCTAAAGCTAAAGATGCAACTCAAGAAGAAAAGGATTTTTATGATAATTTATATAAAGAGTTACATTTTGATTGGACTCCGTCTATACATATTATAGAGAATGGAAAGTTTTTAAAAACGTATCAATTTTTAGATGAAGATTATTTTGAAATAAAAGATAGAGAAAAACAAAAAGAAAAGAAACAAGAATTTATTCATGAATTTTATAAGTTTATGGATGAGTACTTTAAGGAGGAAAACTAATGAAGAAATGTCCAAGATGCGGAAAAGAACTAAATGATGATAAATTTTGTCCTCATTGTGGTTTAGATTTACAACAATATAAATCAAGAGGTCCTAAGAATAAATCAATGACATATTTATTATATGTGATTATCTTTTTCTCATTTATTACGATTCCTCTTTTGTATAGTCGTTTCTTAGAAAATACAGTATCACAATCACCAACAATAAGTGAAGAAGATAAAATTGAATTGAGTGAAATTAGAAAAGGAAATCCCACACGAATTGTTGCCCAATATACAACATTAGCTGATTATAAAGGACAGTTTAGTAATGTCTCTTCTTATATTCAATCAATTGAAGATTATGAATTAAAGATAAGTGAAGATACCGGATATATCTTTGATAAAACATATGAGATATCTGTTTTAGATAATTATAATGTTTATTATTATATGACATATTCAACTCAAATTAGTGATAATTTAACTTTGAAAGTTGAAAAGAACTTTGATAGAGCACATTTATATAATAATGAAAAGATAACTGTTCAAAAGAATAACGGTGAAGATTTTGAAGACTTAATCTTTAATGAGGATGAGTTAAAAGCAATTCGTTATTTTGTGAGTGATCAAAAAGAAATTCAAAAACTAATGAAGGATTTTTCAAAGAGAAAAAATGAATTTAATGAAAAGAAAGAAACAATTGGTCATTATGGTTTAGGGGAGTATCAAGATAAATCTTCTTTTATTGTTTATAAAAAAGGTCAAGGATTTATGAGTGAATTTACATATATACATGAAGTGAAAGACTTTATAGCATAAGATGTCTCATGAC
>CAZWXH010000075.1:0-8831 GCA_964637725.1 uncultured Coprobacillus sp. | reverse complement strand
CTGTGCTAAATCAATAGTTTTTTGACTATTCAGGATTTCAGTTCTTTTTTTATATATACGGCTATGATAGAATAATAAAAAGGTGCTTTTAAAACTTATGCGTTCATTCTTTGGAGGGGAGAAAATCCAGTATATTCTAGTATATGGATTAAATTGAAATATGAAAATATTAATACTTGAAAATGATGAATATTTTATGAATAAATTATATGAGATCATTCTTGAATATCAATTTCAAAATGATTTAGATTTTGAGGTATCAAGATGTAAGAATTATCAAGAATATTTAAGCAATAGGGAAAAAACAAATCTGTTCTTTTTGGATATTGAACTTGATAATTTAAATGGTATGACTATCGCAAAAGAAATATCAGAATATCAGCCTAAATCTATAATTGTATATATTACAGCGCATAAAAGATATATGCCAAATGCTTTTGGGTTAAATATATATCGGTTCATTGAAAAAAACCACTTGGAAGAAATAAATAGTGTTTTAGCATTTTGTGTTGAATATTTTGATCATTCAGGAATTGGTATTAATTCTCTTAATGGTGAGTTATTTATTCAATATCAAGATATTTATTATATAGAGTCTTATTATAGGAAAACGTACTTACATACAAAAGATGATATAATTCAAATTTATTGGAGATCAATTGGTTCTTTTTTAGAAAATTTACCTAATCAATTTATACTAATAAATCAACATACTATAGTTAATTTAGACAGAATCTCTTTTATATCAAAAGAAAAAATAAAATTAAAAGGATTATGCGATGAATTATATATAAGTAGACGTAAGTTTAGATATGTAAAGGAAGAATATCTAAAAAGATTAAAGAGGTGGATATGATATGATTGTAAGTATTAGTATTTTTAATATAATTAGTATTCTGCTATACATATATTTTTTATCATTACATACTCATATAACTGAAAAAAGATCTAGAAAAATATTGGCTGTAATTGTAGGTGGATCGTTGTTTTCTATCATGAATTACCTATTTGTTGGCTTTTTCTTAGAAGAATTATTTAAATTTATAATTCTTATATCTCTTGCACATAGTTTATATTCTAAAGAAGATAAAGCATATTGGTTGACAAGTATAATGTTTTTACTAATTAGTCAGTTTTCTCAATTTCTTATCATGTTATTTGTTTCTGTATTGTTTAAAAACAATTTTATTTTAATACTTAATAATGAAATTATAATGTTTTTTTATTTGAGTGCGGTTTTATGTTTAGAATATTTTATTTGTCTTTTTATATCAAAAGAAATTAATCCTTTATTAAAGGGATCATTTATGAAATACAAAAAACCACTCTTTTTCTTCAGTGCATTTGTACTAATGGTCAATAATTTATTAGTTAGTTATTCAAGTAGATACGCAATGGAGCTATATTTGATGGGAAGTATTATGTATATAATGTTTGTTATTATGTATCTTTTGTTTTATCGTTTTATTTCATATCAAAATAAATTTATTTTTGAAAAGATAAAGAAAAGTTTTTATGAAAATAAATTAGAATATCTGAGAAGAATTGCTATTTCTAATGGGACTTATCAAAACGACTATCATGACTTATGTGAATTAGTTTTAAAAATAAAGGACAAGTTAGACTCAAAAGAAGTTCTATCATGTATTGATGAATATTTTCTAACACATGAGTATCCTCAAAGGTTTATTTGCAAAGACGAAACTCTTAATGTAATTATCAATTCATATATTAACTATTCCAAGAACAGTGATATACAAATTAGTGATTCTATAGTAGATGACATAAAAATTCAAGAATTAGATATGCTAATATTATTTAATGAAATCTTTAACCAAATTGAAGAAAAGCATGCAAGTATTAGTATTATTTCAAATATTAATTTAAGGATTTATGTAAAATGTAATGTGGAATTAGAAGTGAGTGAAGATATTTTAGATATAGTAAGAAAGTATAATGGGGTAGTTGATAGGGATGAAAGATCATTGTTGATAGTTCTTTTTTATGACCAAATTGGGCAATAAAAGCACCAGATTTACCTTATAAATAAAAAAAACATAAAAAAGAATTATTGTAGTGATGGGAGGAATACATTATGAAGAAGATTGTTTGTTGTATCTTTTTAGTTAGTATTATAACTTTATTTGTTGTTATAAATCAACAAATTGGCAAGAAAAGAGGGGAGGGAACAGAGAAAAGTCCTTATTTTATTAATGATGTGAGCTTAATACAAAGTATGGAAAAGGATTTTGCTGATGAATTTGATTCCATATTTAAAAATGATATAAATAAATATAAAGATGATACTGATAGTGTTTGGAAAGTGGATAAAAAAGGTGAATCCGATATTCAAATTCAATCAGTTCATTATATTGGAAATCAAATGCAGTCCAATATGATGATTATTTATACTTGTGATGGAGTACAAAAGGAATTAAAGGAAGATGTTGTTAAAAGATTTAAGGATGATCGATTTATGATAACGACAAGCTACAATTCTCTTGACTTAAATTTAAATAAAAAGGTTGATTCGAAATTGTTTGATTCGAAAAGAGCAGATTTGTTTTCATTGAGATTAGCAGATGATATTTTAAATAATAGTGCCAAGATGATTGTGACATATAATTTAAAGTATAAAGAAAAATGGTATCAACTAACAACTTTGGTTCATATTGATAATCCTTCTTATTTACAAATACCAAATAAAGAATATGGAGAAGGAAATATAATTACTTCTTTATAAAAAAGGAGATTATTAAATGAGAAAAATATTATCGTTGGGAGTTGCAATATTAGTAGCATTTTTTTCAACGAATTGTATCGGAGCTAATAATGATTTTATAGTTGGTGGTGATGGAAGTTTTGATAATCCATATATTCTGAAGGATGAGAATAATAAAATTGCGGATTATATAAATAAAAATTATGAAGAAAAAAAGCAGCAGAAATATTCACGCTCGACACAAATTTTTCCTGCAAGTACGAAAGTTGATACTAGCAAAACTATTGCAAACCCAGGAAGTTATTGGAGGCGTACTAGTGGAGGAGGAAGCACATCAACTAATGGAAGTATGGTGTTTACATTGATTGACTATACGAATTGGAATCAAATGGGAGACATGTGTGCTAACGCATTGAAAGGGAATGTCCAAAGTACATTAAGAGATATTGCTGCAAGTTCATATAGTGCTACCACTGCAAAAAGTTTATTAACAAAACTTGGTATAACTAATTCAGTAGTAATTTCGGGTTTTTTACCAGCAATAGGATACGCTGCTGCAGTATATGGAGGCATTACATCAATTTCTAGTTTTACTTCAGCAGTAAACAATAGAGCTTTGGCTGATGCACAATTAAACCGTCATAATCTTATGTCTGTTCATTACAGAACATCATATAATGGTGCTTGGTATTCACATAGCAGGGTAGAGGAAGGTACAAGATTAAGTAATCCTCAAATCCCTCAATCAATGTATGGAGTAGGTAAATATACAAATTCTACTCGCATAAAATAAATAAGTATAATTTTGAATTATTAGTAGAGTACTGTTACTTTTATTCTTTATATACTCGTTTTTTGTCTAAAAATCATTAAAATAAAAAAGCATTTAAAATATCTTACAAGATAGATTAAATGCTTTTTGGGTACTATTTAATTTTCTTTTTTGGATCTCTTGCGATTTCAGCAATTGAAGTAACTGCACCGGCAAGTCCTTGTAAATCACTAGGAATAATAATCTTAGTTGCTTCACCTTCAGAAAGTTTTTCTAATGCCTTAAATCCCTCTAATGTGACATAAGCTTGATCAGGTGCTGCATCATTGATATATTTAATCCCTTTAGCTTGGGCTTCATAAACAAGTCTTAAGGCTTCTGCTTCACCAGTTGCTCGGGCAATTTTTGATTCTTTTTCTGCATTGGCTTCAAGAATCATAGATTCTTTTAATCCTTCAGCAGTTAAGATAGCAGATGCTTTCTGACCTTCAGCTTGTAAGATTGCTTGACGTCTTTCACGTTCAGCACGCATTTGTTTTTCCATGGCTTCTTGGATATCACGAGGAGGAATAATATTTTTCACTTCCACGCGGTGAACTTTAATACCCCAAGGATCAGTTGCTTCATCAAGGATAGAACGCATTCTTGAATTGATAATATCTCTTGATGTTAAAGTTTCGTCTAATTCAAGATCACCAATAATGTTACGTAATGTTGTAGCAGTTAAATTTTCAATCGCATTTAATGGTCTGACTACACCATAAGTGAATAACTTAGGATCAGTAATTTGAAAATATACAACTGTATCTATTTGCATTGTTACATTATCTTTTGTGATAACTGGTTGAGGAGCAAAATCAATAACTTGTTCCTTTAAAGATACTTTATTGGCAATTCTATCAAGTAATGGAATTAAAATGTGTAATCCTACATTACAAGTACGATTATATGCTCCAATTCTTTCAACAACATAAGCATATGATTGCGGTACAATACGAATTGTTCTGGCAATTACGATAATAGCAATAAGCGCTAGAACGACTATCCAACTATAATTTATAATAAAATCTAACATACTATTCATCTCCTGTTTCTATTTTTTTAACAACAACATGGGCCCCTTCGATAGATATGACTTCAGCATATTTTCCTGCTTCAATTGTCATATTATCTAGACTTGTTGCTTTCCATAAGTTCCCCATGACTTTCACTTCACCTTTAGTATCGGCAGTAATTGTTTCTGTTACTAAACAATGTTGACCAATAACTCTATCAAGGTTAGTCTTTACAGTATTTACACGTAAATACTTTTTAGCAACTGGACGACATGTCAATACACAAAGAATTGAAACTATCGCAAATATAATAATTTGCCCAGTCATTCCTAATCCAAGTAATCCAGCAATAAGAGCAACTAAAGCTCCTAAACCAAACCAAATGCTGACAAGATCGACTGTTATTGCTTCAACAATAATTGATACAACTAAGACGATTGTCCATACAGTAGTAATTGACATTGATTTCCCTCCTTAAAGTTGTGCAATCATAATATGATGTACAACATCATATGTCACATTAAATTTATAACACTGATTTTTTGAAAAATCTAAATCGAATATTTGACTTAGGTCATAGACAAACGATTTGTTTGAGATTCTTCCATAACTCTTTCCTAAAGAGAAACGATGAAGTTGACTCTTTTGGTAAATGTTATTATCTATCTCCTGTTTTCTTACAGGTTTAATTCCGATTTGTCTTGTTTCTTTGTCGATACCTAACAAGACATAGTTGACATCTTCAAAATGAGCACAAGCAGCTTTATTGAGTGTTAAATTTGTTTCATAAACAGATAGTGTCATTGTTGCAATATCATTTGTAGACCATTCAAAGTTCATCCTCTCACCCTCCTTGATTCTATTATATTATTAAAATTATTTTTTTGCAATAGAATTCATAATAAATTGTTATTCTTGTGAGTGTACAACTTTAAAAAGATAGTTTATAATAGATAAGTAAAGGATGATTAAAATGAAAAGAAAGCTATTATTAATGATGTCCATATTTTTATTATGGGGTTGTACAAATACGAAACAAACAGTTCAATTAGAAGAAAATATTACACTTTCATTCTTTTATATTGAAACATGTGCAGAATGTAAAGCATTTAAAAAAGAAGCAATTCCTTATATTGAGAAAACATTTGGTGACCAAGTGACAATTCATCAATATGATTTAGATGATAAAGAGAAGACTCTAAAAGTATATGATAAGATTATTGATTCATTAATAGATTTTGATGAATCTAAGTATGGGATGGGACCTTTTATATCAGTAGATGGATATTTCGCAAAACTAGGTTATACAACTGGTGATGAAGGAGAACTCGTTAAAGATATTGAAAAAGCAGTCAAAGGACAAACACTTGGTTATGAATTAGAAGCTTATCGTTTCTTATTTAAGGGTGAATCATGAAAAAGTTATTTATTGTTTTCATGATGTTGTTAGCTGGTTGTCAAAAACAACCAGATTATTATTTGTATTTGTATTATTCTATCAGTTGTCCAGCGTGTAAGTCATTTATCAATTTAGTCATACCTGAACTTGAGAAGGAATATGGAAGTCGTATGTTAATTACGAAGTATAATATAGATGATGAGCAATCATTAGATAATTATGCTAGAACATGCAGTTTGCTTGAGGATTATTATATTGATGATAATTCAGGGAGTGTTCCTTTGATTGTCTTAGATGGATATTTTGCACAGTTTGGGTATAATATTGAAGATGATCAATTGATGATAAAAACGATTCGGGATTCTATTGCAGAAAAAGATATTCTTGATAATGCAAAAGAAATATATTTATTTAAAGCAGGAAAGACATTTCATAAAGGAGGAAATTAATATGTCAACACCACACAATGAAGCGAAAAAAGGCGATATCGCAAAAACAGTCTTAATGCCAGGCGATCCATTACGTGCTAAGTTTTTAGCAGAGACTTATTTAGAGAATGTTAAACAATTTAATGGCGTAAGAAATATGCTTGGATATACTGGAACTTATAAAGGGAAAGAGGTTTCTATTATGGGTTCAGGGATGGGAATGCCTTCGATTGGTATTTACAGCTATGAGTTATTTGCTCAATATGGAGTAGAGGCTATTATTCGTATTGGATCATGTGGTTCAATGCAAGAAGACGTTCATTTAAGAGATGTGATTATTGTACAGGGTTCATGTACAGATAGTAATTTTGCTCATCAATATGAATTGCCTGGAACTTTTTCAGCGATTAGCTCTTATGACTTGCTAGAACAAGCTGTCAGCCATGCTAAAGAAAAAGGCTTGGTATATCATGTTGGTAACGTATTAGCTTCTGATGTCTTCTATCATGCCGATAAAGGCTCAGCACAGAAGTGGGCAGCAATGGGTTGTCTAGGAGTAGAAATGGAATCATATGCATTGTTTTCTACAGCAGCTTATTTAAAGAAAAAAGCATTAACACTTTTAACTGTTTCTGATTCTTTAGTCACAAGTGAAGAAACAACAGCAGAAGAAAGAGAAAAAACATTTACTGCAATGATGGAAGTTGCATTGGAGATAGCTTAATGTTAAAGCGTGTAGCTTTATTTGACTATGATAATACAGTGGCAACAGGTGATTCTATCACACGTTTATTAATCTATGATTTGAAAAAACGTCCCTATCATATTTTCAAATATATCAAAGTAGGAATAATGTATGTTCTGTATTTATTACACTTAACAACTTTTGAAAAAGCCAAGTCAGCAGTATTGTTTCCATTAGATATCATGGATGATCAAGAATTAGCTATGTTTTTTAAACAACATGCTAAAGTCTATCATTATCCTCATGTTGTCAAAGAAATGCAAAAGAAAAAAGATGAAGGGTATGTCGTTATATTATGTACGGCTTCAGTAGAAGCCTATATGCAGTATAATGATTTACCAATTGACAAATTACTTGGGACGAGAACATTAAGAAAAGATAATCATGAAACATCTCGAGTTATAGGAAAGAATTGCAAGAAAGAAGAAAAGATTCATCGCATTCTTAAATATCTAGAAAGTGAAAATATTGAAATTGATTATGATCATTCCTATGGTTATTCTGATTCTAATGATGATATTCCAATGTTATCACTTGTTAAACATAAAAAAAGAGTATTACTTAAAACTGGAAAAATTGTTGATTTTAAAGCTTAGAAGATAATAAAATTATCTTCTTTTCTTTATCATCCACATGTACCCTGTAGTACAACTTTTACTAGATGTTTTAAAAAAGGCGTGGTATAATATGTCTGAATAGGGAGGTATTTGAATGAATTTAATGAAAAAAGTTGTTGCTGAATTTATTGGAACAGCAGTCTTAGTTATTTTTGGATGTGGGAGTGCAGTTGCTGCTAACACATTATTAGGAAATGCTAATCAAGCAGTTCCTTTAGCATTTAGTACATTATTAATTGCTTTTGCGTTTGGTTTAGTTATTGTGGCAATGGCATACTCGATTGGAAATGTGTCAGGATGTCACATTAATCCAGCTGTATCTATTGCCATGCTTATCTCAGGAAAAATGGATATAAAAGAGTTTGTCGCTTATATTGCTGCACAGTTTGCAGGTGCAATTGCAGGGGCTGGACTTCTTTGTTTCATGTTCTCAAGTAATGCATCATTAGGGACTAACGGATTTGCTAGTGCAAGTGCACTAGGTGTTTCTATGCCAGTTGCATTTGTAGTGGAAATTGTTTTAACTTTTGTATTTGTAATTGCTATTTTAGGGGTAACTTCAAAAGTTGAAAACGGAGCAGTTGTTGGTTTAGTTATTGGTTTAACTCTTGTATTAGTTCATATACTAGGAATTCCATTTACTGGAACTTCAGTTAATCCAGCAAGAAGTTTTGGACCGGCACTATTAGCTGGTGGATTAGCACTTGAACAAGTATGGGTATTTATATTAGCCCCATTAATTGGTGGTGCAATTGCTGCATTTGTTTATAAATTTATAACAAGCGAAGAAAAATAAAAAAAAGAACTTCAAATTTAATGAACTGCCTCCAATCTGTTAGGTTTTCGTCTAACGTTTTGGGGGCATTCATAATGAAGTTCTTTTTATTTTGTGTCTAAGTCGGTAAATAATAACATAATGTTAATAATACCGGCAACACCAACGAGCATATAGACAATAGCACTTAACATTGATGTACCAAATAAGCTTTCAACTAAGTTAAAATTGAATAAACCAATTAAACCCCAGTTTAATGCGCCAATAATTGTCAATACTAATGCAATTTTTTGTATAATATTCATAGTTGTTCCTCCT
>CAZWXH010000074.1:0-8882 GCA_964637725.1 uncultured Coprobacillus sp. | reverse complement strand
GTCTCATGACATCTTTTTTCTTTTGAGAAAATATAATGACAAGTTTTGAAATTCAAGTATAATAGTAAAGTATATAAGGGGGAATGAAACTATGCAGAAAATGTTATTTAGTGATATGGATGGAACAATTATTGATTTTAATGAGATGCGACATCCACAAGATAAAATCATGTTAGAGAAGTTAAAAGAGGAAGGTTTTTTGATTGCTTTTAATACGGGAAGAAATTATCAAGAAGCTCATTTTTGTGTAGATAAACATAATTTTCCTTTTGATTATTTAATTTTAAATAATGGTGCACATATTGTTGATAAAGATGGTAAAGAAATATTTAAGAAAGTTATTCCTCAAGATGTTGGAAGAAAGATTATTGAATACTGTATTCAAATTCCTAATCAATTAACATTCTTTTTCAATGGTAAGAAAACAATAGGATATGGTAATGGTCAAACTTATGAACATGCTTCAGTTGGAAATGTAAAAACAAATGAATATGATTTTTTAAAAGAATATCCATTAGTTGAAGAGTTTGATATTATAGCGACTTTTCAAATGGATGAAGGTGTTGATACAACGATAGAAATCCAAAAGTATATTGCTGAAAATTTTAAAGATTATGCACATGGGTGTTTAAATACACATTATTTAGATATCACTGCTCAAGGTTGTAGTAAGGGAAGTGGTGTTGTTGCTTTAAAAGATTTAATCAACAAAGAAATGGAGACTTATTGTATAGGGGATTCATTTAATGATATATCGATGTTTGAAGTTGCCGATAATGCCTATACATTTCATCATGTTAATCAAGAGATTATGAAACATACCGATAAACAAGTTGATTATGTATATGAAGTTATAGATGATATGTTAAAGGAGGAATAATAATGAGTTTTCAAGATAAGTTAAGAAAGGTTGAACCCTATGTTGCTGGCGAACAACCAAAAATATCGAACTTAGTTAAGTTAAATACAAATGAGAATCCCTATGAACCAGGTTTGAAAGTCAAACAAGCAATTATTGATTTTGATGCTAAGAATTTATCTTTATATCCTAATCCTGATGGTGAAGATTTAAGACATACAATTGCGAATTATCATGGTTTAAAAGATGAACAAGTCTTTTTAGGGAATGGTTCTGATGAAGTTTTAGCACTTACTTTTTTAACATGTTTTAATGGGAAAGAACCCATTCTTTTCCCTGATATTAGTTATTCTTTTTATCCTGTTTATTGTGAGTTATATGGAATGGATTATCAAATGATTCCTTTAAATAATGATTTTGAAATCATTAAAGAAGATTATTATAAGAATAATTCTGGTATTATTTTTCCTAATCCCAATGCTCCTACAGGAATGTTAGTCACACTTGATTTTATAGAAGATATCTTAAAACATAATCAAGAGAGTGTTGTTGTGATTGATGAAGCCTATATTGATTTTGGTGGAAAGTCAGCAATCCCATTATTAGCTGACTATGATAACTTGCTTATCATTCAAACTTTTTCAAAGTTTAGATCGTTAGCAGGAATTCGTTTAGGAGTTGCTTTAGGGAATCAAGAAGTGATTGCAAGACTTTATGATGTGAAGAATTCATTTAACTCTTATCCTTTAGATAGAATTGCCCAAGTGATAGGAAAAGCCAGTATGGAAGATAGTGAGTATATTAAAGAGAATGCACGTAAGATTATACAAACAAGAGAGGATACAAAAAAAGAATTAAAAGCATTAGGTTTTGTAATGCCTGATTCTTATGCTAACTTTATTTTTGTGAAGCATTCATCTTATGATGCTAAAAATTTATTTGAACAATTAAGAGAAAAAGGAATCTTGGTAAGATATTTTAATAAGCCAAGAATTGATCAATATTTAAGAATTACAATTGGAACAGATGAAGATATGAATAAACTTGTGAAAGCATTAAAAGAGATATTGAATTAAATCAATATCTCTTTTATATCATTAATGATAACCCTAGCTTAATAAAACCACATAGGACCATCACAAGAATTGGATTAACATCTTTTTTCTTAATTAATATTATCGCTAAGAAAAATAAGATAAGCATATCTAACTTGAGTTGCATGATATCTTGGAATGATGTAATACCAATGGAAGGCATCAGGATTGCTAGTCCTGCCCCAGCAATTAAGGCAACGATAGCTGGTCTTAATGTTTTAAGGACTTTTTGTAAAACAAATATATTTTTATACTTGATATATAAGTAAGCAAGTAAACTGACAAGAATACAAGAAGGCAGTATACATCCAATAGTAGCAACTAATGCTCCACTCACTCCTGCAATTTTAGTTCCAACAAAAGTTGCGGTGTTAATGGCGATAGGCCCAGGGGTCATTTGAGAGATGGTAATAAGGTCAGAAAATTCAGCCATATTAAGCCAATGATGAGCGTTGACTACTTGTTCTTGAATAAGTGGTAAAGCAGCATAACCACCACCAAAACTAAAGAGTCCAATTTGTAAGAAGCTTAAGAATAATTGTAATAAAATCATAATGTCGACCTCCTTTTATCAAGGAAAGTTCGGATAACACCAATTACAATGCAAATGATAATAACATAAACAACATTGATATTAAAATAATATGTTGCGATGAAAGAAGTAAACATTATCACATAAGATAAAATATCTTTTTCAATCAATATGCCTTTGGCCATATCATAAACAACACAAGCAATAAGCGCACTCACACCTGATTGCATGCCTTCTAATATAAGCTTAATATAGATTTGTGATTGAAAGATTTGGTAGAAATATGAGATAACAGAGATAATCAGAAATGGGGGAATAATTGTGCCTAGGATAGTCACTAAGATACCTTTAAAACCAGCTATTTTATAGCCAACAACAATCGCCCCGTTAATCGCAATTGCCCCAGGTGCAGATTGTGCAATAGCGACAAGATCTAACATCTCTTCTTCATCTATCCAATGCAATGTATCAACAAATTTTTGTTTCATTAAAGTGATGATGACATAACCACCACCAAATGTAAAAGCACTAAGATATAATGTTGAAAGAAATAATTGTAATAATTTATTTTTTGATTTTTTCATATGTAATCACCGATTTCATTATAAGACATCTTGTTATATAAGTAAAATATCATTATCATATAGTATATATTGAATTAAAAGCATTTTGATTTAAGACATTAGATATCTATGCTATAATTCACAATAGGAGAGCAGAGATGAAAAAAGATATAACTATTATTTTTGATTTAGATGGAACTTTATTAAATACGGATTTATTAATTAGAAAATCATTTGAACATGTATTTTCACTTTATAAACCTGATTATAAAATAAGTGAAGAGGAACATATGTCTTTTTTAGGACCAACACTTCATGATTCTTTTTCAAGATACTTTGATGAAGATATAGTGGAAGAATTGATAGAATGTTATCGAGATTATAATCATGAACATCATGAAGATTATGTAACAATTTATCCAAGTGTTATTGAGACTTTACAATATTTAATTGATAAAGATTATAAACTGGCGGTTGTCACAACGAAGTTTTCTAAGGCAGCTTATATTGGTTTGGATTTATTTGATATTACTAAATATTTTGATGTGGTTATAGGTATGGATAATGTTAGAAATGTGAAACCTAATCCAGAAGGTATTTATAAGGTATTAGAAAACACAAAGACATCAAAGGCTATTATGATTGGTGATAATCAAAGTGATATATTAGCAGGAAAGAATGCTTCGATATATACAATTGGTGTCAAGTGGACACCAAAAGGCACAAAGGAAATGGATATATTAAATCCTGATCTTATGATAGATCAAATGGATGAAATTATACAATTTATAGAAAGGATGAATTAAGATGACAGATTTATTAGTAATTGGCGCAGGACCTTCTGGGTTAACTGCAGCCTTATATGCATCAAGAGCAGGTGCGAGTGTAATTGTTTTGGACGGTGGAGCGCCAGGAGGTAAGTTGAACTTAACAGCCGAGATAGAAAACTATCCAGGTATGATTAAAAAAGGACCTGAACTTGCCTATGCAATGTATGAACAATGTTTATCGTTTGGTGCTAAGTATGAATATGGTCAAGTGACTTCGATTGAAGATAAAGGTGATCATAAGGTTGTTTATGCCGGCGATGATTCTTATGAAGCGAAATATGTATTTATTGCAACAGGAACAAAAGAACGTAAAATGAATGTTCCTTTGGAAGAGGAAATGAGTGGTAGAGGCGTTTCTTATTGTGCGGTTTGTGATGGACCTTTCTTTAAAGGAAAAGAAGTGGCTGTTGTTGGTGGCGGTAATTCTGCTATTGAGGAGGCTGTTTATCTTAGCGATATTGTTTCTAAGGTACATGTTGTTGTCAGACGAGATGTATTAAGAGCTGATCAATATCTTATTGATAAAATGGAAAAGAAAGATAATATTGAAATGCATTACTTAAAGAAACCTCATTCTGTCGATGTCACTGATAATAAAGTAAGTGGTTTAATTGTTGAAGATTCACAAACAAAAGAGTTATCAACAATTGCAGTGCAAGGAATATTTCCATTTGTTGGTTTAGATCCAATAAGTGAATTCGTTAAAGATTTAAATATCGTTAATGATAGAGGATATATTGAAGTTGATGAAAATCAAGAAACTTCTTTAAAGGGCGTTTTTGCGGGTGGAGATGTTACTGAAAAGAATTTACGTCAAGTCATTACAGCTGCGAATGATGGTGCTATAGCAGGACAATATATTGCGTCTTTATTAAAATAAATGAACTTACTTAAGTTCATTTTTTGCTTTCAAAACATGAAAAAACAGTACACTTATGGTGGGAAATTTGATATAGTATAAAAAAGAGGAGATGAGGGTATGGATAAAATAGAAGTGGTGATTGTAACGGGAATGTCAGGGGCTGGAAAAACACAGGCAATGGCAATATTTGAAAATATGGAATATCAATGTATAGATAATTACCCAGTTGCCCTGTTAAAGGAATTTGGAGAATTACTCCGTACTTCTACGCGATATTCAAAAGTCGCAATGGCGGTATCTTTAGGAGATGCGTTATTTGCGATTCGTGTTTTATCTAACTTAGATTGGGTTGATTTAACAATTGTTTTTCTTGATTCAGAAGATGAACACCTACTCTCTAGATATAAACAAACAAGACGTTCTCATCCATTAATGATTAGTAATATGGCATCTTCTTTAACAGAGGCAATAACTTTTGAAAGAGAAATAGCTGAACCTATTAGTAAATTAGCGAATGTAACAATTGATACAACACTTTTAAAACCAGCAAAGTTACAAGATAAACTAGAAACATATTTCTATAAAGGGAATCAAGATGTTTTTAGAGTGACTTTTGCATCATTTGGATATAAGCATGGGGTACCAAAAGATGCTGATTTATTATTGGATGTACGTTTCTTACCAAATCCTTTCTATATTGAAGAATTAAGAAGAAAGACTGGAAATGATAAAGAAGTTTATGATTATGTTATGGAACAAGAAGAAACACAAGTATTTATTAAGAAGACTGTGGAGTATTATGATTATTTATTAAAGAAATATGAAGAAGAAGGAAAAATGCAAATTATTATAGGAATAGGTTGTACTGGTGGACAACATCGTTCTGTGACATTAACGAATTATTTTGCAGATTATTACTCAAAATATTATCAAGTATATAGATGGCATAGGGATGCAGATCATTAAAAGGAGGAATAGCAGTGGTATCATTTTCTAGAGTTGTGAAGGAAGAAATTGTTTTTAATGATTTTGCCTTTGATTGTGAAAAAGCAATATTATGTGCCATGATTAAGATAGTAGGGACACTTTCTTTAAATCAATCTGGATTATCACTGACATTACGAACTGAGAATGCAAAAATCGCATCTAAGTTGCATAAACTATTAAAAGAGATATATCAACCACATATTGAATTTAGAGTTTCAAGAAAGATGAAATTAAAAAAGAATAATGTTTATATTTTAATTGTATCTAAAGCAAGAGAGATTTTAGAGGATTTACACTTAATGGAGGGTATTGGGTTAATTAATATTCCTTCTTTAGATTTATTAAAGAGTGAAGATGAAAGAAGAGCTTATTTAGCAGGAGTCTTTTTAGCAGTGGGGAGTGTTAATAATCCAGAAACTTCTAATTATCATTTAGAGATGAGTGTTAATGAAGAAGAATATGCATTATTTATTGAAGGGTTAATGAATCAATATGAACTCAATGCAAAAACAATTAAACGTAGAAATAAATATGTTGTTTATATTAAATCAGCAGAAAAGATTGGTGATTTCTTAAGAGCAATTGGGGCATCACAATCAGTTATGGATTTTGAAATGACAAGAATTGATAGATCTATGGCTAATACTGTGAATAGATGGAATAATTGTGATATCGCAAATGAAATGAAAGCAATGAGTGCATCTGCTTCTCAGATGAATGATATTGCTTATGTTATAGATAAAGCAGGGATAGAGGTTTTAGATGATAAAACAAAAGTTGTTGCACTTTTAAGGTTAGAGAATCCAGAATTAACCTTAAATGAATTAGCAGATGCATATTTTGATAAAACTGGTCAAACAATTAGTAAGTCTGGGTTACATCATCGTTTTAAAAAGATAAAAGATGAGGCTTATAAACTTAGACAAATGGAGAATGACAATGGATAATATTAATATACAATTCGGTAGACGTGTTAAAGAACTTCGCTTAAGAGAAAATATATCACAAGAAGAATTAGCCTTTAGATGTCAACTTTCAAAAAATTATATATCTGATGTAGAAAGAGGAACAAGGAACATTACCTTAAAAGTTGTCGAGAAGTTTGCATTGGGATTAAAGGTGCCAATAGGTTATTTATTTAGATGGCATGATGAAATAGAAGAATAAGTTCATGTATAGTTTATATTTATGCTATACACTAGCTAATATATAAAGGAGAGAATTATGGGTAATAGTTATATATATTTAATATTAGTATTAGTTTTGTTTATGTTTTTGATAAGATTTCTTTTTCCTATCCTTGTTTTCTTGATTCCAGTTTTTCTTGTTATGTATGTTGTTAAATCTATTATGCGTTCAAGAAAACAAACCAAAACAACTTATCAACAAACACATTATGATCAACCAAATAATACAAATCAAACATCTGATCCAAATGTATTTGATGTTGATTATAAAGTTGTTGATGAAGAGGAACAAGATAACACTCAATAGAGTGTTTTTGTTAGGAGGAGTTATATGATTTGTTCAAGATGTCAAAAAGAAATAAGTGATGATTCTATTTTTTGTCCACATTGTGGAATAAAGATTAATAAATGTCCACAATGTCAACAACCTTTAAAACCAAACGCAAAGTTTTGTTCATATTGTGGAGTGAATTTAAATCCTAATCATCAAGAGAATCAAATACAAGGAGAATATATTCCTTTATCAAAATCACAATCAAATGAAAACATAGAATTAGAAGTCTCTAATGAAGATATTTCAGTTTCTAAACCAGTGAATAAGAAAAAGATTATGATAGCAGTATGTGTCTTAATAATCTTATCAGTAATAAGTTATCTTTATTTATTTAATGGTGAACCATTAAATATTAAAGAAAATAATCACGTTGATCTTAAACCTAATGATATTGAGGTATTAGGAAAGAATGAAGAGGTTTCTTATTTTGGTAATATCAATCAACAAGGAGAAGTCTTCTATGATGAAACAAATGTTTATATGATAGCAGAAAATAATACGCTTGTGAAAATGGATAAGTCATTAGAAAATAAAGTCACACTTACAAATCAAGCAACTGGTTATATAAATGTGATTTCAAATAAAGTTTATTATACAAATGATAAAAACTATTTATGTGTTGTTGATAATGATGGAAAGAATCAACAAGTGATTATTGAAAAAGCAGTGTTTTATGTTGTTGTTAAAGATAATAAGGTGATCTATCAATTAGATGAAGATAATGAGAGTATACATATCTATGATATTGATACTAAAGAAGATCAAAAGATAAATGATAGACAGTCTTATAATATTAATGTCATTGATCAAATGATTTATTATTCATCTACAGATGGAATATATAGTATCGCTATTAACGGAGAGGAAGATAAGAAGTTAACAGAGGTTGCTGATGCACCACAAGTTTTATATCATGATGGTTTGTTATATTATAAGAATGATCAACATATGTCTACATTTGATATTCAAAATAAAGATATTATCAATAAAGGACAAAATAATGTTGCTTTCTTCTTTAATATGAATGACAAATATATTTATTATTATTCTACAAAAAGAGATGTTGTGAGATATGATATTGAACAAAAGGAAACAAAGGTTATTTATAGTGGAAGTATAGAAAGTTTGTATTTAGTAGGGGATAAAATTATTATGAAGACACCTGCTAATGATAAAGTGAAGTCTTCTAAAATTATTATGGACTTGGATGGAGATAATCAACAAAGATTGTTTAATGCTGAAGGAACATTTATATAGTATGGTTGTTGTATTAGTAGCGACTCGTTATCAGAAAATATTAAATTGGATTAGAGAAGCTCATTATCAAGATATTGAATCAATAGATATCATTAAACAAAAACAAGGCCAAATATTTCTTTATGTAAAAACATCATTGTTGTTACAAGATGTTATGAAAATGTTTCATAAAACTATTTATCAACAGTGTTCAGGTATTTATGTTTATGAATTTTATGGGATATATAACGGAAAGATTGACTTTCACAGTTATCTATCTTCAAAATCTAAAGATAAAATAAAGTATTATCATACAAATATAAAAGATATTACTCAAAAAGAAATAGATGAATATCTTCAAGTTTAATATAGACAAAGAATTTCTTTGTCTTTTCTTT
>CAZWXH010000073.1:7924-8931 GCA_964637725.1 uncultured Coprobacillus sp. | reverse complement strand
GAAAGAATGATAATAATAAACAAAACAAATAAAGTCTCAATTAAGGTAAATCCTTCATTAGTCAACATAAGCCTGACCATCACTAATAGAGATATCTTTTCCATTAGGACATATTCCTTGTTTTTCAGTAAGGTATGGATGATCACCACTCGTTAAATCACTTATACTTATTGGTAATTCACCATTTTCGATTTCATATAACAAGATTTGAGAATTAACAACTTCAATTTGTGCTTCACAACCTTTGTCTTTAACTATCGAGTTTTTGTTTGTAACATTAGGAATAACAAGCAATAAAATGATCAATATAACACTTATACAAAAAATCATTTCAATTAAGGTAAATCCTTTTCTGTTCATTTCTTTTCCTCCTTTAAATATCTGAAATTACATTCATCATAGGAATTATAATTGAAACATAAATAGTAATCACAAATAATCCTACAAATCCATAAATTGATGGAATAAAATACTTTAAAAACTGTGCTATCCATATATCAATCTGATCATATGTTAATTCAATATAATGAGTTAATGATTGATATTGTGTTGGATTTTTCATATACATTTTAAAAAAAGTTAAAAACAATGAGTCAAGATATTCAAAATCTTCTATAATATTCTCTAGTGCTTCTCCTTCATTCATACGGTTATTCATTTCATATAAAACTATCTTTATATCACTTTCTGTCATTTGTTGATTAAGTGTTCTAATAATTGAAGCTCCATCTAATTCCTCTTTAAGTAATTCGTTATAATAAACCGCAAACTTTAAAGAAAAATATTTTTGAAGAAACTTTTTTAACAAAGGCATCTTAAGATATTGTTCAATAATCTTAAATCTTTTCAATTTCAATGCTCTTAAAAGACGGATAAGTAAGTAGATAATAAGAAAACATATAACTATAACTACAATTGGAATGATATGAAAGAAGGTAAAAATGATTTGTATCAACAAACTTTTTTTAATACCAAATGATAAAAAAAGATTATTAACATTAGGTAGT
>CAZWXH010000073.1:2890-7914 GCA_964637725.1 uncultured Coprobacillus sp. | reverse complement strand
GGTAGTAATATAAAGACAACAAATATAGAAAAGATAAGAAGAAAGCCTAACAGAATTATAGGATAAGTTAATTTTGTTTTCAGTTGGTTTTGATACTCTTGTTGTGATAAACAGATATCAAGACTCTTTTTTATTGCATCTGATAGGCAATTCTTGTTTTTAAAAAAAGAAAAATATTCTTTAAACAAATGAGTTATATGAGAATTCATTAAACTATACTCAAGAGAATTCCCTTCTTCCAATGAACTTGAAATATCCTTGATTACATTATATTTAAGAATTTGATAACAAATATCTAGGGCATCTTTAGTCCCATATCCAGCATCCAGCAAAGAACTTAGATTTTTTAAAAATAAATAATCTTTATTCATTCATATCAATCTCAAATAAAGCAGGATCAAACTTTAATTTCTTGATTAATTTTTTTGCTTGTATACAGAATGTTGGATAATTTAATGAATGAGTATGATAGTATTCTTTAATATCGCTATCTTTCATAAGTTCAGATAATACAATCACTTTTTTATTCACTTTATCGTATCTGATTCTTTGTGCCATCGAGCCAATGACAACATCTTCTAAGTCAATACTATGAACTCCTAAATTATTCATTCTTTTTAAAGCTAGAAGAGCATTACTAGCATGAATGGTTGTTAATACCAGATGACCTGTTAATGCACATGTAATCGCAATTTTAGCTGTCTTAGCATCTCTAATCTCACCTATCATGATAACATCAGGATCATGCCTTAGAATCTGTCTTAATGTCTGCTCATATGTAATCCCTAATTTTTCGTTGAGTTCTATTTGAATACAATCTTGCTTATGCATTTCAATAGGATCCTCAATTGTAATTATATTTTTTGTTTTCAACTTAACAATCTCATCAATTAATGTATATAACGTTGTTGATTTCCCAGAACCAGTTGCTCCACTAATAAGAAATAAACCAGCCTGTTGGTTTGTTAGCCATTTGAGATATTCTTTAATATCATTTTGATAAGTCAATTCTTCTAAAGATAATGGTTCATGATTGTTTAAAATTCGAATAACAATACTTTCAATATCAGTAGAAGGAAGATAAGATATTCTTAAATCATAATTCTTTTGATTAATTACGATATTAAAATCACCCGTTTGAGGTAATAACTTATAATTCATATTAATCATTGATTTATACTTAATATAATTCATGAGTTTACTTCCAATATCTTCATCAAACTTCTCATAAATTGATAAATCACCAAATATCCTAAACTTGATAATTAAACTATCTTTTAAAATCAAATGAATATCAGTAGCTTTTTTTACTATTGCTCGATATATAATCTTCTCAAATAATTCATCCATTATTAACCCTCCTACTTATATATACGTATTTATTTTTGTTTTTTCTTTTTTTTTAACAAAAAAAGTCATAAATTTTTATGACTTTAAATAAGGATTATTCTTTTGTTCATAAGAAAGAGTACTTTCTTCACCATGTCCAGGTAATAAACGAGCATCAAAATCTAATTGTTTAATCTTTTGCATTGATTTTTTTGTTTCCAAATTTGAAGAAGTTGGAAAATCAAATCTACCAATAGAACCAGCAAATAAAACATCACCACTAAACAATGCATTTTCATTCTTTATATAAATCATACTGTTTCCTTGACAGTGCCCTTCAAGTAACATCCATTCAATATCAAAACCAGCAATATTCATTAAAGCAGTTGATTCCATAATAGGTGAATTAATCACAAATGGTGTTTCATATATTGAAAGATTAAGTTTGGGATCACGAATCAGCTTTTGAGTATCTACATGACTATAAATACTACATTGATACCTTTGATATAAATAATCTACTGCTCCAATATGATCAAAATGTCCATGAGTTAACAAAATAGCTTGTAAATGAAGTTCGTTTTCTTCAATATAATTAACGACCTTCTTCCCTATATCACCAGGATCAATGACAATACACTCTTTCTTATCATTATAGACAACATAACAATTAACTTGCATATTACCAAGTATTAAACGTTTTATCATTACAATTTTCCTCCTTTGTATAAAGAAAAAAAGCCGTAAGGCTTATTTCTTTTCTTTATGAGTAGTCTTTTTATTACATCTAGAACAGTATTTTTGAACTTCCATTCTGTCTGGATGATTTCTTTTATTCTTTGTATTGATGTAATTTTCTTCACCACATTCTGTACATTTTAAAATGATATTTTCTCTCATTTCTACACCTCCATAATGACTTCGCCATAATATAATAGCATAAAGTTTATCAAAATGCTACAACTTTTATTCACTTTTTACACCATACTTATCAAAGTATTTCGTTAAAGCGAATTTAGACAACGGTTTACATGATTCTGATTTCTCTTGACGCTCTGTCATACAAGACACAGAAATCTGTGGATCATTGTATGGAGCATAGCCTACAAAGGCATGATTTGGAATACTTTTACTAGATCCTGGATCAAAAACTTGAGCAGTCCCTGTTTTACCAGCTAGCTGATAATATCCATTTACACTCTTTGCTAAACCATTAACAGCACCTTCTCTAAACCCGGTTTGAACGCGTTCAAATGCAACCTTTTCTTCTGAAACATCATCTAAAACATTCACTTGATGTTCAAGTAACTTTATTTTATTTCCTTCACTATCTTCATTAAATGAAGATAAAAATAAATGTGGTTGTATTCTTTTTCCACCATTTGCGATAGTAGAAATATATTGAGAAATTTGAATTGTTGTATAAGTATCATATTGTCCGATCACAAAGTCAAGTAAGTTCCCTGATTGTCTTGAACTACCACGATATCCCAAAGATTCGGTTGGAACATCTATGCCAGTTTTAACTCCTAAACCTAATTCACCCGCACTTTTTCTAACTGTGTCAAAAGCACTTTTATCGATAACCAAAGGTTGATTTTTAACATATGTTCCTTTTCCTAGACGTGTTGCTATATTAAACATATAGATATTTGATGATTGTGATAATGCTTGAATTTCATCAATGACACCTAAATTTTTCCAAGATTTTTTTGGGTTAGTTCCTTTGATTATCCAAGGTTCGTCCGTAAATTTTGTTCCTGGTTGAATGAGATTATATTTAAATCCCATATATACAGTTGTCCCTTTAAAAGTCGAACCAATTTCATAAGCGTTTAAATAGTTTCCAGCTGCATAGTCAATAATTTCTCCAGTTTCTGGATTTCTTTGTTTTCCAGACATTGCAATAATTTCTCCATTATTAGGATCGGTTAAAATGACATAGATATGATTATTATATCGTTCTTCATAACCAGTATGTCTTTTTAATTCACTTTCAATTTGGGCATCTAATGCTTGTTGAATTTCCCAATCAATAGTTAAACGTATATCATTACCTTTAATACCAGAAGAAACAGATTTAATATGAGGATTACCAGCGGCATCATAAGTTAACGAATAAGTTGCTTTTTTACCACTTAATATTGATTCATATTGTTGTTCAATCCCGCTCGTTCCTACACGAGCATCATTGCTATAATCCATTGCTAGCAATATTTCTTTAGTCGTTGCAGGTAAACCTTGTTTCTTCGTTGTTACTTTTCCTAAAACTTGTTTAAAACTATCTTGATATGTATATTCACGAATCCAATCATTAGTCACTTTAATTCCTCTTAATAATGATGAATTCTCACCAATCAAACTTGCTTCTTCAATAGATAAACCTTCTAGTAGTACAGAAGAACCATTTGTACAGTTTTTAATTGAATAATATAATTTATAAAACTTTAGATCATGTTCAGTCAATTTTTCGTTAATAATTTCTTCAGTAATTCTTTGAAGTTGTAAAGCATATATACCATTTCTATTATTTTCTTTTCTTTCTTCTTCGGTGATTAACGAATCAGTATATTTCTTATCTTTTTTTATTAAGTAATCTTTTTTTTCTCTTAAAGTAATTTCCTCAGTTTCAACATTAACATTTTGAATCAAGAAGTTGATAATCACTTCAATTTCTTTATCTTTTATACCTTTGACTGCATAATAAGTCGCACAATTGACATTTTTATTATATACTAAACGTTCGTAATTACGATCGTATATATTCCCACGAAAAGACTCAGCTTCAAATAAATTAGTATTATATTGAGCTAATTTAGAATCATAATAGTCTTGTTGTTTTATTTGCGTAATAAATAAACGTAATGCAAAGAAAACACCGATGCATATCATAGTCATGATTAATATCTTATATCGTCTAGAGATGACATTGTCTGTTTGGTTTTTTATTTTTGTTTCTATTTCTTTTGTTCCATCAAATCTGATAACACTCTTTTTAAAAAGCCCCATAAATACACCTCCATTGCTTATTATATTATAAACGATATTGAAAGTAAATCAACACAAAAGAAAAAGAGAATTTCACAAATTCTCTCATTTATCTTAATCATCATCAACTGATAAAATTGCCATAAAAGCTTCTTGTGGTATTTCAACACTACCAACTGCTTTCATTCGTTTTTTACCTTCTTTTTGTTTTTCAAGAAGTTTCTTTTTACGAGAAATATCTCCTCCATAACACTTAGCTAAAACATTTTTTCGCATTGCTTTAATGTTTGTTCTTGCTATCACTTTACCTTGTAGGGCTGCTTGAATAGGAACTTCAAACATTTGTTTTGGAATTATTTCTTTTAATTTTTCACAAATAATACGACCTCTATTATATGCAAAATCTTTATGTACAATTGTTGACAGGGCATCAACAACTTCAGCATTCAATAATATATCCATACGCATTAACTTACTTGTTTTGTATTCATCTAGTTCATAATCTAAGGAAGCATATCCTTTTGTACATGATTTTAATTTATCAAAGAAATCATATACGATTTCACTTAAAGGAACAAGGTAAACAACATTTCTTCTTAAATCATCAATATATTCTATATCAAGATATTCACCACGCTTGCCAAAAATCCGGGCGCCTGGATGAATGGTGCCAGGCTAATTTGAAATTTGCCCAGGACAAGTTTGGC
>CAZWXH010000073.1:0-2880 GCA_964637725.1 uncultured Coprobacillus sp. | reverse complement strand
ACACAACTCCATTATAGCACCAACATACTCTTGAGGTGCCATTATTGAAGCTTTAACATAAGGTTCTTCAATATGGTTAATCTTTTGAGGATCAGGTAACAATGCGGGGTTATCAATTTCAATCATTGAGCCATCTGTTAAAAAACAATGATATATAACTGAAGGAGCTGTCGCAATTAAGTCTAAATCAAATTCGCGTTCTAGTCTTTCTTCAATAACATCCATATGTAATAATCCTAAAAAACCACATCTAAACCCAAATCCTAATGCCTGTGATGTTTCTGGTTCAAAAATCAAAGAAGAATCACTTAATTTCATTCTTTCTAAAGCTTCTCTTAAATCTTTATATCTTGCGTTATCAATAGGATATAAACCACAATATACCATTGGATTTAATTGACGATATCCTGGTAATTGAACACGAGAAAGATTTTCAGTAGTTGTAACAGTATCTCCTACATGAACATCTTGGATAGATTTAATAGATGCGGCAATCCAACCAACTTCGCCAGTTAGTAATTCATCTTTCTTAACTTCGCGAGGATTTCGTACACCAACTTCAAGCACTTCATAAACTGCATCAGTAGCCATAAACTTGATATGATCCCCTACTCTAATTTTACCTTCTTTAATACATACAAAAACAATTACACCACGATAACTGTCATATAAAGAGTCAAATATTAAAGCTTGAGTAGGATTATTAACATTTCCACTTGGAGATGGAACATTTAAAACAATATCTTCTAAAACATCAATAATATTTAAACCAGTTTTTGCAGAAATTTTTGGTGCTTCATCGGCTGGTAAACCAACAATATCTTCGATTTCTCTGATAACTCTCTCAGGATCAGCACTTGGTAAATCTATTTTATTAATAACAGGTAATATTTCCAAATCATTATCCAATGCCAAAAACACATTAGCAAGAGTTTGCGCCTCTACTCCTTGTGCTGCATCGACTACTAAAACTGCTCCTTCACACGCTGCTAAAGAACGAGAAACTTCATAAGTAAAATCGACATGACCTGGCGTGTCGATTAAATGAAGTAAATAAGTTTCATTATTCTTAGCGGTATATGTTAATTGAACAGCATTTAATTTAATTGTAATACCTCTTTCTCTTTCAAGATCCATACTATCAAGGAGTTGGGCCTTCATTTCTCGATTAGTCACCGCACCTGTAAGTTGAAGTATTCTATCTGCAAGTGTAGATTTTCCATGATCAATGTGTGCAATTATAGAAAAATTTCTAATATGTGATTGATCTATATTCATATAAGACACTCCCTTTCATTTATACTTCTCTATTTTACACAATTAAACACAAAAAGGAAATAAAAAAGTAGTGTTTAACTACTTTTTTACTAAATACTTGTCTAGAAACTCAACATGTTCTACCTTTACTTCAAAAACTGTTGTCGTTTGACGCTCAGAAGTTTCATATGTTTTAGATTGTAGTCTTCCTTTGATACCTAAAAAGCTACCAATATCACAACAATCATTAACAGTTTCTGAGATTCCTTTCCAAAGAACACAATTAATATAGTCTTTATCCTTGATTCCTAAATTATTACGATACGGTCTTTCAATCTCAATAACAATTGTGGAAAGCTTAATCCCATTTTGTGTTTCTTTGACTTTGGGTTTATCTGCCAATCTTCCAATAAGTATAACTTCATTAAACATCTATCATTCCCTCCTTTATATAAATATATCGTATTATCACAAGAAAAACAAAAAACGCAAAATTATAAAAAAAGGCTTTCAATTTTGAGTTTTTTTCAAATAAATATATATTTTTTTCAAGAATATGTAGAAATTTGACAGAAAACCTAATCAATTTTAAAATTTGGTATATAAAAAAATGAAGAAATTTTCTTCATTTTTCGATTATTACGAATGCAATCGCATATTTTTTTTCATGAGAAATAGATATTTGTGCTTTTTTATCATTTAAATAAGGTGATCCATCTTCATGATTTAATATTTCTATATCATGGAAGTTAATCGCACCTATTCCTAGCTGTTTAGCTTTCATATAAGCCTCCTTAGCAGCGAAACGCCCTCCAAGGTATTCTGTTCTTCTTTGTTTAGAATTCATTGAAGAAAAGACCTTATATTCATTAATAGATAATATTTTCTCTACAAAATATTTATTTTCAATATCTAAACGATCAAGATCTACTATATCAACACCAATTCCCATTAGTCTTTAAATTTATTCTCATATAAACTCATTAATTCATCTAAACTCATAGAATCATCAATTTCATCTATAAAAGAATCCTCATTAGTATTATTAAAATCTAATTTGAACTCACCAGTTCTTTCTTCAATAATCTTTAATTGATCTTGTTCTTCAGCAACGATATGAGCAATATTTCTTAAATTACTTTCAACAGATAAATCTTCAAACATATCATCTTTAGGTAATACGACTTCTTCTTCAATTAAGTCTTCTTTATCATCCACTATTGAAGGACCATAAAATGGACTAATGATAGGAACTAAATCATCGTTATCCTTTTTAACTTTTTTGACTTTTGGTTTTGCAACTTTTACAGCACTAGATTTACTTGTCTTCATAACTCCTGCCATTGGTGAAATAATTTCACTCATATGATAAGAATTATCAAAATTTACAGGTGTTTTTACAACTGTTTCTTTTTTTTCGACGACTTCTTCTTGCTTATCTTCTTCATCATTATAAATTAATGGAGCACTGAACTTCTCTTTACGTCGTAGTTCTAGAACTGGATCAACAGTTTCAAATACTTCATCGTCTTCATCTTCATCTCTACTAAAAATTTTCTTAAACATAGTTTATCCTCCTCGTATAATATGTACGTAATCAGTTAGTGAAGTTTTATTAATTCA
>CAZWXH010000072.1:6027-9028 GCA_964637725.1 uncultured Coprobacillus sp. | reverse complement strand
TATAATGGAATAAATATTGGGATATTGGAGGAATTTGTATGAGTCAGGAAAAGAAAGAAAGTTTAAAGGATAGAATTTTAGATCGCTATTTTGAAACTGTAGAAGATGATGGTGTTCAAGATGTGACTGAAGTTGCCTATGAAGAAAAAGTTGAAACTACATATCAAACTGCTGAGGTAATAAATGAAGTATCAGCTGTTAAAGAGCCAACTGTTATTTCTGCAAATACAGTTATTCATGGTAATGTTAATGCTAATAATGACTTAGAAATTTCTGGACAAATTTTTGGTGATATCGTCTCTGAAGGTATTGTAAAGATTTCTGATGGAACAATTACTGGAAATATTAAAGCATATAAACTCTTTATTGAAGGTAGTGTTGTTAATGGTAATATTGAAAGTGATAGCATGATTGATATTATGAATAATAGTGAAGTCAATGGAAACATTAATGGAAAAGATATTGTTATTGATTCAAAATGTAAAGGAAATATTGTTGCTAGTGAACGTTTAAAACTTTCTGAAAATGCTGTTGTAACTGGAGATGTACAAACAGGAATTATTAAAATTGAAGAAGGTGCTCACTTAGATGGTAGCATTAAGATGATTAAATAGAAGAGCAAATGCTCTTTTTTTTTGACTAAAAAACAAACAAAGAGTAATAATAATATACAGAATGAGGTTGTTTGATAATTAGTGATATAAATAGTTATCTTTGTAGTGGATATGGAAAAGATATGAAAACAATTTATGAAATTAACAAACAAAAAAGTCACATACTTAAAAACAATATGAATAAATGTCGATAAAACCGTGACAAATAAATGTTAGTTAAATTTTATGAGTTTAGAAATTTGACAAAGGATACAAATTCTGTTATTATGCTCGAGGGTGGAAAAAAATGTACTTTAACACACATACACATCTCAATAGTGAAGAACTTTACTATCAAAGAGATGTATTCATTAGACACGCATTAGAAAACAACGTAGAATATATTGTTGTTGCTGGATACGATATCCCCTCTTCACAAAGAGCGCTAGAAATAGCTAAGGAGTATCCAAACATTTATGCAATTGTAGGAATTAGTCCTAACGATTGCTTAAATACGACTGATGATGATTTAAAATTAATAGAAACATTGATTCAAAACCCTTGTGTTGTTGCCTTAGGCGAGATAGGGCTAGATTATTACTGGGACGATGTTCCTCGTGATAAACAAAAAGAAATCTTTATTAAACAAGTAGAGATTGCTAAAAAGTATGATAAACCAATTGTTATTCATGCAAGAGACGCCTATGAAGATACTTATAATATCTTAAAGCAAGCATCACATCGTGGCATCATGCATTGTTATAGTGGTTCTGTTCAAATGGCAGAGAGATTTATTAAAATCGGTTTTGAAATCTCCTTGGCAGGTCCAGTGACATTTAAGAATGCAAAAGTACCAAAGGATGTTGCGAGTAGTATTGGTATTGATCATTTAATGATCGAAACAGACTGTCCTTATTTAGCGCCTCACCCATTTAGAGGAAAGTTGAATGAGCCAGCAAATGTTGTGTATATTGCCCAGGAAATAGCAAAGCTAAAGAACATGGAGATAGAAGACGTTGCTAGAATCACAACATTTAATGCCAAAATAATGTTTGGGATTAAATAAGGAGGATTTATTATGTTAAAGAAAGCTAAGGAAATTGTTGTCTCGGCTGACAGCCGAACAAAAGGAATGTTAGCAGTGGCATGTGTATACTTTGTTGTTATGTTTGCAACAGTATCAGCTGGTGCCGTTAAACAAATCGTGGATTATATTCCAACTGTTGACATCACATTACAAGATGGTGTTGAAGATGGAAAGAGTTACTTAGTTAAGCAAGATACAGTAACGAATGTATTAGATGAATTAAGTATACAATTGAATAAAGGAGATACCTTAAATAAGGATCTTAACTATATTGTTCAACAAAATGACTTTCTTGCAATTACAAGAGTTGAAACAAAAACAATAACGCAAGATGAAGCTATCCCTTTCTCTACTGAAACAAAAGGAAGTGGAGGATGGAGTACAACAATCGAACGTGAAGGTCAAGATGGGTTGATGAAAAGAACTTATTTAATAACTTATGCGAATGGACAAGAGACATCAAGAAAAGTTATTAAAGAAGAAATTATTACTGCACCAGTAAGTAAGATTATTGTTCATGGTGGAGTTGCTCAAGGAACAACTTTCTCAGGAAAATTAACAACTTATGGTGGAGATTGTAATGGATGTGGTGGCGGAAGTGCTGCTGGTGTGTCATTATCACCCACAAGTGGTGTTAATGGATCAAACTCACCTTATTTGACTTATAAAGGTCAAAAGTATTACTGCTTAGCAGCAGATAGATCGATTCCATTTGGAACAGTTATTAAAATATCAAATCATAAATTAAGTACTGCAGGAACAATCTACGGAATTGTTGTAGATCGTGGTGGTGCTATTAAAGGAAATAAAATTGATATTTTCAAAGGTAGTGAAAGAGGCGGAGCCACTTACTTTAGTGGAGGAACTTCTAAGAATGCACAATTTGAAATTGTTTCAGTAGGAAGTGGAAGAGCAAGTTTTTGGAGATAGTGAAAACTATCTCTTTTTTCTTTTCATAAAAAATAAATCTTAAAGTATATAAAATGAATACTATATAAAACTTTATTTATCTTTAAGATATATATTTTTTATAATTTTAACGAAATAAAATAGATTGAATTTCAGGATATGTATAGTGCTTAGTTTCTTCAAATTGCTTTCTTTGTGCCCATTCTTGTATAGTTTCATTTAACCATCTATGTCTTTTAGGAAATATCTAAGGGTATAACCTAATGCTCCTGACTCATTATGATATTGATTGATATTAAAGATAATTAATATTTACTATAAGTAAATAAAATGTTTATTTATTTTGTAAAGATTGATATACTATAAATATAAAGTCGCCGGTAAAGTCGCCGGTAAAGTCGCCGGTAAAGTC
>CAZWXH010000072.1:0-5927 GCA_964637725.1 uncultured Coprobacillus sp. | reverse complement strand
TAAAGTCGCCGGTAAAGTCGCCGGTAAAGTCGCCGGTAAAGTCTGCTGAAAATCAAAGCACTTATAAAGGAGAGATTTATATGGCAATACCAATAACTATTGAAAAACTATTGAATTAAAATGTTGTTGAATGGGCAAGAATAGAATTTAAAGAGGATTGGAATCCCGACAGCACACTAAAAACAGTTAGTGCTTTTGCAAATGATATTGATAATTGGGGCGGTGGATATATTATAATTGGTATAAAGGAAGATAACGGTAGAATAAAATATCCAATTAAAGGCATCTCTAGTAACTCGATTGATAGAATTCAAAAAGAATTACTTAATTATTGCAAATTATTAAAACCCTCATTTGTGCCAATCTCACAACCCATTTACTATAATGGGGTAATGCTTTTATTAATATGGGTACCTGGTGGTTATGAGAGACCGTATCTATGTCCAAGTAAACCGACTTCTAAAAATAGTGACCGAAAATATTATATTCGGAAACTTGCTAGTACAATAGAAGCAACCCCAAATGATATAAGAGAATTAAACAGTCTTTCACACAATATCCCCTTTGATGATAGAGTGAATATGATGTCAAATATTTCAGACTTAAAACATCCAATTATTAGAAATTATTTATCACAAATAGATAGTAACTTATATCAAACTTCTAATGGTATGAGTGTTGAAGAACTAGCAAGAGATTTGAGATTGGCTGATGGACCAGCAGAGTATTATAAACCATTAAATGTTGGACTTTTATTCTTCAATGATAATCCAGAAATGTTTTTCCCGTATTCAAGAATTGAAATAGTACATATTCCTGATCCAACTGGTCAAGGGATGGAAGAGAGAATGTTCTCAGGTCCAATTGATCAACAATTGAAAGATGCATTAATGTTTATTAAAAACAATATAATTGTGGAAAAAGTGTTTAAAGTATCAGGCGAAGCTGAAGCAAAGAGAGTATTTAATTATAGTTATGATGCTATTGAAGAATTTCTTTCAAATGCTATTTACCATAAATCTTATCAAATTCATGAACCAATTACCGTGAGAATAGAAAGAGAAAAAATCGAAATAACGAGTTTGCCTGGGCCAGATAGATCTATTTCAGATGAAGATATTTGCAATTATAAAATACGAGCAAGACGTTATAGAAATCGCAGAATTGGAGACTTTCTTAAAGAATTGCATTTAATTGAAGGGAGAAATACTGGAATTCCAACAGCAATTGATGCAATTAAAAAAAACGGATCTCCATTACCTAAATTATTGACAGATGAGGATAGGACTTTCTTTTCAGTAATTATGGATATTCATCAAAGTTTTATTTCAAAAATAGATCAAAATTTAAAAAGTAAAAAAACAAAAACACGTGATGAAATTAAAGAATTAATATTACAAAGTTTAAAGGATGAAGAAAAATCATTAAATACTTTATATGAATCTCTTGGATACTCTGGGAGACCTTCAAAGGTTTTTAGGGATGTGGTTTCACAAATGATTAGTGAAGAAATAATATCTTATTATAGCAACGAAAGTAAATTTTCAGCAAAAAGTCTCTTGAAAATAGTCTATAAAAATGATTAATATTTTGATAACTAAACAATAATAAAAAATCTTAAAGACTATTTCAATCTTTAAGTTTTTTTTATTTTATTAATAATATGTCCATAAAACATTTCTTCTTAAGCTGTTTCAACTAATACACAAGCAAGTATTGGAGTAATGCCATTATCTTTCATATATTCTAATAGTTCATCATCATATGTATTGGGTTGCATCCATGCATAATGAATACCAATAGCACTCATTTCATCTACATAACTATAGGCATGTTCTTTTTTTACAACAAAGACAGCAACGTCAATCGGACCATTAATAGCTTCTAAAGAAGAATAAAGATTATAGTCATCAACTTTATCATAAATAGGTGAGACACCATAGACATCATATCCTCTATCAATAAGTCTTTGGAATACTTTATATCCAAACTTATCCTTGTTTGTAGATACACCAATAACTGCAATATGATAGTATTTTTGTAAAATTTCTTTTGGGTTCATGCAACCACCTCCACTAACATTATAACACATACAATTAAAATTGATAAACAATACAATTTGTGCTAATATTGAAGAGCAATTAAAGGAGTTGGAAATTATGTATGATGTTATTGTTGTAGGGGGAGGACATGCGGGAATTGAAGCTTGTTTAGCTCCAGCAAGAACTGGAAAGAAAACATTACTTATTACTTCACATTTTGATAATGTGGGATCTTTACCATGCAATACATCTATTGGTGGACCTGCTAAAGGAATCATTGTCAGAGAAGTTGATGCACTTGGTGGACAAATGGGAAAAACTGCAGATGCGACATATCTTCAAATGAAGATGTTAAATACTGCCAAAGGACCTGGTGTTCAATCATTACGTGCTCAAGCAGATAAAATGACTTATCCTAGATATATGCAAGATATCTTAAAAAAACAAAATAATCTTGATATTGTTGAAGGTATGGTAGAACATTTAATTATTGATAATGAAATAGTTAAAGGGGTAACTTTAGATACAGGTATTTCATATAAATCAGAAATAGTTATCTTAACAACAGGGACTTATTTAAAATCAGAAGTGTTAGTAGGAGATACGAAAACACCAATCGGTCCTGATCAAGAAAGACAATCATTGTTTTTATCTGATCATTTAAAAGAGTTAGGTTTTACAATTCAAAGATTGAAAACAGGAACACCGCCTAGAGTAGAAATGAATAGTGTTGATTATTCAAAAACTCAACTACAACCAGGAACTGATGAACCATTATCATTTAGCTATGAAACCAACACATATATTCCTATTGATCAACAAACTCCTTGTTACTTAACATATACAAATGAAACAACTCATCAAATAATAAAAGATAACTTACATAGATCAAGTATGTATTCAGGTATAGTCAAAGGAATAGGACCTAGATATTGTCCATCTATTGAAGACAAAATTGTCAAATTCTCAGATAAACCTCAACATCAAATATTCTTAGAACCAGAATCAAAAGAATTAAACACAATCTATGTTCAAGGTTTTTCAACATCATTACCTCATGATGTCCAAGAAGAAATGATAAGAACAATTCCAGGATTAGAAAACTGTAAGATCTTAAAATATGCATACGCTATAGAATATGATGCTATTGATCCTTTACAACTATGGCCATCACTTGAAACAATGATTATTAAAAACTTATTTACAGCAGGCCAAATCAATGGAACAAGTGGATATGAAGAAGCAGCAGCCCAGGGATTAATTGCAGGGATTAATGCTGTTAAAAAATTAAATAAAGAAAACCCGCTTATCTTAAAAAGAGATGAAGCTTATATAGGTGTTATGATAGATGACTTAGTTACAAAAGGAACGAAAGAACCATATCGAATGTTAACTTCAAGAGCAGAATATCGTTTATTACTTAGACATGATAATGCTGATGAAAGATTAAGGAAATATGGACATGATGTTCATTTAGTTAGTGATAAAGCTTATCAAGATTATCTTGATAAAATGAAGCGTATTCATGATGAAATTGAAAGATTGGACAGTATTCGTTTCACTCCTAAACATGAAATCAATGAGACAATTGAATCTTTAGGATCATCACGACTAACTGAAGGAATAAGTGCTAAATCATTATTACAAAGACCAGAGTTGGACTATTTCAAGATTAAACCTTTTATAGATGATGCGAATTTAACTTTAGAAGAAGAAAAAAGAGTAACGATTCTCATCAAGTATAAAGGATATATTGATAAAGCATTAAGACAGGTTGAAAAACAAAAGAAAATGGAAGAAAAACAAATTCCTCTTGATATTAATTATGAAGAAATCTTAAATTTATCATTAGAAGCAAAACAAAAGTTATCTTTAATTAGACCACTAACAATAGCTCAAGCATCAAGAATATCAGGAATCAATCCAGCAGATATATCTGTTTTATTGATTCACTTAAAACAAAATTATTAAGGAGTTTATATGAATCAAGAACAATTCTTAAAAGCATTAAAAGAAAAAGGAATAGAATTAAGTGATAATCAAATCCATCAATTTGAATTATATTTTCATACTTTAGTTGAATGGAATGAAAAAATGAATCTAACAGCAATTACTGATAAAGAAGATGTATATTTGAAACATTTTTATGATTCTTTAACAATAGCATTTGATTATAAACTCAATGATCAATCATTATGTGATATTGGAGCTGGAGCTGGATTCCCTTCGATTCCATTGAAAATAGTTTATCCTGATTTAAAAATTACAATTGTTGATTCGCTCACAAAAAGGATAACATTTCTAAACCATTTAACAGAAGTATTAGGTCTTACAAATGTTAATCCAATAAGTGCAAGGGCAGAGGAATACGCTATTGAACATAGAGAATCATTTGATATTGTGACTGCAAGAGCAGTCGCAAGGTTAAATATACTTGATGAGTTGTGTTTACCTTTAGTTAAATTAAATGGTTATTTTATTACACTAAAAGGTTTAAAGGCAAAAGAAGAACTATTAGAAGCAAAACAAGGGATTGAAAAATTAGGTGGAAAGATTGTAAAAGAAGATAATTTTACATTAAATGATGAAAATGATCATAGATGTAATATTTATATTCATAAAGTAAAACCAACACCAAAAACATATCCTAGAGTATTTGGAAAGATTAAGAAAAAACCTTTATAAATGAATGCAATAAAATAAGGAATACAATGGTACTCAAAAGTATCATTGTATTCCTTATATTTTAGTATATATGATGGTAAGTTTTCTTTAAATATCTCAGTGATTCTAAAAAACTAAATAAACTTGCAAGTCTTGCAACCTTTCATTCTACATTTGAATATAACTGATTTCTCCTATGAATTTTGGAAGTAATCTAATATTTGCATAGGGAATATAAAATCATATTTATATACATGTGAGGGTATTAAGTCACATAGTAAAATAATTTATTATTATAATGTTTCAATGTTGAAAAGCAATAATATTAATTGAAAACAAAAATCTATTTGCGAAAAAATGGTGTGATAGACTATGAGTAGTTAGGAGGAGAGGATGAAATGAAGAAAAAAAGAGAAATATTAAAAAACAAGCAAGTTTTAGCAGGTGTTATTATGAGTTTTATACTTGTGATAACATTTGGTCTATACACAGTTTATAACCAATCAAGCGAGCCTAATAAAAGTCGAGATATTGAGGAGGTGAAAGAGGACTTTACAATAAGCGAAGAGCTAGAAATAAACATTAATGAAAACAAACAAATAGAGGTAAATGATGCAGATTTACAAAACACAAATTTTGTGGTAAAAAATTCGAAAATAGCCTCAGTAGATGAAAAGGGAGTAGTAACTGGTCTTCAATCAGGAGAAACAGAAGTTATTGTGAAAGTATATGGAAAAGAAAAGATATGTAAAATTCATATTATAGAGCAAGAAAAAAATGATGATAAGAATACAGAAGAAAATAAAACCACGAACAATGTGACTACAAATAAAAATGCTCATAATAATTCGCAAGACTCTAAAGCTGCATTAGATGAGAAAACAAAAAAGTCTACAACAGGAGGTGCAGCACAACCAACTAAACCAACGCCAACACCAGAATCAAAACCTGATATCAAACCAACACCAGAGCCAATGCCCGAAACTAATCCAAAAAAAGAATATACATATTATGCCCCAACAGCAAAATCATGGATTGAAAACAATGGGGGAGAATATTATCAAGGTACTCTATATATGAGGGAAGAACATTTAGATTTTGTCACATCAATTAACTTTCAAGTGAAGTTTGAGGAGATCAAAAGTGATGGAGAAGATTATAAAGTAACAATAGGAGGATTTTTAAATTATCTACAGTGGCATGATGACTATACACACAAGA
>CAZWXH010000071.1:0-9033 GCA_964637725.1 uncultured Coprobacillus sp. | reverse complement strand
TTAAACCTTTAGTAATAGCACTATATGTATAAACATTAACATGTGCATCCTTTTTTACTCGTTTCTCAAAATCACGAATTGTTTCAACATTATCCATACATGGAAAAGTATTGGCCATAGCAACGACCGTCCCATAACCACCATGAAGTGCACTTAGAGTCCCCGTTTCAATAGTTTCCTTATGTTCAAACCCTGGTTCTCTTAAATGAGTATGTATATCTATAAAATTATGACATACAAGTTTACCTTTTAAATCATATGAAAGACCACTATATTCAATTGATTCTCCGATATTAATTATCTTGCCATCTTCTATTAAAATATCAACATCATTAAATTTATTATTATGATAGAGATGAGCGTTTTTTAGTAAATATTTATTCATTTTCTAAAACCTTATGAATCATCGCCATTCTTACAAATACACCATTATGCATTTGCGTAAAAATACGACTCTTCTCACTTTCTACAAGTTCATCTTTGATTTCAACATCACGATTAATGGGTGCTGGATGCATAATAATCGCTGTTGTCTTCATTCGTTGATACCTGTCAATTGTTAAACCATATTTTTGATGATAATCACTCTTTGAAAACACTTCATTTTGACTATGGCGTTCATGTTGAACACGAAGTAGCATAATTATATCCATGTCTTCAATAACACTATCAAAATCAACGTAATTATATCCTTCTTCTTTATATTCTAAAGGACCAGAGGTATAGACTTCCATTCCTAAACGTTGCATGACTTCAAAATTAGTATGAGCCACTCTTGAATGCTTTATATCTCCTACAATAACAACCTTTAAACCTTTAAAATCATTAAACTCTTCTTTAATAGTCATCAAGTCTAATAAAGATTGAGATGGATGATTTCCTTTTCCATCACCAGCATTCAAAATAGGAATCTTAATACCTTCAAGTTGTTTAAAATAGTCTTCTTCACTATGACGAATAATAAGAGCATCACAACCGATACTTTCAAATAACTTACAAGTATCATATAATGTTTCACCTTTTGTTAAACTTGAATTACTTGCCTCAAAACTCTGTGTTCGACACCCTAAATTCCCAGCTGCCATATCAAAGCTATAATGAGTTCTTGTTGATGGTTCAAAAAATAAATTAGCAACAACTTTTTTTAATTGATAATCAACATGTTTTCCTTTTTTAAATAATAATGCTTTTTCAATTAATTCATTAATAGTTTCAACACTTAAATCACTTAAATTAACAATATTCATTTCTAGATGCTCCTTTCAAAAAAATATACCTTATGAAGGTATATTTATAAATGAATAGTTATACCTTTTATCTTTCATATCATATCATTACTATGATATTTTGACAATTTATTCTATTCATTAATTTTCTTTTTTAATGCCTCTTCTACAATTTTAGGAACCAATCCTTCTACGCTGTGATGATGACTTGCTATTTCTTTAACTGAAGATGAAGAAATAAATGAATGCCCTGGACGTGTCATAAGAAAAACCATATCAATACTATCATCTAAGTATTGATTAGAAAAGGCTAATTGTAACTCATATTCAAAGTCCATTGTAGCACGCAATCCTCTCACAAGGACACTCGCTCCAACTTTTTTAGCATATTCTACCGATAGTAAATCACTTGCTTCAATTGTAACGTTTGGATATTGTCTTGTTGCCTCTTTTAGCAAAGAAATTCTTTCTTCAACTGTAAACATTGCATTCTTATCAGGATTTACAAAAATTGTGACATATAGATGTTCATAGATACGACTCGCTCTTTCAATAATATCAATATGTCCATTTGTTACAGGATCAAACGTTCCTGCATATACTGCTTTAATTGCTACCATAGTTTACTCCTTATATTTGAATATTTGTAAAGTTGTTATACCATAAGATTGTTCTTTTTTCAAAATAAAATGCTTTGGAATATCAATAGCTTCATCCTTTAAATCTTCAACAATAATCAAACAATCATTGTTTAACATTTTATGACTAACCATATATTCTATAATCATTGCATTAATTTTTAAACTATAAGGCGGATCTAAAAATACCAAATCAAAGCGAATATTTTCTTCAGACAATCGCTCTAATGCTTTATGATAATCCATTTTATAAACATGAGAAATATCTTCAATACCGATTAATTTAATGTTATCCTTAATCGTTTGAAAAGCCTTATATTGTTTATCAACACAATAGAGTATGTCCACTCCTCTACTTATTGCTTCTATTCCTATTCCACCACTACCAGCAAATAAATCAAGACAAATTCCACCATTAAAATAAGGACCTATCATGTTAAATAGATTTTCTTTATTTTTATCTGTTGTTGGTCGTGTTAAGGAAGAATCAACACTCTTTAATTGTCTACTTTTAAATTTTCCTGCTATAACTCTCATAATTCCCTCATATTGTGAACTGATCCATAACAATCTCTTCACTGATTCCATCAA
This sequence comes from uncultured Coprobacillus sp., assembly GCA_964637725.1. Classification (GTDB taxonomy): domain Bacteria; phylum Bacillota_I; class Bacilli_A; order Erysipelotrichales; family Coprobacillaceae; genus CAZWXH01. The sequence goes on along the minus strand of CAZWXH010000071.1, from coordinate 6,578 downwards.
AAATAACTCTTGTTAATTGATTTAATAAATCATTAAATTCATGATACTTTTGATAATATTGTTGTATTGTATTGTTTTCATTCATTTCTTGTTTAACTTTCAATAAATCATTTTTTACATCTTGAAAAGAAACATACTGATTATATTTTTTTAACCTTAAATAATCATCTTGAAGACTTTGATGTCTTGAAAGTAAATTTTTAATCTTTATATCATCCATTGCCTTATTAGCTTTTAGATATTTAATAAATATATCTTCTTTTCTAATTGCCTCAAGCAGTTCATCGATTTCTTTATACATAATAACTCCTATAACAACATCTCAACCATTTGTAAAAGTGTACCCACCTTTTCAATTCTATCTGCAAATGTTAATTTGTTTTCTATTTTATATTGTTCCATTAATGTTGGAAACTCATTTGGATATCGTGAAAGTACTAAATACCATTTGGGATGCATTCTTAAGTACATCCTTAATTCTTCGTTAATCATCATACCACTGTTTTGTATTTGAAGTTTTAGTATCTTTCACAACAAATCCACTCACTAAATCTAATACCTTTTGAATGCCATCAAAACTCTTAGATAAGGCATCTAAATCAACATTTTTTACTATACTCATGATCCCATTTAAATCAAGCTGTGACTTTCTATAAGAATCCCAAAACTTATCATTTTCACCATACATGACATATAACTCATACAACTGTTGCCACGTATAACGACCATTTACAACATCGTCCTTAATTGAAGGAATCGTTCTAATAAAAGACTTAAATTCACTAATTTCCATATTCTCACCTATATTAGAATATGCAATATCGCTATAATTGTTCTTTTAAAGTATCACGATTATACTTAGCAATAATTGATTGAGCAATCCCTAAACCAATCATTGCAGCCATTGTCGAAGAACCTCCTGATGAGATTAATAACAAAGGAACACCAGTCATTGGAATTAATCCAGATACACCACCTACATTAACTAGTAAATGAATAAAGAAGTATGTACCAATACCATATAAAATAATTTTTCCTTTTACATCTTGAATCTTCATAGCATAATTAAACATTTTATAAATAATAATACAATAAGGAATGAGAAATAATAAAAAACCAACAAGTCCTAACTCTTCATAAATAATTGCAGAAATCATATCATTATGAGATTCTGGAATATAACCATTTTTTTGAATTGAAGCACCAAAGCCTCTACCAAACAGTCCCCCACTAGCAAAAGCAACTAATGCATTAGACACTTGCCAACCATATCCCGTTGTATCACTTAAGGGCGCTAACCATGTATAAATACGCCCTAATTGATAAGGCTTTAAAATGAAAGTTATTCCTAACAATCCAACGACAATACCGATTCCTAATAAAATTAGGGCTAATTTTTTATATTTAGAATAATATATTTTTGGTGTCACAAAAAACAAAATCATGCATATAAATCCTAATATCAAACCACTTCCTAAGTCTCTTTGAACAAATGCACAAATAACAAAAACAAAAAGAATTGCAGCAATTGGTCTACCAACACAATACCATAATTTTCTTTTAAAAAGTTCATGTCTTTTCTCTTTAGTGATATTTTTAGGAATCACGCACATTTCTTCTAATTCACCAAAATGAAATGAAAGAAACAAAATCATAACAATCTTCATAAATTCAGAGGGTTGGATAGTAAATAAAGTCCCAAATCTAATCCATGCAGATGAACCTTTCGTGCTCCATGCTAAACATGCAAGCATAGCAACTATACCAATAAAGTAAAATATCCAAGTTGAAGAAGCCGTAATCCAGTTTCGCCTAAAACAACGTGTAAAGAAGATCATAAAACCATATCCGATTAAAACAAATACAATTTGTTTAACCATATTAATAGTTGCATATGATGTTCCTCTTGATGCAACTTGTCCAATCGATGCACTTCCTATCATAACAATTCCAAAAATTGTTAGAATAACTACACACATGTATAACGTTCTATCGACTCCATTGCTTTTAAAAATTCTTCTGAATAGTGAAATCATCGCATATCAATCCAATCATTTTCTTTTGCACTCATAAATACTTTATATATTGAATAATTAGAAACCTTTAAAAAAGAATCATCTATTTTCTTTTGTTCACTTTTAGAATCAACAATAGATATAAATTGACGATAACAATTCATAAATTCTTCTTTAGAAATCCCTTCTTCATATGCTTTCTCTACTGCATTAAATAAAGCCATAACACCAATTATCTCTTCTGTATTCCAAGAAGGATCTAGTGGATAATCATACATTATATTTCACATCCTTTTTTCTAATCTATTATACATGAAATAACAAAAAAAATAAATAAGAAGTGGGTATAAACACTAGCAAATTTAAAATATATGAATATGTTAAATTGAAAGGAGGGAATATTAATGAACTCTTATAACTACGGTGGATGCGGATGCAACAGCTATATGCCTACTTTCCCATGTAACCCTATGGGTTGCGGTGGATGCCAATCTTACCCATCTATGAGTGGATGCGGTGGTTTTGGAAACGGAAGCACTTGGTTTGCGATTGTATTAGTTGTATTCTTATTACTCATTATCTGTGGATGTACAAAAATATGCTAGATTTCTAGCATATTTTTCTTTTTTATGATATTATATTTTTCGTGAGGTGAGTATGATGTTATTAATGAAAGATATAGTTTTTGATGATAGCCCATTAATAAGAGAAGTTTCTTTACCTGTTGAATTACCTCTAAGTAAAGAAGATAGAAAATTAATACTAGATATGCACGAATTTCTAGTGAATTCACAAGATGAAGAAATCTCTGAAAAATATCAAATACGTCCAGGCGTTGGCATTGCTGCTGTTCAGCTTGGTGTCTTAAAAAGAATGTGCGCTATACATATCATCGACTTTGATGAAGATGGAAATATAAAAAACACGACTGATTATGCTTTAGTAAACCCTAAAGTTATTTCTTATACAGAAAAAAAATCTTATCTTAAAAATGGTGAAGGTTGTTTAAGTGTTGATAAAGATGTTGAAGGTCTAGTCCCTAGACATGCTAAAATAACAGTTGAAGCTTATGATGCTTTAACTGATAAAGAAGTTAGAATAGTTGCTCGTGGTTTTTTATCTATATGTTTACAACATGAATTAGACCATTTAGATGGAAAATTGTTCTATGATCACATCGATAAAGACCACCCAACTGATCCAATTCAAAATGCAATGATTGTTGAATAAAAAAAATGTAATCAATTGATTACACTTTTTTTATTTTTAAAAACGCTTGTTTTAAATCATTTATAAGATCATCAGCGTTTTCTAATCCAACTGAAATACGAATTGTCTCTTGTTTAACGCCACCGGCTAATCTTTCCTCTTCACTCATTTGAGCATGAGTTGTTGATGCTGGATGAGTTAATAAACTTCTTGAGTCCGCAAAGTTAGTGACATGCGTAAATAATTGAATATTATCAATAACGCACTTTCCTCCTTCTAAACCACCTTTAACTCCAAAAGTAAATAATCCACCAAATCCATTAGGAAAATACTTTTGACATAGTTGATTTGATTCATGATCTTCATCTTCAGCATAACTCACCCAAGCCACATCATCACATTCTTTTAAAAACTTAGCTACTTTTCTAGAATTTTCAACATGTCTTTCCATACGTAATGATAAAGTTTCTAATCCAAGTAAAGTTAAGTATGCAGTAAATGGAGACATACAACCACCTAAATCTCTTAAAGTTTTAGCAATTGCTTTTGTACAAAATGCCCCTTCGTTTAAGTCAGCATAAACAATGTCATGATAAGCTTTATCTGGTGAAGTAAATAATGGATATCTTTCATTATGCCAATCAAATTTACCACTATCAACAACGACTCCACCCATAACATTTCCATGTCCAGCTATATATTTCGTAGTTGCATAAATAACTAAATCAGCACCATGTTCGATTGGTTTAAATAAAAATGGTGTTGGTGTAGTATTATCTACAACAAACAATAATTTATGTTTCTTACAAATTGTACTAATAGCATCAAAATCTAACATATCACCATTTGGATTTCCAACTGATTCTACAAACACCATTTTTGTCTTATCGTTAATTAAAGATTCGATTTTATCTAAATCTCTTGGATCAACAAAATGAGTTTTAAATCCCATATGAGTCATAGTTCCAGATAACGATCCGATTGTTCCTCCATATAGATTGTTAGCAGCAATGATTTCATCACCAACTTCACAAATCGTCATGATAGTACCCATTATTGCAGCTGTTCCAGATGCAAATGCGATTGCTCCAAAACCACCTTCTAATGCAGCCATCCTTGTTTGTAGAACATCAACAGTCGGATTAGATAAACGTGAGTAAAAATACCCTCCTTCTTCTAACGCGAAGATATCTCTTGCTTGGTTCGCATCATCAAATGTAAAAGCATTTGATAAATAAATTGGCACACCAGTTGCTTTTGTTGTAGGATCAGGTTTTTGACCTGCATGTATTTGTAACGTTTCAAATTGATAATCTTTCATAATCTTTTATCCCCCTTTGTTTTTAGTATTCTAACACATTAATAAAAACAAAAAAAGAGTATATAACTCTTTTCTTAATAATAATTAATACAAATATTAACCATATCTTCAATATAACATCTTGCTCCAGAAATCATATCATCATCTAAACAAGGTTTTTTAATCATTCCCCTTTTACATGAATACGTTTCTCTCATTAATGGAAGATCTTGTTTTTGACATAATTGAATTACTTTTTCCATTTGTTTACTTTTTAAACAAAAAATATTAAATAAAGCGATATTTTTTATATGTTCACGAGACAACTGAGAAATAAATATCTCTAATTCTTTATCTTTAAAGCATGGATATTCTTCAAAACCTATAACTAATAAATCAATATCTTCATTAAAATCAAATTCTTGTAAAGGTTTAGCATATGTTTTAACATATCTTGCCATATCTTCTGCTAATAATTTAGCATCTTTACAATGAGTAGTATAAATGACTTGAATTTTCATATGTTCACCTTCCTTACCCTATATATTATATTATGCAAATATGAACTGAACATAAACATTTGTCCTTACACATAAATAAACACTTGAATATGATAATGTGAAGGAGGCAAATATGAACGTTTTTCAAGATAATCAAAATTACTTTAATCCTTATTCAATGACAAGAGAATCTTGTCAAAAGAATCCTAAGCTATTTGATCCACAAGAAGCAATTATGTTAGGAAATCTTTTTAAGAACTTATATATGTCTTGGAATGGTTTTTCAAATTATTGCTTACAACCAGAAAACAAAAGACAAAAGCTATTGCTTGAAGTCCAAATGTATGACTTTGTTGCTCATGAAATCAATCTGTATCTAGATATCTATCCAAATAACCAAAGGATGCTTCAATTGTACAATGAATATGCAAAAAAAGCAAAACAAGCAACAAATGAATTTGAAAAAGAATATGGTCCATTAACAGTCCAAGACAGTTCAAACAAAATCCCATTTGAATGGGTTCAAGGTCCATGGCCTTGGGAATATCAAAAATAAAAGGAGGAAATTGCTATGTGGATTTATAATAAAAAACTACAATACCCTATTTCAATCAGAAATAAGGATTTAAGAATGGCAAAGTATATAATTACTCAATTTGGTGGACCAAATGGTGAATTAGGTGCAACATTACGTTATTTAACACAAAGGTATACAATGCCTGATGATAAGGGAAAAGCATTATTAACCGATATCGGTACTGAAGAATTGGCACATATGGAAATGATATCAACAATGGTTTATCAATTAGCCAAAGATGCAACCTTAGAGGAAATCAAAGCAGCAGGATTAGAAAGTCATTATACAGAGCATGGACTATCACTATATCCTGTTGATGCTAATGGTGTTCCTTTTAGTGTCACTTGTTTTGCCGTAACAGGAGATCCTGTTGCAGATATAGCTGAAGATATGGCTGCTGAACAAAAAGCAAGAGCAATCTATGAACATTTAATGGATTTAACGGATAACCCCGATTTGCTTGGTCCGTTATCGTTTTTAAGACAAAGAGAAATTATTCATTATGAAAGATTTAAAGAACTATACGAAGAGTATGTATCATTATATTATCAACCTGACTTTAAAGAGACATGCTAAAACCTGAGGAATGATTCCTCAGGTTTTCTATTGTGCTTGTTGATAAGCAACAAAAACACCAACTAATGCAATTATAGATGTAAATATATTACCACTTATAAATGATTGAATGGCTAATTTAAAAACATCAATTGGGCCAAAAAGAAGTATTCCTGCACTGACCATAGGATAATAAATCATTGTCATATTAACAACAATATAACTTAAAATTGCCAAAGTAGCTGCAAGAATTCCCATCTGTTTTGAATGTATATCAGATACTCTTGAAACTATATTGCTTATCAAGTAAGCAGCAATAAGGTAAAACCACATTGATGTAATACGTATTGTACTAATTACAAGCCCTAAAACAACACCAATCAAGACAGCTGCAATAATCCCTATCAAAATAATTTTGATCC
>CAZWXH010000070.1:0-9067 GCA_964637725.1 uncultured Coprobacillus sp. | reverse complement strand
CAGTCTATTATGAAGGATTTCTTATCTCATTAATTGGAATTCCATTAGGTATAATTATTTCTTTTATAGGATTATCCATAACATTCTTCTTTTTAAATCAATTAGATATTGTAAAGAATATGCAATCAACTTTAAATGTTAATATATCATTATCTTATTTAGTAAGTGTTATCATTATTTGTTTAATAACAGTATTTATTTCTTTGTATTTACCAGCTAGAAAAATTTCTAAAATATCTGTTATTGATGCTTTAAGGAAAAGTGATGAGGTTAAAGTAAAATCAAAAAGATTAAAGAGTGGTTTATTCTCAAAAAAATTCTTAAATATAAATCAACAACTTGCAATTAAGAATTATAAAAGACAAGGAAAACGTTCTAAAGTGATTGTTTTTTCGTTAGTTATTTCAATGGTAGCATTTATTGGCGTTTTTAGTTTTGGAAATAATCTTCTCAATACTTTTGATAAGGCTCAAGATTATGAAAGATATGATATTAATATTAATATTGCTGCTACTGATGAAGAGATTAATAAATTATCAAAATTATTAGATAAAAATGAATACGTTGATTTTTACTATTATGATACTAACATTAATGTTAATTTAGAATATAATGAAGAATTTATTAAATATTATGAAAATTATCAATTGTTATCTGATTATATAGAGATTGTTGGAATTGATAATCGATTATACAATCAAATATGTAAGGACAATAATATTCAGATAAAAGAAAAGCAAGGATTAGTATTCAATCATAATATTATTGATGAAAATGGGGAAAGAATAAAACTTTATGAAAAAGTCAGTCCTCAATATTTTCAATCACTAACATATATAGAGGGTTATGATGATGATAATAATCCTGTAGGTTTACAACAATTACCATTATTTGATTATATAGAGTTAATTGATGAGGATAAATATAAAGTGAGTCCTGGTCCTCAAAATGGTGTTTCACTTGTTGTCCCTATTGATTATATATTAAAAGTTGAAAAAGAAAGTGTATATTCAGTTAATTATATGGTCTATTCTTCTGATTATAAAGCTCTCGCAAATGATCTAGATGAAAATCATTATGGTTATTATAATAATGCTGAACAAACACAACAAAGTAGACAAATGGCTATTGTGGTTCAAACATTTATATATGGATTTGTATTGCTCCTCATTTTATTTACATTAATGAATATTATTAATATGATGAATTCTAGCATTAGTAAACGTAAAAAAGAGTTTGCGATGATGTTAAGTATGGGAATGAGTCCTAAAGGAATAAAGAAAATTATTTTATATGAAAGTTTAATTTATGGGTTTAAAACATTCTTATATGGAGTTCCTTTAAGTATTGCTATTGAATATTTTATATTTAAGATGACATATGGCAATAATGGTGATCCATTTCATATTTCTATATTAGCTTATTTGATATCATTTCTTATTATTATGTTAGTTATGGTTATTACATTTAGATTCAGTTTAAGAAAATTAAATAAACAGAATATAATTGAATCTTTAAAAGATGATATATAGGTCAGAAATGACCTATTTTTTTGTTTTGTTATTTTATAGTTTTTTTTCACAATTCTACTAAATGCGTTAAATTTAAGATTTAAGAGACTTTTGTATAAAAATGATATTTAAGTAATTTTTAATAAATATTGAATATACGCGATTAAATCTATCATTTATGAGTTTTTTGTGATATAATAAGAAAGGTTTTAAAAGTAGGGAGATAGATTATGAAAGAAAAAATAATTCGTGGAGATTTTATTACTTTAGGACAATTTTTAAAGGTTGTTAATGTTGTTGATTCTGGTTCTCATGCAAAGATGGTTATTGCTGAGGGACTTGTAAAAGTTAACAATGAAGTTGAAATGAGAAGAGGTAAAAAACTAAGAAATGGTGATATTGTCTCTTTTGATGGAAATGAGTTTAAAGTTATAAATGAAGATTAATTCAATTGAATTAAAGAATTTTAGAAATTATAAGGATTGTTCTATTGAATTTGATCCTTTTATTAATATTTTTATAGGACAAAATGCTCAAGGAAAGACTAATCTTTTAGAAGCTATTTATATTTTATCTTTATCAAAGAGTTTTAAAACGAATTTGATTGAAGAAATGATATTGTTTGATAGTGATTTTGCGAAGATTAAGGGAAGGGTTGAATCTCATCAAAAGAATATTGAATTAGAGATTGTGTTATCTATTCTAGGTAAGAAGGCATTTATTAATCATAAGGAAATAAAAAAGAGTAGTGATTATCTTGGTTATTTAAATGTTGTTTTATTTATACCTGAGGATTTAATGTTAATAAAAGGAAGCCCACGTTTAAGAAGAAAATTACTTGATATGGAGATTTCTAAGATATCTCCTGTTTATATGTATAATTTAAGTAAATACAATAAATTATTGAAAGAAAGAAATAAATATTTAAAGATACTAAGAGATAAGCATAAGAAAGCTGATGAATATTTAGAGGTTCTTAGTGAACAACTTTCTAAACTTCAAGTTGATTTAATTAAGAAGAGATATGAATTTATTGATTTGTTAAATGATATTTCTGCGACTATGTATGATTATATTTCTTTACATAAAGAAAACTTAAGTCTTGAATATAAGGCAATTTATAAGGATATGAGTTATGAAGAGATTTTAAAAAAATATCAGAAGAATTATCAAAGGGATATCAATTATAGTCAAACAATGGATGGTATTCATAAAGATGATTTGATTATGTATTTAGATGGGAAGGATGCTATGTTATATGCTTCTCAAGGGCAACAAAGATCTATTGTTTTGGCAATTAAGATTGCTTTATTAGAATTAATTAAAAAAGAGATAGGTGAGTACCCAATATTATTATTAGATGATGTGTTAAGTGAATTGGATGATGTTAGAAAAACAAAACTTTTGAATTTAATTCAAGGTAAAGTTCAAACATTCTTAACATCTACATCAATAGATGGTATTCATCACGAAGTGATAGAGAAAGCTTTAAAAATTACTATTGAAAATGGTCAAGTGAAAGGAGATATTCATGGACGAAAATAAAGTACAACATAGTTATGATGAGTCTGACATTCAAGTATTAGAGGGGTTAGAGGCAGTTAGAAAGAGACCTGGTATGTATATTGGGACAACTTCTGCAAGAGGGCTACATCATCTTGTATGGGAAATTGTAGATAACTCTATTGATGAGGCATTGGCAGGTTACTGTAATGAAATCAAAGTTATACTTGATAAAGATGATATTGTAAGAGTTACTGATAATGGACGTGGTATGCCTACTGGTGTTCATTCTAAAACTGGAAAAAGTACAGTTGAAACTATTTTTACAGTATTACATGCTGGTGGTAAATTTGGTGGCGGCGGATACAAAGTATCTGGTGGTCTTCATGGTGTTGGTGCCAGTGTTGTTAATGCATTAAGTGAATGGCTTGAGGTTGAAGTTCATAGAGAAGGTAAGATTTATTCTATGCGATTTGAAAATGGAGGTCTGCCTTCAGCTGACTTAAAAGAAGTTGGAACTTGTGATGATACAGGGACAATTGTATCATTTAAAGCTGATCCAGTTATTTTTACTGAATCAACAACTTATGATTTTGATACACTAAATCAAAGAATTAGAGAATTAGCATTCTTAAATAAAGGATTAAAATTAGTTATTGAAGATCATCGTGTTGAACCATATAAAGTTAAAGAGTATCACTATGAAGGTGGTATTATGGAATATGTGGCTTATTTAAATAGAACAAAAACACCAATACATGAAGAGATTATTTATGTAGAAGATGAAATTGATGAAATAAGAGTAGAAGTTGGTATGCAATATAATGATGGTTACCAACCAAATATATATTCATTCTGTAATAACATCAATACTCAAGAAGGTGGAACTCATGAAGAAGGTTTCCGTTTAGCTTTAACAAGAGTTATTAATAACTATGCTAAAAGTAATAACTTCTTGAAAAAAGATGAAGAATCATTAAGTGGTGATGATGTTCGTGAAGGTTTAACAGCAATTATTTCTGTTAAACATCCAGATCCTCAATATGAAGGACAAACAAAAACAAAACTTGGAAATGCTGAAGTTAGAAAAATTGCAAGTAATATTATTTCTGAAGCATTAGATAAATTCTTATTAGAAAATCCTGATACAGCAGCAATTGTGATGAATAAAGCAATTATCGCAAGTCGTGCTAGAATGGCTGCCAAACGTGCAAGAGAGATGACAAGAAGAAAAACAGCACTCGATAGTATTGCGCTACCTGGTAAGTTAGCTGACTGTTCATCTAAAGATCCTAGTGAATGTGAAGTCTTTATAGTCGAAGGGGATTCTGCCGGTGGTAGTGCTAAGAACGGTAGAGATCGTAGAACCCAAGCTATTTTACCATTACGTGGTAAGATCTTAAATGTTGAAAAATCTCGTTTAGATAGAATTTTAGGTAATGCTGAAATTCGTTCTATGATTACAGCTTTTGGAACGGGTATTGGTGATGAATTTGATTTAAGTAAATTAAGATATCATAAAATTGTTATTATGACCGATGCTGATGTTGATGGTGGTCATATCCGTATTTTAATGTTAACTTTCTTATATCGTTTCTTAAGACCATTAATTGAAGAAGGGTTTATTTATGCAGCTCAACCGCCATTATTCTTATTGAAACAAGGGAAAGAAGAACATTATTGTTATTCTGAATTAGAGTTAGAAAGATTAAAAGAACAAATCGGACCAAATGCGAGATATTCTATTCAAAGATATAAAGGGTTAGGGGAAATGAATGCTGACCAATTATGGGAAACAACAATGAATCCAGAAAATCGTGTTTTATGGCAAATAGATTTAGATGATGCAATGCAAGCAGATGAAATGTTTGACATGTTAATGGGTGAAAAAGTTGAACCTAGACGTGAATTTATCCAAGAACATGCTCAAGAAGCAGAACTTGATTTATAGTAAAGGAGAAAAGTCATGGAAGAACGTGGAATAAAAAGAAGACCTCTGACAGATGAAATGAAACAATCCTTCATCAGTTATGCAATGTCTGTTATTGTACAAAGAGCATTGCCAGATATTAGAGATGGATTAAAACCAGTACAACGTAGAATTGTTCATGGAATGAATGAACTTGGATGTTATAGTGATAAGCCTTATAAAAAATCAGCTCGTATCGTTGGGGAAGTTATGGGTAAATATCACCCTCATGGTGACTCTTCAATATATGAAGCATTAGTACGTATGGCGCAAGATTTTAGTTATCGTTATATGATTGTTGATGGACACGGAAACTTTGGTTCTATCGATGGTGATGGTGCTGCCGCTGCTCGTTATACAGAAGCGAGAATGTCTAAAATTTCAATGGAATTGGTAAGAGATATTAATAAAGATACTGTTAATTTTGTCCCTAACTATGATGGTGAAGAAACTGAACCGGAAGTTATGCCAGCAAGATATCCAAACTTATTAGTTAATGGAACAACAGGGATTGCTGTTGGGATGGCAACAAATATTCCTCCTCATAATTTAGGAGAAGTTATTGATGCTGTTTTAGCGGTATCAAAGGATCCTGAAATCTCAATTCTAGATTTAATGGAAAATTATATCCAAGGACCTGATTTTCCTACTGGAGCTTATATTTTAGGAAAGTCGGCAATTAAAAAAGCTTATGAAACTGGTAATGGTTTAATTATTATGCGTGCAAAGACTGATATTATTGATATGAGTCATGGCGGTAAAAAAGCGATTGTCATTACAGAATTACCATATCAAGTCAATAAAGCAAGATTAATTGAAAAGATGGCTGAACATGTAAAGGAAAAACGTATTGATGGAATTACTGAGATACGTGATGAATCTAATAGAGAAGGTCTTAGAGTTGTTATTGAACTCCGTAAAGATGTTCAACCAGAAGTTATTTTGAATCAGTTATATAAACTCACTTCTTTACAAACAACATTTGGAGTTAATGCTATAGCATTAGTTAGTAATGAACCAAAAACATTAACATTAAAAGATATGATCGTTCATTACTTAAGACATCAAGAAGAAGTTATCAGAAGAAGAACTGCTTATGATCTAAAGAAAGCAGAAGATAGAGCACATATATTAGATGGTTTAAAAAGAGCATTAGATCAAATAGATGCTATTATTGATTGTATTCGTAGTTCAAGAACTACTGAAATCATTCAACAAAAATTGATGGAAGATTTTAATATGTCTGAAAGACAAGCAAAAGCAATTAGAGAAATGCAACTACAAAGATTAGCAGGATTAGAAGTTGAAAAGATTGTAGATGAATTAAATAATTTATTAGCATTAATTGCTGATTTAAAAGATATCTTAGAAAATGAACAAAGAGTTTTAGATATTATTGAAACTGAATTATTGGAATTAAAGAATAAATTTGCTGATCCTAGAAGAACAGAAATTATTCAAGGAACATTTGATTTAGAAGATGAAGACTTAATTCCAGTAGAAGATGTTATTATATCTTTAACAACGAATGGTTATGTGAAACGTATGCCTGTAGATACTTACAAAACTCAAAATAGAGGTGGTAGAGGTATTAAAGGTATGGGAACAAATGAAGATGATATTGTTGATTCATTAATTAATATGAGTACACATGATGATCTATTATTCTTTACTAACTTAGGGAAAGTTTATCGTATTAAAGGATATAATGTTCCTGAATTTGGTAGAACTGCTAAAGGATTACCAGTTGTAAACTTATTGAACTTAGATAAAGATGAAACAGTAAAATCTATGATTTCAATTCATAAAGATGATATTACAGAAGATAAAGATACATTCTTATTCTTTGTGACTCAAAATGGGTTAGTAAAGAGAACTCATGTAGATGAATTTGAAAGTATTAGACAATCTGGTAAGATTGCTATTGGACTAAGAGAAGAAGATCAATTAGTCTCTGTTAAATTAACAACTGGAGAAGATGAAATCTTAGTCGCTGCATCTAATGGTAAATTAATTAGATTCAAAGAATCTGATGTAAGAAAAATGGGTAGAACAGCTTCAGGAGTTAGAGGTATTAATGTTGATGGTGGTCAAGTCATTGGTATGACAACTGATAAAGAAGGTCAATCTATTATGGCTATTAGTGAAAATGGTTACGGTAAAATGTCACCATTAGAAGATTATCGTCAATCACATCGTGGTGGTAAAGGTGTTAAGACAATTAATACAACAGCGAAGACTGGACAATTAGTTGCATTACGTGCCGTAAACGGTGATGAAGATTTATTAATCATAACAAGTGAAGGTATTGTCATTAGACTTCCAATGGAACAAGTAAAAACAGCAGGTAGAAATACTCAAGGTGTTAGACTTATTAAAGTTGCAGAAGGTTCTACAGTATCAAGTGTTGAAGTTGTAGAAAAATCTAACGAAGAAGAAATTGTAGAGGAGTCTACAGAAGACATCGTTAATACAGCAGAATAAACGAATTGAACCTTATCTTTAGAAGATAGGGTTCTTTTTTACTTATATGGGGTATAATTCTATTTGAACTTATACATGAATGTGTTATAATCAATTTGTTAAATCAGTGAGAAGGACAAGTAAATGATAAATCTTATAGAGAGCTTATGGATGGTGTAAATAAGTAGACAAGTCATTGAAATCTACCTTTGAGAGAAGTTAATCACTTCCGGATGATCCGTTATCTCATATAAAGATATCATATGATATGAATTAGGGTGGCACCACGATTTATTCGTCCCTTACTAGAGGTGTTTTTATTTTACAAAGGAGAAGAAAAATGATTGATATTGCAAAATTAAGAGAAAATCCAGAATTAGTTAAAGAAAATATGAAGAAAAAGTTTCAGCATGAGAAACTTCATCTTGTTGATGAAGCTATGAAAATTGATGAAATGTATAGAGAATCACTGACGAAGGCAAGTGATTTAAGAGCAAAACGTAATAAGTTATCTAAAGAAATTGGACAATTTATGCGTGAAGGAAAGAAAGATCTTGCTGAAGCAAATAAGAAAATGGTTAATGAAGCAGCTTTATTATTAAAAGAATTAGAAGAAAAAGAAGCTGAATTAGAACCTAAACTTAAAGAAATCATGATGAAGATTCCTAACTTTATTGATGCATCTGTTCCTATTGGAAAAGATGATAATGAAAATGTGGAAATTCAAAAATATGGTGATCCTACTGTTCCTGAATATGAAATACCATATCATGCAGATATTATTAATAAGTTTAATGGCTTAGATAAAGATGCAAGCGGAAGAACAAGTGGAAATGGTTTCTATTATTTAATGGGAGATGTTGCACGTTTATCATCAGCAATGATTTCTTATGCTAGAGATTTTATGATTGATAAAGGATTTACTTATTGTATTCCTCCGTTCATGATTAGAAGTGATGTTGTGACTGGAGTTATGAGTTTTGATGAAATGGATGCAATGATGTATAAAATCGAAGGTGAAGATTTGTATTTAATTGGAACAAGTGAACATAGTATGATTGGTAAATTCAAAGATCAAATAGTCAAAGAAGATGATTTGCCTATTACAATGACATCATATTCTCCTTGCTTTAGAAAAGAAGTTGGTGCTCACGGTATTGAAGAAAGAGGAATTTATCGTGTTCATCAATTTGAAAAACAAGAAATGGTTGTTTTATGTAAACCTGAAGAAGCAATGGAATGGTATGACAAGATGTGGTCTTATACAGTAGAGTTATTTAGAAGTTTAGATGTGCCTGTTAGAACATTAGAATGTTGTAGTGGAGATTTAGCAGACTTAAAAGAAAAGTCTTGTGATGTAGAGGCATGGTCTCCACGTCAAAAGAAATACTTTGAAGTTGGTTCTTGTTCTACTTTAGGTGATGCCCAAGCAAGACGTTTAGGTATTCGAACTAAAGGTGAAGAAGGAACTTATTATGTTGCAACATTAAATAATACTGTTCTTGCAAGTACAAGAGCATTGATTGCTTTTATAGAAAATAACTATAATGAAGATGGAACAATTAATATTCCTGTTGCATTAAGACCTTATATGGGTGGTAAAGATAAAATTTGTTAAAAG
>CAZWXH010000069.1:0-9388 GCA_964637725.1 uncultured Coprobacillus sp. | reverse complement strand
AATAATTGTCAATACTAATGCAATTTTTTGTATAATATTCATAGTTGTTCCTCCTAGTGTTAGTATAACCAAAGATTTTATCTTTATTCATAAAATTATAGAGTCTTCATAAAATAGTGTGAGGAGGTTGTAGGATGAATAAGAAGTATATGGCAATAATTGCTGGAGTTGTAATCGTTATAGTGGGAGTTGTTTGTTTTTTTATGTTTAAAGGTTCATCTTTAAGTTCATTAGTGAAGAGCGCAAATGAATATAATAGTTATGAATTGGTTTGTAATATGGAAATGTTGGAAAATGATGAGTTGAAATCTTATCAAGTGACATCTACTTATGGCAAGCTAGATAAGAAAGATTATTATAAGGTTGAGTTATATGATAAATCATTAAACCAATCTCAAGTCATTGTAAGAAATGAAGATGGTGTATTTGTATTAACACCTTCGCTCAATCAAGCATTTCAATTTAAAAGTGAATGGCCTAATAATTCGCCAAAACCATACATCTATCAATCATTATTATCTTTTTTAAAGGATAATAAACCAGAAAAGGTGAAAGATGGATATTTATGTAATGGTAAAATTGCATATGAGAATGATGATAGAGTGAAGAGTCAAGAAATTAAGTTTGATAAACAATTAAAACCTGTATATGTTACAGTGTTTGATAAAGATGGAACAGAAGTGATCAAAGTCACAGTGACATCTTTTAAAGAAAATAAAAAGCTTAAGAAAGATGATTTTAAACAAGATGTCATCATGAAGAAAAGTAAAACTCAATATGAAACAACAAGTGCTTCATTGCCTTTATATCCAGTTGCATTAATGGGTTCTAAGCTAGATCATGAAAAAGTTTCAACAATTGATGAAACAACAAATCATATTTTAAAGTTTACTGGAGAAAAGTCATTTACCATTGTGGAAACAGCAGCATCAAAACAAGATAAAGTCAGTGTCCAACAAGTCAATGCTGATATGATAGATTTAATTGATGGAATAGCTTATAAGAAAGATAATCAAATGACCTATGTGTCATCAGGGATTGTTTGTGCACTCTATTCTAATGATTTATCACAAGAAGAAATGATTGCAGTCTTATCAAGTATGCAAGCATCTAACATTAAATAGGCACAATCGTGCCTATTTTTCTTGAATTCATTGAGATATTAGACTATACTAAAACCATGTAAAGGGGTGTTTATATGGCACACTATCGTGATACGTACGCATTAATTCGTTTAGATTATTTAAAGGAAAACATTGCGACATTATATAAAAAAGTTAATAAACCGATGATGGCTATTATCAAAGCCAATGCTTATGGTCATGGCTATCAACAGATTGCTAATGTTTTAAAAGACAATCCCTATATTTCAATGTTTGGTGTAGCAACTTTAAAAGAAGCCATTGATTTAAGAAAGATGGGAGTTCATCAAGATATCCTTGTATTAGGGGCTATTCCTTTAGAAGATATCAATCTTGCAATTCAATATAATATATCATTAACGATATATTCTTTAAATTATATTCAAGAAATCTATGAGATTTTTGATAATCAAAAACCTGTAAAAGCACATATTAAAATAGATACTGGAATGAATCGTATAGGGATGAAGTCAAAAGAAGAGTTCTTAACTTTTATTAATACCTATCGAAAAGATGTTTTTCAAATTGATGGAGTCTTTACGCATTTTGCGACTGCTGATGATCATTTACAAGATAATGCTTATCAAAATCAAATTCATAAATTCTATGAAATTATCGAAAATCAAACTTTTAAATATATTCACTGTCAAAATTCAGCGGGTATGTTATATCATCAAGATGATCGCTCAAATCTTGCCAGAGCAGGAATAGCTATGTATGGTCTAGATCCCGCAGGTGAAGAAAGTAAAGAGTTAAAACAATTAATGTCACTTTATACAAAAGTAGTAATGGTCAAAAAAGTGTCTAAAGGTGAAAAGATAGGCTATGGATTGACTTATACAGCAAGTGATGATGAATATATTGCAACTCTTCCACTAGGCTATGCTGATGGCTTTATACGCGCTAACCAAGGAAGAAACGTTTATATTAATGGAAAGTATTATCCAATAGTAGGACGTGTTTGTATGGATCAAATGATGGTCAAAGTCGATGAAACAGTAAAAGTTCATGATGATGTAGAAATCTTCGGTGAACATATAACACTATCTTTAATGGCTAAAGAACTAGATACAATTCCTTATGAAATCATTTGTTTAGTTAGTGAACGTGTTGAAAGAGTATATCAAGACTAATAAAGTGTGCTCTGTAAAATAGACAGTGTAAAAAAGGTATTATTAAGGTAAAGCGTACTTTTGAAACTGATTCTGTTGTACAGGGTACACTTTATATTGTTATAGTAACACTTTAAAAAACAAACTGAAAATAAAATAATTTTTGATTGAAAACAAATCTGAGAACTGAAAGAAAAAGTGTTATATATGGGTATTAAAGGTAAATATTTTCCTGTTGGCCATGGTTTGACTTATGCATTTAAAGTAGATGATTTTTATTTTCGGTTTGACATACATAAAGAATGTAAGTTCAATGAATTAAAATCATTATTTTTGAGATAAGAATATCGATGTGCTGGTTATTTCTCATTTTCATGATGATTATATTAATGGGATAAAAAATCAAGTGATTTGTGGTAAATTGAATATAGAAAAGATTTATATTCCTTACATTGATGATGATGAAAAGTTACTAGGATGACTAGACATCGGTGGAAAAGTACATCAAAGACAATGTCTATAAGGTTCACAGTTCATCTAAAAGTAAATTACTTATCATATTGGAACAATTCACAAATTATTATGTACAAAAAAGTTAAGCATTGGTTTATTTCTAAACGAAATTGGTAATAGTATATTTGTGTATTCCCTTTTACACATCATTTTGGTATAATTGATGTGTAAAAGGGAAGAGGAGGTATAGGTATGCAAGACTATGAAAAAATGAAAGAATTTGTAGAAAGTAGCAATGGGATAATTATAACTAAAGAGTTTACTAGTGAAGGAATAAATAAATACTATATAAATAAACTTATCGAAGATGGAATTATAGAAAGATTTAAAAAAGGTATTTATCTGAGATATGATACATTCGAAGATGAATATTATATTTTGCAGAAGAAAAACCCATCAATAATTTTTTCATTTAATACGGCAATGTATTTTCATCAAATGACTGAGAGAACACCTGAATACATTGATATCAGCGTTTATAGAGGTTATAAAATAGAGAATCCCTCTAAAGATATTCAAATTCACTATGTTAATAAAAACATTTTAAATGTAGGTGTAATAGAATTAGAAACGATGCAAGGATTTAAAGTAAATACTTACAATTTAGAAAGGATAACTTGTGATTTGATAAAGCTCAAGAATACAGGTGTTGATAAAGAACAAACAAATAAATTCTTAAGAATGATGTTTTTAGAAAACAAACTGGATACTGTGAAATTGATTGAGTATGCAAAAAAAATGAAATGTGAAAAGAAAGTAAGGAATATTATGGATATATTTTTATGATAAATAATGTTCAATCATTAAAAGTAAATATTGCTTAGAAATTACAATTAATTTTTGATTTGAAATTACAAAAAAGTCGTATGTAGGATTATCATGATATTTATTATCTAATGCATTTTAAAGAGAATGAAATAAATAAAGTTGTATTAGAGGAGGCAATAAATAATACATTCACCAATAGAAATACTTTGGCAGATTTAGAAAACATTGAGAATCTTGTTCGGATATTTAAAAAAGATAAAATGTTAAATTATTTATGGAAAAATAATATACTTTATAAGTAAGCAAAACAAAAACCATATCATTTATATGATATGGCTCGTTTTATTTCTGGGCTTCTTCAATAAAGTCATAGAGTGAGTAGTATGTAACAACTCCATCTTTTTTACCAGCTAGCTTACCTTGTTTAATAACAAGCGTTGTTGGATAACTCACTTCAACATCTAGTTTTTCTTTTAAATAATCATCAATCTTTTTATTACCATTTGTATCTAAATAATATAATGGTGTTGAGCGATTGTTTGTCGTATACTTTTGCATAGTCTCTTGAAAGCCTATCATTGTATTGTCAGTAGAGTCACCTAATACTACAACAAAGTCTTTCTTTTCTTCAATAAAAGATGTGAATTCATCTTGTTTAATTGTTGTATAATCTTTAAATGTAATATTACGATAAATAAATAAACCTAAGAATACAACTATAACTAAACCAAAGACACTAATCTCTTTAGCAAATTTCTTTATAAAATCCATGAATAAATCCTCCTAATGTCAATATTTTAACAAATTTAGTGCAATAAAACAATCATAAAATATTGTGAAATTATAAAAGCTTTGTATTTACTTATTCGTTAAATCACTTTACAATAAATATATATATACATAGGAGGATAAGATGAAAACATATTTGACTTTAGATGTTGGAGGTAGTGCAATTAAATATGCATTGATTCAAGAAGATTTAACGATTATAGAAAAAGCTAGTGTTCCTACACCATTAGATACAATTGAGTCTTTTGTAGAGGCAATTGGAGGTATTTATGATCAATATGCTAGTAGGGCAGAAGGTATAGCTATCAGTATGCCAGGAGTCATCGATCCAGAAAAAGGTATTGCCTACACTGGGGGAGCTTTGCGTTATATTGTCGATATGAATATTGTAGACATATTAAAACAAAGATGTCCAACTGATATCACAATCGGTAATGATGCAAAATGTGCAGCAAATGCTGAAGTAGGATTTGGTTGTTTAAATGATGTAGATGATTCAGCAGTTATTATTTTAGGAACAGGAATTGGTGGTTGTCTTGTTAAAGATAAGCAAGTTCATACTGGAAAACACTTTTCTGCTGGGGAATTCTCTTCAATCTATACGAACGCTGATAAACACAGAGATCCTCATCAAATGTGGTCGTTACGTAATGGTATAGCAGGATTATTAAAGCGTGTGCAAGATGCATTGAATACTAAAGAAAAATATAATGGTAAACAAATCTTTGAAATGGCTAATCAAGGTGATGAGAAAGTTATTAACGCTATTAGAATGTTTACTAAAGATTTGGCAGTTCAAATCTTTAATATTCAAACAATCTTTGATCCTGAAAAGATTGCGATTGGGGGAGGAATTAGTGCTCAACCATTGTTGTTTAAACTTATTGAGGAAAACTTAGAAGTGATTATGAATCAATTTGATGTTCCTATTCCTCATCCTGTTGTTGTTCCATGTCACTTTAGAAATGATGCAAACCTGATAGGGGCTCTGTATCAACATATTCAAACAAACAAGTAGCAAATGATTGCTACTTTTTTTGTGGACATAATATTAAAGCATATCTTTTGCAGTGACTTATAAAATCAAATATAATGATGTGGAGGTGATTACATGCAAAACATTTTAGATCAAATAGATGATTATTATTTAAAAAATCAATATGATGAAGCTTATCAATACATGATTCAACAATTAGAAAAAGCTTTACAACATAATCAAGATGATATTGTTTTAGGATTATTAAGTGAACTTATGGGTTATTATCGTGTAAGAGGACTTTTTGATTTAGGAAACCAAATGGCATCTCATGCCAAAAAGATTATTCAAAGTTTAGCTTTAGAAGATTCTCTTGCTGGAGCAACTACTTATTTAAATATAGCGACGCTTTATAGAGTCCAAGGATTATATAAAGAATCTTTTGATGAATATCAAAAATCTTTATCTATCTATCAAAAACAATTGGATGAAACAGATGAAAGATATATATCACTTTATAATAATATGAGTTTATTATATCAAGAGTTAAATCAATTTGATCAAGCATTAGATTATGAATTAAAAGCATTATCTTTAATTGAAAATAAAAAAGATTGTGAACAAGAAAAAGCAATTACTTATACAAATCTATCACAAATGTATTTTCAAATTAATCAAATAGAAAAAGGTGAAGAATATTTAAATCAAGCTATTGACTTATTTCAACAATATGCACCTTTCGATCCTCATTATTTTGCGGCAATGGCATCACTAGCACAAAGCTATTACATGAAACATGATTATCATCAAGCGTTAAAGATATATGAAGACGTATTGATAAAGATTGAAAAAACTTTTGGTAAAAATAAAGACTATGAAACTGTTTATAGTAATTATCAATATGTAAAACAGATGATAGGTAGTGGCATGGGATTGTCTTTAAGTGAAGAATATTTTTATGATGTAGGATTACCTATGCTTCAAGAGAAGTTTTCTCACTTATTAAAATATATGGCAGTTGGTTTAGTAGGAATGGGTTCTGAATGTTTGGGATATGATGATCAATATTCACAAGATCACGATTTTGGACCAGGTTTTTGTATATGGCTACCAAGCGATATTTATAAACAACATGCGAGTGAAATTCAACAAAGTTACAATCAATTGAATCCAACTTATAAAGGATATAAAAGAGATATTTCTGCAAATGGAGATAATCGTATAGGAGTTTTTGATATAGATAATTTCTATATTATGCATTTAGGGTTAATTCCCACTAATCTAAAAGATTGGCTAAGAGTTGATGAACAAGCCTTGTTAATGATGACATCAGGAAAAGTCTTTATAGATAATCTAGGAGAGTTTTCCAAGGTCAGAAAGAGTTTGTCATATTATCCAGAAGATATAAGAATTAAAAAGATTGCTATGGCAATTGCGAAAATGGCACAGTCAGGACAATACAACTATGCAAGATGTATGAAACGTTATGACGAAGTCGCAGCTCAATTAGCATTATATGAATTTATTAATGAAACATTTTCTTGTTTATATCTTCTTAATAAAAAATATAAACCTTATTATAAGTGGGTATATAGAAAAAGCATGGAATTAGAGATTGGGAAAGAAGTCATAGAAATGTTAAAACAATTAACATTAATGAATTCTCAGATTCAACAATGGCATGTTGATTCAAGTTCTTTAAACTTATTAGATAAGAAAGTAGAATTGATAGAAAAAATATGTACAAGAATTATATTAGAATTGAAAAGACAGCATTTAACACAACAAGATGATCAATTCTTAGAATGTCATGTTCATGATGTTATGAGTAAAATTGTTGATAAAGAGATAAGGCAAATGCATGTCATGGAGGGATAAAATGATAGAAGAGATTATTGAAAGAGAATGGGAGTTTTTTGGTCAAGTTCAAAACATTGGTGGAAGAGCATTTTGTCAAGATGATTTTGAAACATTTCAAATTCAAAGAACTGCTCAGTTTAAAGCATATGATCATGATACTCTAGCGAGTTATATACAAGACTTAAGAACATATACAAAGATTAATTATAATCCAATGATGTTAAAGTATGCCAGAATGATGGCATCAAGTGATAGTGAGTATTATGAGACAATAAAGGATCAAATACCATCAGTTGATGATATGACGAGTCAATTGATAGAAACAATAGTTTCTATCGAAGTGAGTATGAAGGAAGAATTTAATAAATTGTATCCAAATCTAGCTTTACAAACAAGAAAAATATATAGTTATGAAGATCAAAAAGATGATGTTTCTTTTGAAACATATTTAAGAGGAGAACTTTCTACTTATTCTTCAAGAACTATTTATTTATATGGAAATATGTTAGTAGAAATGATAAAGCGTCAGGAAAATATGATAATTAAGATTCAAGAGGAAACTGTAAAGGCATATGGATATCAATCATTAGAAGATGCTAATAGAGAAAGGTGTGAGTAAAAAATGAAGAAAGATGTTAAGAAAGTGGTTATTGTTGGAACTGGTTTTGTGGGTATGAGTGCAGCGTATTCAATGTTGAATACAGGTAGCATTGATGAATTGGTTCTCATCGATATGAATAAAGAAAAAGCATTAGGAGAAGCTATGGATTTAAGTCATGGTTTACCCTATGTAGAAAACAAAATAAAAATCAAAGCAGGCGATTATCAAGATTGCCATGATGCAAAAGTTGTTATCATTACAGCTGGGATGGCACAAAAAGCTGGACAGACACGTTTAGAACTAACAAAAGTGAATGCTGCGATTATGCGTGATATAACAAGGTCTATTATGGATAGTGGCTTTGATGGTATTATTGTAGTTGCAAGTAATCCTGTTGATATAATGAGTTATGTTGTTTATAAAGAATCCAAACTTCCTTCTCAAAGGGTTATTGGTTCAGGAACAATCCTTGATACAGCAAGACTACGCTATTTAATGAGTGAATATCTTGATATTTCTTCAAGTAATATTCATGCATATATTTTAGGTGAACATGGTGATAGTTCTTTTGTGCCTTGGATGAATACTTACATTGGAGCTAAACATTTGATGGAATATATGGTGGAAAGAAATGAAGGTATGGATGAGCTACATCATATATACAAAGGTGTACAACAAGCTGCCTATGATATCATTTCCAAAAAGAAGGCAACATATTATGGCATTGGACTCGCACTTAATCGTCTAGTCAAAGCTATTGTTAATGATGAGAATGCGATTTTAACTGTCTCTAGTTATTTGGATGGTGAATATCAGCATAAGGATGTCTATATTGGTGTGCCAGCAATAGTTAATGCATATGGAATTAAAGAAATCATTCAATTAAAATTAAATGGTGTTGACCAAAAGAAATTTAATCAAAGTGTTTCTACTTTAAAAGAAACAATTCAAAATGAAATATAGATAAACAGGAGACGTACTCCTGTTTTTATGTGGAATAGTTTAAATGTTCGATAAATTCAATCATCATTTCTATAAACTTTTTCTGGTGGCTTTCTAATAATCGCTCTGGATGCCATTGAACAGCAAGAATATTTTTGTTTTCTACACCTTCAATTAATCCATCTTCACTTATTGCATTGATTTTTAATAGGGGAGATAAGTCTTTAATGTTTTGATGATGAAATGAATTGACTTTGATTTCATCTTTAAAGTATTGATAAAAGAATGTATCTTGTATAGGGGTAATAAGATGAGTATCTTTGTTGTGATTAATTATTGTGGGATATTGGGAAGGAATATCTTGATAAAGATTTCCTTTTAAGAATACATTAATGACTTGAATACCTCTACATATACCAATAATAGGTTTTTGTTTGTTATTAAATTGTTTTAATAAATCAAAATCCATTGTTTCTATTAAATGATCTTCTTTTAAAGTGCTAGGATGTTTTTCTTGATTATAAAGAGAAGGGCATATATCGTTTCCACCACATATTAATAAAGCATCATTTCTTTCTACAATATCATGATATTGATGATTGACTCTAGGGACAATGAGTTCAATATCAAAATAAGGTGATAACCATTCATAGTAAGTGTTATTCATAAAGAAGGTCATTTGATC
>CAZWXH010000068.1:0-9478 GCA_964637725.1 uncultured Coprobacillus sp. | reverse complement strand
ACAGTTTTCCTTTTATTGTTTTAATGCTTCAATTGTATTCATCTTCATGACATAAACAAGTGGAGCGACTTGACTTAAAAACACTAAACAAAAAGACAAGGCATAAATAATCAATAATAACTGATAATTAAATTCAAAAACAATTGTCTCATTAAACAGTGATTCTTTAACAAAGATATTAACCAAATCAATCATCTCTTTATACATCAAAGTAGCCATTATTTGTGCAATAATAACAATCTCTAATGATTCATAAAATACAATTCTCAATAAGTCAAAGGTTGTTGCTCCAAAACATTTCATAATAGAGAGATCTTTTCTTTTTTGAACAACATTTAAAAACATAACTTCACCAATTAAAAACAAAGAAGAAAGAATCGCTAAAACAGAGAACACACTTAATATAATCTTAACTTGTTTCATGGTCGTAGATACATTATTCAAAGTTGAAGTTCCTACTTCAACATACTTATATTCAGGAAACTTCTGATTAAGTTGTTTAATAATATCACTTCTTTCATATTCTTTATTAACATATATAATTCCCATACTTGCTTTAATTTCAGGAATATCATATATCTTTTTTAATAACCCAACATAGGCATTTTCTTGTTGATAAAGAGTATCCATAACTGTTGTATTATTCGTTATTCCGACTATCTTGTATTCAATAGCCTTTACAGTATTTTCATGTTGATACCACGCGCTTATCTTTTGATTTATTAATGAAGAAACATAATCATCTTTACATAAATGTTTGGCCGTTGATAAAGAAACTACAATTTCATCTACTGATTTAGGAAATTGTCCTTCTTTTAAGATCAAATCTTGATAAGGCAAACTATCATCACCAATAAATAACGTTTCAGACTCTTGATATTTATCCTTTTGAAAACCTATGCCTAACAACTCATAATCATCAAGATACATTTGAACCCTTGATATTGATGTCAATGACTTGATATCATTTATCATTGAAAGTGAAAGAGAAGAGTGATTTTTGGCTTGAAAACTAATACTTGAATCACTAATCATTGAATATATATATTGATGAATTTGTTTTTCTAAACTTTGACTCATCGTTAATGTCAAAACAATACAAACCAATGATAACATTAAACCAAATATCAATTGCATTGAACGAGCTTTATGAGATAAAAGTGACATTATTGAAATTCTTAATTTTGAAAACCAGATTCTTTTCCTAGTTTTATTATAAGATTCTTTATATGAACATTCATGAATCATCTTGTGGTTTATTATTTTCCCATCTTGCATTTCATATATCTGATCACTGTACTTCTCTACTAACTTTATATCATGTGAAACATAAATCACTAACCTTTTCTTTGATTCAGCTTTTAACAGTTTCATAACTTCATTAGCATTAACACTATCCAAGGCTCCAGTTGGCTCATCACAAAGCAATATATCACTTTGTTGATATTGAGCTCTTAGATAAGCGATACGCTGTCTTTGTCCTGATGATAAAGATGACATCTTCTGTTGATTAAATTCAGAAATATCAATTTGTTGATCATGAAGACGTTGAGGTTTAAAAAAGGTTGACAAAGCGATATTTTGATGTACTGATAACCACATAACCAGATGAAACTGTTGGAATATATAACTCACATGATGTTGACGATATTTCGTTAGTTTTCTAGAAACTTTTTTTTCATTATATAAAAGTTCACCTTTAAAATCTTTATCAATACCACCAATAATATGTAACAAAGTACTTTTTCCACAACCTGATGGGCCAACGATTGCAATAAAACCAATCTTAGGAAAGACTATATTAATATCATCTAATACTTTTAGATACTGATATCTTTTTTGAATATGTTTAAGTTCTAACATTTCTATTCCTCCCTTAATACATCAATCATATCTGTTTTCATCATTTTCATAATTGGAATAATAGTTGCAATGACACACATAATGAGATAACTCAAAAAAATCAAAACATATAGATCATATGGCGAAAACAAAATAGGTTTAATCGTTAATTCAAATGAAAAATGAAGTTTTAACATATAAACTTCATTTATATAATAGTAAACAATTTTTGATAAAAGACATCCTCCAAATGCCATGATAATACCTAACAAAGAAGATTCTTTTAAAGCCATACTTAATAATCTTTGTTTAGATAAACCAAGTGATAACAAATAAGCTATATCATGTTGTCTTTCAAAATAAATAATTGATTCAACAATCGCAATCAACAATAAAGAGATCACAAAACTAATACCTATAAATACATATGCAACCATCTTCGCTAACGATAATAAAGATTGATAATTGTCGACACGTTCAAGCACATCACTATAAGCATAATAAGAATTATTAAGTGATTGATAGAGTCCTCTTGATTGATTAGAAACTGCTTCAACCATTAATAAATACTGATTCTTTAATTCTTTTAAATCATTTTTTAACAATCTAGAACAATATACTTCATCACCATCAAAGAAAGAAGCTTTTAAAACACCAACAACCTTCATTGATAACTCTTTATCTCCAACAAAAAAAGAAAGATTATCTTTCTTTTTTAACTGCTTATATAAATTTGAACTGATAAGCACTTCGTTTTTGTTTTGGGGAAGATATCCTTTCGATAAACAAATATGATTATCTTGTTGAGGCATGAATTGAATTAAACCTTTGACTTCTTGATTGTTTGATTTCATATAAATTTGATCTAAGTGATAACCATAGTCAACATCACTTGTATTAGCGAATTGGATGGTCTTTGTAAACTGATTTCCATTCCTATTTTCAACTTGAATCATATTAACATTAACAGACTCTTTTTCACTTTTTTCAATAGCATCAAATATTCCATTGATTGCAGTCGTGACTAAAAAAAATGCAATAATCACAATCCATTGAAAAACAAAAAGAAAAAACAACTTATTCTTTTGATACATCAGTTGCCTAATTGTATAAAACCATAAAGAATATCGAGTCTTTTTTATACTTTGATATTGAAATGGTTTTTGTTTTTTTATTCTTCCCTTTAACTTTTTATTATGAATAGTTAAAACTGAATCACAATACTGTTTTAATAATTCTTTATCATGAGAGACAATAATAACCAAAGAAGTTTTTGCGAGTGTTTTTAGTAACTTCATAACCTCGTGAGCTTGTTTTTGATGAAGTGCCCCAGTTGGTTCATCACATAATACAATCGGCGATTGTTTGAGAAGAGCTTTAGCAATTGACACTCTTTTTAATTGTCCGCCTGAAAGTTGATGAGGAAAAGCCTCTAGTAACTTATCAATTTCTAATTGTGTAACTATTTTAGTAAATAATGATTGCTGATAAGCGATATTGCTTACTTGACAAGCTAACAAAATATTCTCTTTAACATTAAGTGAAGATATGATATCTTTGCTTTGCATCATATATGAAATATTGTTTCTAATATATTCATTTCTCTTTGTTATAACAATACCATTATATATAACTTCTCCTTGATGATCATTATCTAGCATCCCGATTGTATATAAAAGCGTACTCTTACCACAGCCACTTTCCCCTTGTATACCAACAAACCCAGTATCATTAAACTTAATAGAGATATCATCCAAAATAATTCTATTGTGAAAACTCTTTGAAATATTTTTTAATTCTAACATTATATCCTCCTTTATGTTATAATTTTTTACGGTGATAACAATGAATAAATTTCCTTTTTCTTTTGATAATAAACATTATCATACTTATAATTATTTTCTTAAACAAAAGTACCAGCATAAAGTTGCTAAGGTCTCTTTAAATGCTGGTTTCACATGCCCTAATAGAGATGGTACAAGTGGCTATGGTGGTTGTGTGTTTTGTTCTGACAGTGGCTCTGGGGACTATGCCGGCAACGTTTATGATTCTTTGATGAAACAATTTGATGATGTTTCGTCAATAATGAGAAACAAATGGCCGACTTGTAAGTTTATTGCTTACTTTCAAGCCAATACTAATACTTATGGATCTATCGAACGATTAAAAGCAACTTTCGAACCCTTTATTAATAAAAAAGATGTTGTCGGTATTGCTATTGCAACTAGACCTGATTGTTTAAACGAAGAAATCTGTGACTATTTATATGATTTATCAAAAAGATGTGATTTGTACATTGAATTAGGTTTGCAAACCATTCATGATGATACTGCTAAATTCATTAATCGTGGTCATGATTTTCAAACCTTTATCAAAGGGTTAGATTTATTAAGAGCAAGGCATATTGATGTTTGTGTTCATATCATCAATGGACTTCCTTATGAAACGTATGACATGATGATTAATACAGCCAAAAAAGTTGGACAATTAGATATCCAAGGATTAAAAATCCATAATTTATTTATTTTAAAAAATACAAAATTATATAAACTATTTATGGATAAGCCTTTCCAACTTCTTTCTCGAAAAGAATATATTTCTTTAGTTGTCGAACAATTAAGTTATATTCCTCCGCATATCGTTATTGAAAGATTAACTGGCGATGCTCCTATAAATGATTTATTTGAACCCAAATGGTCTATTAAAAAAGTGACTATTTTAAATGATATTGATAAATTAATGAAAGAAAAAGACATCTATCAAGGATGTCTTATCAAAAGATCATAATGAAATGGTCTTTTTTTATTGAACACAAAAACTTTACGCATTCAATTCTTGTTATACAAAAAGACACTTTTTCAAGTGTCTTAAATCATCTTAACTATTCTTCTGTTTCGATCAGTCCATAATCTCCTTCATGACGTTTATAAACAACACTAATTAAACTTGTTTCAGTGTCCTTATAAACAAAGAATGAATGACCAATCATTTCCATTTGCATAATCGCTTCTTCCATATCCATTGGTTTAGGATTAATCGATTTTGTCTTAACGATAATATCTTCTTCTTCCTTTTCTAAAGGTTGAATAGAAGCGATATTAAATGCGAGTTTATTATCTTTAGATTTTCTATTTAATCTCGTCTTATACTTTCTTATTTGTCTTTCTAACTTATCAATGACTAAGTCAATTGCATTATAAAGGTCGCCATCAATTTCTTCTGCTCTTAATAATACATATTCTGTTGGAATAGTCACTTCAATTTTTTGACCTATTGGATAAGTTCTAATCAACACTTTTGCTTCAACATTTTCACTCATGATAAAGTACTTATCAAGCATGCTCAATTTTTTGTTGATTTTTGACTCAATTCCTTCAGTCAGTTGAATATTTTTTCCTCTTACAATAACTTTCATAAATATTCCTCCTTTGATAATTATATTATACAATAAATACAATCAAATTACACCTATATGATGTTAAAAAATGAAAAAGCTCCGATAGGAGCTTATAAATATTTTTTTAATTCTTCTACTTTATTCAATTCTTCCCAAGGAAGATTCTTATCTCCTCTACCAAAATGACCATATACAGCGGTTGTTGCATAGATTGGTCTTAATAATGCTAAAGTATTAATAATACCTTGAGGTGTAAGATTAAATTCTTTCTTTATAGCTTCTAGAATAATGTTTTTACTTACTTTTTCAGTACCATAAGTTTCAATATAGATGCTTGTTGGTTCTTTAACACCAATAGCATATGATAATTGAATTTCAATACGATCACAAAGTCCTGCAGCTACAATATTCTTAGCCATATATCTTGCCATATAGGCAGCACTTCTATCAACCTTTGAAGGATCTTTTCCAGAAAATGCACCTCCACCATGTCTTGCCGTACCACCGTATGTATCAACGATTATTTTTCTACCAGTAAGACCAGTATCACCATGAGGTCCACCAATCACAAAACGTCCAGTTGGATTAATATATACTTTATAATCAGTATTCATATCGTATTTTTTTACAACATCCTTCATGATTGTATTTTTAATATAATCCTTAAATATTTGTTCATCATAGTCATCATCATGTTGAATTGACATTAAAATAGTATCTATTTTAGGATTGTTAAGATCACTATAATCAATAGTCACCTGTGACTTCATATCAGGACGAGCCCATTTGAATTCTCCACCATGTCTTTTTTCTGTCGCATAACGTACCAAATGATGTGCAATCGAAACTGGCAAAGGCATATACCCTTCAGTTTCATTACATGCATAGCCAAACATAATTCCTTGATCTCCAGCTCCACCAACATCTGTATTGGTACCTAAAGCGATGTCACTAGATTGTGTATCAATGACTAACTCAATACGACAATGATCACAATCAATCCCTAAATCAGAACGAGTATAACCGATTTCTCTTAATACTTCTCTAGCTATTGCTTCATAATCAACATGTGCATTGGTCGTGATTTCTCCCCCAATAACAACAAGATTTGTTGTCGCAAATACTTCACATGCAACTCGAGATGTAGGATCTTGAGCTAAACAAGCATCAAGAATTGCATCACTAATTTGATCACAGACTTTGTCTGGATGTCCTTCTGAAACAGATTCAGAAGTAAATAAAATCTTTTCCATTTTCTTTCCTCCCATATTTCAATAAAAAAAGCTTTCAAGAGGAAAGCTTAATGCTTCCTCTTATTGTTCAAGTAAACTTGCTTGGTTGGGCACCTTCTTATAAAAGGGTTGCCACCACGTCATAGATCCTCATCTCGTGGTTCTTAATAAGAGCTTTTTTTGTTATTGATATAATTTTGTTAGTTCTTCTTGACTTAAAGAAGTCATCGCTTCTATAAGTTCCATTTCTAATCCTAAGTCATATAGGATTGCCGCAATTTTATATTGCTCTTGCTTTCTTGTTTTCATCAGTCTCACCAATAATAGTTTAACCGCATATTGTAACATTATTCTACAAGAGAAGACTTTAGATATTATATGTGATATTTTCTCACATTGCAAGCAGAATAACACATACTAAAATTATAACACATATTTCTAATTATTTTTCTCAAATTTTTCTCAATTTTTATTTTTCTTTTAATAAATCTCTAATCTCAGTAAGAAGTTCTTCAGAAGTTGGTCCTTTTGCTTCTTCTTTAGCTTCCTCTTCTTCTTTTTTACGAAGATGAGAAAGTTTTGTAACAAATCTCAACATAATAAAAATAACCAACGCAATGATCAAAAAATCAATCACATTTTGTAGGAAACTTCCATACATAATAGAAACTCCACCACTAGCCTTACCAGCGGCATCAACAATTGGCTCTTTTAAAACAATTGAAAGTTGTGTGAAATCAGTTTTTCCAGTTAAAAAAGTAACAATAGGCATAATCATATCATTCACTAGTGATGATACTATTTTTCCAAAAGCACCACCAATAATAACTCCGACAGCCATATCAAGGACATTGCCTTTCATCGCAAATTCTTTAAAATCATTGAGAAACTTCTTCATTATATAGCTTGCACCTCCAACACTCCAGGCACTTCTTCAATTAAAATTTGTTCAACGCCATCTTTTAATGTGGAATCTAACATTGTACATCCTGCACATGCCCCGTGCATTTGCACATAAACAATTCCTTCTTCAAAACTTTTGAATTCTATATCTCCACCATCACGTTGTAAATATGGTCTTAATTTTTCAATTACTTTTTTAATTTCTGCTTCTAAATCCATAACTATTCCTCCTATACGCCTACATATTATACCATAAATTTCAAAATATAAAAGTAACATGATTGATTTTCACTTTTAAGTCAAAATAGTTTGTGATATAATCTCAGTGATTGGAGGGCTAGAAATGGAACAACGTGTACAAATAGGTGATATCATAGACGTGACCATTACTGGAATTCAACCTTATGGTGCTTTTGCATCATTACCTGATCAATCTTCTGGTCTTATTCATATATCAGAAATATCTGATAAGTTTGTCAGAAGTGTTGAAAGCTTTGTAAAAGTCGGGGAAGTGATTCGTGTCAAAGTTATTGATATAGATGAAGTCACTCACCAAGCCAAACTTTCTTTAAAAGCTGTTGAAACAGTCAAGAGAAAATATAAACGTGCTTACAAAAGTCAAAGGGAAAAGATTCAAGAAACACCTTTAGGATTTCGTTCATTAGAACAAAAATTACCTGAATGGATTCATTTAGGAATTATCAAGGAGGAAGAATGATGATTAAAGTTGATTTATCAAAAGCAAAACTAACTGAAAGCATGGATGCATATAAAGAACAAGTGGCTTCTATCCACGATATGATCCATAACAAAACTGGAAAAGGGAATGATTTTCTTGGTTGGGTTGATTTACCAGTTAACTATGACAAAGAAGAAGTTTTAAACATTAAAACAAAAGTAGCTGAATTAAAAGATGAAATTGATGTTTTATTAGTATGTGGAATTGGCGGTTCTTATTTAGGAGCAAGAGCTGCTATTGAAGCACTTAATGGATTGTTCCCTACTCAAGATGTTCAAATTATTTATGTAGGTAATACATTTTCATCAAATTATTTAGCACAAGTTAAAGAATATGTAAAAGATAAAGAATTTGCGATTAATGTTATTTCTAAATCAGGAACAACAACTGAAACATCAATTGCATTTAGAATCTTTAAAGATTTATTAGAACAAACAAAAGGTAAAGAAATTGCAAGAAAAAGAATTGTTGCGACAACAGATAAAAACAAAGGTGCTTTAAAAACATTAGCAACTAATGAAGGTTATACAACATTTGTAGTTCCTGATGACGTTGGCGGAAGATTCTCTGTATTAACTGCAGTTGGATTATTCCCAATCGCAATGGCTGGAATTGATGTTGATGCAATGATGAACGGTGCTAATAAGGCTAGAGAAAAATATAACAATCCTGACTTATTAACAAATGAGGCATACCAATATGCTTTAGCAAGACAATTACTATCTAAACAAGGATATTCAGCTGAAATGTTTGTAACATATGAATTACAACTTGCGATGACTGCTGAATGGTGGAAACAATTATTTGGAGAATCAGAAGGAAAAGAAGAAAAAGGAATTTTACCAACAAGTGCAACTTTTTCAACTGACTTACATTCTTTAGGTCAATTTATTCAAGAAGGAACTAAAGTTCTTTATGAAACAGTCATGAAAATCGAAAAACCAATTGCTGATTTAGAAATCCCTAGTGATAAAGATGATTTAGATAGTTTAAATTATTTAGCTGGGAAAACTGTTGATTATGTAAATAAGAAAGCATGTGAAGGAACTATTGATGCTCATGTCAATACTGGAAATGTTCCTAACATCCAACTTACTCTTGATGAATTAACACCAACAGCATATGGTTATATGATCTATTTCTTTGAAATCGCATGTGCAATGTCAGTTTATTTATTGGATGTTAACCCATTTAATCAACCTGGTGTTGAAGTCTATAAAAAGAATATGTTTAAGTTATTAGGAAAACCAGGTGCTTAAGAAGTGAAGAAATTCACTTCTTTTTATTTTTGTCTTGACTTAAAAAAGTCGGATATGGTATTATAAGTAAGCGTTAAGACAAACGGAGGTTTAGCTCAGTTGGGAG
>CAZWXH010000067.1:0-9623 GCA_964637725.1 uncultured Coprobacillus sp. | reverse complement strand
AATGGACAAAGTGTGGAGCTTTTCCATACATTCGATATGAAGAATAGGCATAATACTTAAATTAGTGTTCTCAATAATTATTAGCTATCAATTAAAAAGTAGGGTTGAGAAAATATAATTTATCTCAATCCCTATTTTTTATACTTCAACAAATATTATAATGATAAAAGTTAACATATAAATACCCATTTTCAAATGATCATTTTTCTACATAACTTTATTAGAAGTTTTACTTTTATGTAAAATATTTTTAAATCATAAGAATAATATGATACAATAAAATAAATAAATAGTTTTTTTCATATATTACAGAATAGGAGATGATTGGTATGGATAACACGGAATATGAAGAGGCTACTAAAAAAATAATCACCAAAAACAAAAAGTATTTAAAAGTATTTGAAACCGAATTAGGATTACAACAATTAAATGATAAAACAATTCAAAGGCATATGTCTAATGTCACTTTTTATATTAATGAATATCTTTGTTATTATTTCCCTCAAACTATTGAAGATGGTTGTTATAACATCAGTGACTTTCTAGGCTATTGGTGCAGTAGAAAAGGAATATACTTATCAAAAGATGTTATTAACAAATACTGTTCAAGTCTTAAGAAGTTTTATATAACGATGTTACATTTTGATTTTATAAAAGAAGAAGACTATAAAACCTTAATTAGAATAATAAAAGAAGAAAAAGAAGAATGGATAATACAAGCAGAAGAAGATAATTATCAAATATTAAATAACTAACATTTTTCTTTATTTAAGTTATGTAAGTATAAAAATAAAATAGATGAAAGGAAGAGAATAATGAAAGTAAATCTACAAACAATTATACATGGAATTGAAATGGCTAGTGATTCTTCGGAACAATACTATCATATTCCTACTGAAACAATTGTATCTGTTTTTGATTTTGATGATGATAAAGAAGAAATTGTAAATGATATTGAAGAAAATGGTGAAAACTATTTAAGAATACCAGATCAATATGATATTGATGAGTATGATATTATGGAACAGTTTATTCGAGGATTAGAAGACGTGATAATTCAAAATAAAATAGTAAAGGTCATTCGTGGAAAAGGTGCTTTTAGAAGATTTAAATATTATATTCACGAATTGAATATTGCTGATCAATGGTATCAATTCTTAGATAAAACATTTAGAGAAAAAGCAATTGAATGGTGCAAAGAGAAT
Organism: uncultured Coprobacillus sp.; assembly: GCA_964637725.1. Taxonomy (GTDB): domain Bacteria; phylum Bacillota_I; class Bacilli_A; order Erysipelotrichales; family Coprobacillaceae; genus CAZWXH01. The sequence goes on along the minus strand of CAZWXH010000067.1, from coordinate 8,418 downwards.
AATTTAGAGTATAGTGAGAATTAAGTATTATATGACTTTGATAAAAATTATAGAGAGGATATGAGTGAGTATATAAGACTACTACATAAGGTAAAATATGATGAGTGATTTAAAGGTATGGAAAAGAGTTTATGAGTTATCAGATGAATTAAATCAATTAAAACCATGGGAAAAACTATGGAGTGAGGATCTTGTATGTATAGAACTTAATCCTAAGGATATTGTTTATGTCTCTATTATGGGAAGAAATAAAGAATGTATTGGTTTAACTATTTATGAAGGTCAAGAGGGTTATGCTGACTTTATAAGTGTTTCTCAGAATTATCATGATCAAGAGACTATGAAGTATGTTATGTTTGAACAAACAAGTTTAACTTGGTATATGGGTGATAGAAGTGAGGTTCCTCCTTTACAAAAAGACATTATTAAACAACTCAATTTAAAATTCAGGGGACATAATCAATGGCCTTACTTTATTTCATATAAAGCAAGATTTTATCCTGATTCTTTTCATGATATTCAAGCAAAACGTTTTATTGATATTGTAGAAAAATTATTAATGGTATTAAATAAATATATGAATAATGAAATAGATGTCATCTTTGATGAGGATGAAATGTTATATATGCATAAAGAGGATAATCAATGGGTTTATGAAGCAATGTGTTTACCTGAACCAATAGACAAGTTTTCTCCTATTTCATTAACTGATCAAAATGTATTAAATCAATTAAAGACAAAAAAGAAGTCTCGTCAAGAACTATGTATTGATCTTGTTTATTTAAATACTTTTATTAATGATTCAGAATATGAAAGACCAATAAATGCTTTAATGCTGATTGTGGTTGAAATGAATTCAGGAATGCTTCTTCATACTGAATTTTTAAAACCAAATGATGACGTTATTTCATATATATTAAGTTTTGCGATTCCATATTTTCTTGATAATGGTATCCCAAGAGCTCTAACTGTACGAAATCCGTCCGTATACGCCGCGTTGATAGAAATATCAAAGCTTTGCCATATAAAGATGACTCAAAATGGTTTAAAGCTTGTCGATGAAATTTTGGACGATATGAAGGATCATTTGAATATGTAATTATATTTAAAGAACAATGATTTTATGACGTAGAAATTCATTTATCTCTAGATAAAGGAGCATGTTTTAATTCATAGGTCTAATGACCTAAACAATATGTATTCATCATATAAAAAAAACTTATATTAAGAGAGTTAATATCCTAGTCTGATATAACTCTTTTTCTATTGATAAAATCTTTTGATTTGTAAAATATGAAAATTCACGATAATGAACTATAGTTATAATGACTCCTATGCTACAATATAAGTATAAAAAGAGGTGAGAATATGGAGTGGAAAGATTATTTTGAAAACAAAATATTAAGAAGAGGAAAAGACTATTATCTAGATGGTTATATTGAAAACATAAGTCGAAAAGATAATCTTATCTTTGCGAATGTTTCAGGGACTAGAACATATCATGTCCAAATTAATTTAGATGACTATACAGACATGTCTTGCACTTGTCCCTATTACGAAGGAGGTGACTATTGTAAGCATATAGCAGCTGTGTTATATGCTATTGAGGATGACTCAACTGAATATAATGAATATAGTGAATTTGATGAATATCATGCAATAGACATTGAGTATGATGATTCTATTGATATATCAGTAGATGATATTATTGATAATGCTAATATTGATGAACTGCGAACATTTATAAAATCTCTTGTTTTAAAACAACCACAGATAGGTGGACAACTTAAGACATATTTATCAAAAGATATTTCTACATCTGATATCAATGTTTTAAAATCACAGATTCAAAATATCTTTGATAGTTATTTAGGATATGATCATTATATTGATTACAGTTGTGCACCAGGTTTTTATGACGAAGTCACTGACTTTATTAACAATAATATATGCTTTCTTGAAAAGAATGGATATATTAAAGAATCTTTTGATCTTTGTTTATATATTATTCATCAACTCATATATTTAGAAATAGATGACTCTGATGGATATACCTCAATGATATCAGAAAGCTGTTGTGAAGTTTTAGAAAAAGTTCTTAATCATGATATTGATTTATCTCTACAAATTACAATGTTAAAAATATTATTGAGTGAAATAAACAAACCATTTTATGACATAAGTTATGATATAGAAAATATGGTTTTCCATTATTTTAAAGATAAAGAATGTTTAATCATCAAATCTTCATTTCTTGATAAAGTCATTTCTGATATAGAGAAAAGAGATACAGATCAAATGTGTGAATATGAATTAGAGAAGTGGATTCCATATCGTATAAAAATCCTTATGCAATTAGATACACCACATATTGATATTCAAAAGTATATAGATAAGTATTGGTATCTTTCTTCAGTAAGACAATATGTTATACAAATGAATATTGATAATCAGAATTATAATAAAGCTATTGATTATTTAAAGGAAAGTCAAAGAATGGATAGTGAGTATAAGAGAACGGTTATAAAGTATAGTTTACAACTTTTACAAATCTATCAAAAGACTAATAATCAGCAATCATATAAAGATGAACTATGGAAAGTCTTAACTCATTATAAAAGTAATCAAATAGATCATTATATAGATTTAAAAAAACAATATACTCAAGATGAATGGCAAGAAAAGAGACATGTAATTATAAATGCAACAAAGCAAGATACATCTTTTATTAAACAAGTCTATTTAGAAGAGATGATGTTAGATAGATTAATTCAATTAGTACTTGATGAACAAGGATTGTATAGTATATATCAATATGAAGATGCATTAATACCTCACTATGAAAAACAATTATTAGAGAAATATAGACAAGAACTAAGTTTAGATGTGAGCATTGCTTCAACACGTAAAAAGTACAGGGATATAGTTTCAATACTATTGCATATAAAAAAATATCCTAATGGCCAAAAGCTCTTGAAAGAACTGATTGATGAATGGAAAATAAAATATAGAAATCGTCCTGCTATGATGGAAGAAATATCGAAAGTTAAAATATAGGAGTTCAATATTATGAACAAAAATATGAGAAATTTTCTCATATCTGTATACAAAAATTCAAAATCGAGTATAATAGAGTAAGGAGGTGTGATTATGTTATGTCAATTTAGTGTTAAAAATTTTAAAAGTATTAAAGAAGAAGTCACATTAGATATGCAAGCTGCTAAAATAAGCGAACATAAAGATAATATTATAAAGTGTAATGATGGTGAGAATTTTTTGCCAATAGCAGTATTATATGGTCCAAATGGTGGTGGTAAATCAAATGTACTTGAAGCCATTCATGCTCTTTACACTACTGTTTTAAGAGCAAGAATCATGTTATCAGTAGACAATATTGAAATAGAAAGAACTCCAGTTATCCCTTTCTTGTTTTCTAAAGAGACAGAAAATCAACCAACTGAATTTGAAATATTTTTTAGAACTGAGATTTCTGAGTATAGATATATTCTTCACATTAAAGATAATAACGTTATTTATGAAAGCTTAGATCAAATCAAATTGGAAACTAATAGAAAATCTTCTTTATTTGAAAAAGCAAATGGTCAATTCGTATTAAAAGGGAAACTATCAAGTCTAAAAGTAAGTGAAGACTTATCAGATGATATTCCTTTATTGTCATATCTGGGTATGACATATCGTAATAATGATATTATTAGAGATGTGATCGAATGGTTTGAGAAGAAAATCACGATTATTAATTATGGAAGTCCAGTACGAGAAGCAACTGTATATATAAGTGAATCTGATGAATACAAGAATCTTATTCTTGCAATGATTAAAGAACTCGATATAGATATTGAGGATTTTAGAGTTGAAAAGAAGGATGACGGGAAAATCAAAATATATTCAACGCATATTGTTAATGGATATCGCAAAGAGTTACCTTTAGAAAAAGAATCAAGTGGAACAAGGAAAGTATTTGGACTTTTACCTTTTGTTATAGCAAGTCTAAAAAACGGTCGAACACTAGTTATTGATGAATTAGATGCAAAGATTCATCCCATACTTCTAAAATATATTATTCATCTTTATACAGATTTAACAATTAATACAAACAAAGCTCAATTAATTTATACTTCACATGATTTATCTACATTAAGCTCAGAATTCTTTAGAAGAGATGAAATATGGTTTGTCGCAAAAGGCAATGAACAAAATTCTATACTGTATTCATTAGTAGAGTTTAAAGATGAAAAAGGAAACTCAATTAGAAAAGATGCGACATATGATAAACAATATTTAGAAGGGAAGTATGGCGCTGATCCGTATCTAAAAAAGATTATAGATTGGAGAAATGTTAATGAGTAAGAACGATTGGCGGAAAAAACGTAAACAGGAAATACTTGAAACAATAAAAGATCGATTCTATATTTTCTGTGAAGGTGAAAAAACAGAACCAAATTATTTTGCAGGTTTTAAAAAAAATATTGAAAGTAATGCGGTTTATAAGAATACAGTTATTATTTCAATTGAACCTTGCGGTGCAAATACAATGACTGTTATGAAAATGGCTGAAAACTATGTTAGAAATAATCATATTAAAAAAGGACAGATATGGTGTGTGTATGATAAAGATTCTTTTGAAAAATCTCATTTTAATAGGGTTGAAGAAAGAGCAAAGAGCCTTAATAAACTCAATCAAGATATTCAATATCATGCAGCATGGAGTAATGAATGTATTGAAATATGGTTTATTCTTCATTTTGATAATTATAAATCTAATAATCATAGACAAGAGTATATAAAGTATCTCAATAACAAGTTTAAATCCTTAGGTTTATCTAAGTATGAAAAAAATCTTCCTCATATTTTTGAAATACTAAATGAGTACGGAAATCCCAAAAAGGCTATTAGATATGCAAAAAAAATAATAGATGAAAACTATGGTTTATCAAGTGCGGATATTGCTCCAGGGACAAAAGTATATGAGTTAGTAGAAGAATTAGCTAAATATCTTCCTGAAGAAATCAAATATATGTATTTATAAAACTAAGTATACAAAAACACAAACCTTCAATTAAGATTGTTTGTGTTTTTTTATATTCTTATGTATTTTTATTTCTTAGTTGCTTTTTTTATATCACCATAATAGGCATTTTTTTGATCTACGTTTTCACATATGTAATCTAAAGATGCTTTATAGAATCTAGAAAAACTAATTAATTTCCCTAGTGAAGGAGTTCTTTGGTCAGACTCATACTGAGAAACAATAGGCTTAGACATATTTAATGTCTCTGCAACTTCTCTTTGTGTTAGACCTCTCTCTTGTCTTAATGATTTTAATCTTTCTCCAATGCTCATGTTCTCACCACCTTGAGTACATTATACACTATAAATGTTTGCTTGAGGTAAAATTCTTGCAATTTGCAAATAAAAATAAAATTGCTATGAATTTTGACATATTTATACGAAAAACGACAAAACTAGAAAAAGAAGTGTTTAAAAGGGCCAAAAGTGTAAACACAAGTCTTAGTTTTTTACATAAAATGTAATTATGCTAATAGGGAGGAAAACAAAAAATGAATATAGCTATTTGTACAGATCAAAAAGATTACTTGAATTTAATTGAAAGAAAAATAAAAGAGTGCTATTATGAGAACATGCCTAAAAGGATTTATCGTTTTACACAGCGTAATAATCTCATGTATTCACTTCGTTTTAGAGACTATCAATTACTCTATGTTGAATACTCTATGGAGGAAGATAAAGGGATGAAGACTGCTCATGTCATTTCAAGGCGATTACCAGATTGTAAAGTTGTTCTTATTGTAGATGAAAGAACAGCACAAAGCGATATAGTAAGAAATGGTGGATATGATTATATTATTAGACCTATAGAATCAAAAAGCTTTTATAAAGTATTAAAGGAATCTATTGATATTGAAAGAAGTAAAGATAAAGACTTTGAAGTTTATCTTAACTACAAAGAAACAAAAGTCTTTAATACAAGAGAAATCAGATATGTAGAATCCTATTATCATAGAACGAACATATTTACTCATGATGAGGTTTACAGTTGTAGTTCTAGACAGAAGAAACATATCTATGACTACTTGTTACCCAGGACCTTTTTAAAAGTCAATCAAGGAGTAGTCGTTAATATGAATGATATAGATTTCTTAACAGAAAAAAACTGTATATTAAAAACTAGGGAAGTTTTTAATACCAGTTATATTCATTTAAGAGAAATACATAAAAAGTATGATCAATACAGAAACAATAAGAATGATGGGGGAAAACAAATTGAAAATAGCAGTATGCGATGATGAACAAGAAGTTGTTACATATGTAATTGGACTTCTTCGTGAATTTGAAAAAGAAACAGGTGAAGATTTTTATATTCAAGGATACACCAATCCACTAGATTTTATGAATGCATGTAAAACAACAGAATTCGATTTCGTTTATCTAGATATGGAAATGAATGAATACAACGGTGTTGCTGTTGCTATGGAAATGAGAAAGACTTTACCAAACGCTCATCTTACATATATAACAGCACATATTAAATATGTTCAAAAATCGTTTTATGTAGAATCATTTCAATATCTATTAAAACCGATAAATCCAGTAGAGTTTAAAAATGAATTAGGAAGATCGTATATTAAATATAAAACAAGAGTGAGATGTTTTGAATTCAAAACATCCAATGGTCTTATTACTATGAAAACAAGTAATATCATTTATATTGAAACATCTTATAAAGAATGTAAAATACATTGTACCCTAGGTTCTCATTTTGGAACCAGTGAAGCACTCAGAAAAATCAAAGACCAATTAGAAGAACTTGGTTTCTGTAAAATCCAAAGAAGCTTTTTAATTAACTTAGAACATGTATTAGAATGTGGACCAGATAGTGTTGTTATGGATAACGGTCATGTTCTTACATTATCAAGGAAGTATGCAAAAGAACTCAAACAAAGATTCATGTATCTCAATCAATGAAAACGCCTAGTATATAAAATACTAGACGTTTTCTTTTATGTAGTTGTTATTGAGAACTATCTTCAACATAACTGAATTACCATTAAAATGATAATCCATTAAACCATCATACTTATTTACAAGACTTTTCATCTTCTTCACACCAAAACCATGACTTTCAATATTTGTTTTCTTACTTGTGCGAGTAAAATCATTCTTGCCTTTAGATATGAAGGTATTTTCAATATTGATATAAAGAAATTCTCTTTGTGTATGAATATCTAGGCTAATTCTTTTTTCACCTTCTGTTATTCTCTCAACTGCTTCAATCGCATTATCTAATGCTAACGCAAATAAAAGAGCTAAGTCATATGAATCAATTCTTCCAATACAAATTAATCCATAAGAATCCTCAAAAGTAATACCTTTACTAAGCATATCATCAACTCTTGCATCAATGATACTATCTACTGAAGGATCACCAATATAAATCTTTGCTTTATTACTAGCAATCGTAACACCCATTTCTTCTAGATGTTTTAATGCAATATCTTTCTCACCACGTTGAATATGAGAACTAATAATCGATAACTTATTTGTTAAGTCATGACGAAATGCTCGCATCTCATCATGAGCTGCTTCAGTCTTAATAAGATATTTCTTATCATCTTCTATTCTTTGTTTAGTGATAATGAATTCTTTCTCCATTGCTTCTGCTTTCCTTTGATATCTATCAAACATTATTAATGCAAAGTTATAGACAATAACTATGAATACGAAAGTTCTACCAATATTAGCGAAGTAGAATAAAGTATTATCTAATAAAATAATGGTTAATGAAAAATAAGCGGATATAAATAGACTAATCCATTTAAAATGATATAGTAAGACCTTTTTTGTTGAATTGAGATTTATACAACCAATTATAAATATGTAATATAAATAGCGAACTATGATTTTTACAAGAATTGAATATGGATTGAGTACTTTTTCCTTGCTCAAGAAAATTGTTATATTAAAAATCCAACTAAACAATATTACCGATAAATTTTCTATGAGTACTTTGACTAATATGATAGTCAATAGTAAAATTACTTTTTTGTTTATACTTATACTGTATGAATTGAAGATTAGCAATATAGTTACGATTATTATTATAAAAGAGATATAAGTAGGTAACAACTGTGAGTTTCCTAAGAAAAGCAGAATAATTTCAACAGTCACTTTGGAACTTTTAAGTTTTCTTTTTTCGATATATCTGTTCTTTAAAAAATATCTAATCAGCATAATGTCACAAATCGACAGCGCTAAACTTATAATAATATTTGTTACATTCATTTCTTAATGTTTCCCTCCTTTTCTAATCCTTGAAGAAACTTTTTTTTGAATTTGTCTTTTTTTGTCTTAGTGATCAATAGAATATCCCCGCTGGAC
>CAZWXH010000066.1:0-10052 GCA_964637725.1 uncultured Coprobacillus sp. | reverse complement strand
AAAACTCATGATGTTTATATTTTTGATAATAATCTATAAAATTATCATAATATTCTATATTCAAATGAAATATTGCGCCCATCGAAGAACGAATAACTTTAGGATCAAAGATATCAACCGCTGGTTTAATAATAACCAAATTATAATAATCAAAACCTAACATTGTTCGCATGATTGTTCCCATATTTCCCATATCCATCGGATTCACTAAAACAACATGATTAGCATCTTGAACGGGTGCTTGATATGTCTTAAAAACGCCAATCGCAAAACAGTTACTCTTCGGACTTAATTTATCAATTGTCTTATCATGAATTTCGATAGAAATATGATGTTTTTTACACAACTCTTTTATAACAGGATATCCGTTATTCTTTTCAATATCTGAATGAACAACAACTCTTTTTACATCTTGAGGTCTTTGTCTTAATAATTCTATTGTTGGAAAAACTCCTAATGAATAAGAAGTTTCTTCCCCTTTTTTATAAATTTTCACAATATCATCTACTCTTTCTTTACTCTGCATTAATGTCTTTTATCATTTGAAGTTCTTTTTTTGCGCCTTCTCTTAAAGATAAAAAATGTTCCTTATCTTGTGAAGCCCCTTTTTCAATACATTCAATTAACTCATTATATTTTTCTACAACAACTTCTAATAATGATTCCTTAATAACATAATCCATTTCATTATGTACTTGTATCATTAACTTATTAATAGACTTATATTGTTCTTTAAATAAAGCCTCATAATCAATAGCAACCTTTCTTGAAAACAGTCCCATTTTCTTACCTCCTTATTATTTCTATTATACCAATATTTCCAAACAAAAGTAAACATGTTATAATGTTTGAAAAAAGGAGGGATACAATGCATAAACTTGCATGCCCAAAATGTCATCAACCACTCTTATTAGATGAAAAAACATATTATTGTAGTGCTAATCATCGCTATGATATTGCTAAGAGTCAATATATTAATCTATTATTAAACCCTGATAAATCAACCAATAACCCTGGTGATAATAAAGAGAGTTTACTTTGTCGAAAAGCACATTTAAATCAAGGCTATTATGATGTTATTTTAAATGAAGTTATTGATTATATAAAACAAAACAATCATAAAGATATGCATATTTTAGACTTAGGTTGTGGTGAAGGGTATTATACATATCGTATGAAGCAAGAACTAGATAACGATTGTACAATCTATGGTTTAGATATTTCAAAAGATGGTATTCATATGGCATCAAAATATACTAAAGATATTTATTGGATTGTTGGTAACTCAAAAAACATTCCTATCGTTGATCACTCTTTAGATGTTATAACAGCATTATTTACAGTTGTTAATTCAGATGAAATTAAACGTTGTTTAAAAGAAGACGGATATATGATTCATGTCACAGCTAACAACAAACACCTCATTGAATTTAAAGAATTAATCTATGATGAAGTCAAAATAAAATCTGATGAATTTATCCGTCAACCTTTTGAAGTCATTAAAAGTTATGATTTTAAGAAAACAATTCACTTAAGAAATAAAGAAGATACTTTAAATCTTCTTAAAATGACACCTCATTATTATCATATCAAAAAAGAAAGACGATACATCTTAGATACACTCAATGATTTTAATGTCACTATAGACATCAAAATCACTATTTATAAACCATAAAGGAATCCTATTGAGGATTCCTTTTAAATGTCACCATTTTAAAAATATTTTGACTTCTTGTATCAAACAGTATACTTGCCTTTATAATTCTTCTTTCTCCACAATCAGAGAAGATTATATCATATTCTTGATCTTGTTTTTGATATCCTGTTATACATATCCAATGCCAATTATCTTCTTCTAATTCCTTGGCATGATGATAAAGAATTAACATTCCTACTAATTGATTATTATCAATACAATCCAAAACAAAAGTTAATGCATGTTTATAAGATAAAGATTTCTTTTGATAGATAGGCACTAGTGCAACACCTTTTTCTTGCATATGTTGTTGAAAAGTTCTACCAAACTTATAAAGATAAGGATAACCCATTCTTCCTGGTTTCATAATTTCAAACATCTCTTCCATTATTATTAAAAAAGTGTTTTTATCATATTGAACTTGTTGATTATAAAAAGCAAAAAGATTGCTGGCGAGGACACTGGCACAACCAGCCTGTTTAGCCCATTTCTTTGTAAACCATTCCTGATTTCCACCATAGCCAATACACTGCTTATTCTCATATATCTGACATATATTTAATTCTTTCATAATGGTCTCCTTTGTAAGAAAAAAACTACCTAAAGGTAGCTATTTCCATATCTTGTATTCTCTCTTGGGAAAACGAATACTCTTATAGATATTTGGGACAGGTTATATAATAGCATACTTTTTTTATCAATAGTTTTCAAAATTTGAAAACTCATCTTTCTTGAAAAATAAACTCTATGGTAAAATAAACCTCTTCCTTTTCATTTCTACCTTCAACAATATATCGATTGTTGTCTTGCCCTAAATATAGGCAAACATCACTCATCGGTCTTATCTCTTTTTTATATTGAATAGTTAAATCACTAATATAGAAATCTTTGAAGATATCAAAATGAACCATATCTAATGCCCATTCGATATAACGGGTATTATTCATATGTTGATTTGTATCCACATCACTATAACAAACTTGTTTCGTCTTTATAAAATCCATAGGCATATCAATATTGATATTCTGAGGTGAAGAAAGTGTTTTATCAGTATCAATAAAAGGAATTTCTAGACCTAATTTTCTAGGTGAAACAATTCGTCTTGATTCCATATCAATTAATGTCCATACTGATGAACAAGAACCAATGTTTTCATTATCTTTTGAGATAAAGTAATATCTAGGAAAAGATGCGAACTTACCATTACCCGCAATTGTTGATAATTCAATAACATCTCTTAACGAAATAGGTTTCTCTATATGTAGCGATTGTTTAGCAACTACCCAACCATACTTATTCATCATTTCTGGTGTCCATAAACCAATCACTTTTGCATTAATAGTAGCAATCTTAGAAAACTCTTGAAAAAGATGACATAATCTATATTCCTTTTTATAATCTACTTCACTTGCATCTATTGAAATGGTCTTAAAACTCATATATTTATCCATATTATTCCCATCCTTTTGAGTATTATATACTAAAAACGCAAAGAATTCACATATTTTCATTTTTTTCTATACGAAAGTTAAAAAAATATGTATAATAGAATCATATGAGAAAGGAAGTATCGATATGAGTTTATCAGAAGTAATTTTATCAATTTTTTCATTTCTTTTATTAATCGTTATTCTATGGTTTACATATACTATCGCAAACATCTTTGTTACATTCTATAAATGTAAGAAAACCGATCATTCTCTTGGTTTTATTTTTAATACATCAGGGAAAGTATTTTATAGTATTTTAACACTTGTATACGTTATAGGATTTTTTGGTGGAATTGGTTTTATGGTATATGGTATCTTTCAAGATCAAATGGATTTTTATAGAAACGGTTTAAATGTTGCGGCTTTTGTAAGTGTTGTCTTTGCATATTTTATGTCTTCGCTAGTCATGGTAGGAAGAAAGAACATGATGGTAGGAAGAATGTTAATTGATTATCGTAAATTAAAAAAAGTAAACTTTACCTACAACAATAAAATGTCTTTTGTATATGCACAAAGAGATTACAGTTTTCCAACTCGTTTTGTAGATAAAACCGAATTAAGAAAAACAATATCAAAGTAAAAACGGCTCATGCCGTTTTTTTTATTTATCAAAATCAAATTGACTATAATATAAATGATGATAAAAGCCTTTCTTCTTAAGTAGTTCCTCATGTTTGCCTTGTTCAATAATTTGTCCTTTATCCATAACGAGTATCTGATTTGCCTTTTGAATTGTTGACAATCTATGAGCAACAATAAAAGTTGTTCTTCCTTGCATCATATAATCAAAAGCTTCTTGTATTTGTTTTTCAGTTCTCGTATCAATTGATGAAGTCGCTTCATCTAGAATAAGCATTGGTGGTTTCACTAACATAATTCTTGCAATACAAATAAGTTGTTTTTGACCTTGCGATAGATTACCACCATCTTCACTCACTAAAGTATTATATCCATCAGTTAACTGCATAATAAACTTATGGGCATGAGCATTTTTGGCTGCCTCTATAATCTCTTTGTCACTCGCTTGTTTCCCATAAGCGATATTTTCTTTAATCGTTCCTTCAAATAACCAAGAATCTTGAAGAACCATTCCATACAGTCCTCTAAGATAACTTCTCTCCATATCTTGAATATGTATAGAATCAATACAAATACTGCCTTTTCTTTGATCATAAAACCTCATCAATAAGTTAATCAAAGTTGTTTTCCCACAACCAGTAGGACCAACAATCGCAATTGTTTCGCCAGGCAATGCTTGGATATTTAAGTTCTCAATAAGTTTTTGATTATCTTCATAAGAAAAAGATAAGTCTTGTATTTGAACATGTCCTTTAATATCCTCAATCACTTGAGGGTTTTTAACAATTGGTTCACTTGGTGTATCTAAAAGTTCGAACACTCGCATAGCACAGGCTAAAGCTGTTTGAAGTTCAGTAAATACATTTGATATTTCATTAAAAGGTTTTGTATACTGATTAGCATAGCTTAAAAAGCTTGATAACATCCCCACACTCATTTTTCCACTCACTACATATAAAGAACCAGCAATACAGACACTTGCATAAACAATATTATTGACAACTCTAGTGCTAGGATTCGCTAAAGCTCCTAAAAATTGAGATTTTATACCACTTTTATAGACTCTTTGGTTAATTTCTTCAAAGTTCTTTTGATTCTCTTCTTCATAACCAAAAGCTTTCACTACTTTTTGTCCACTAATCATTTCCTCTACATATCCGCTTAATTCACCACGTAATGCAAGTTGTTCCTTAAAGAACTTATATGTCTTATTCGCAATAATTGTTGCGACAACTAAAGATAAAGGCGTTAAGATGATAACAATAATAGCAATTGGAATATTAATATATAACATAAAACATATCGTCCCAATGATTGTTGCTATACCACTAAATAAATGCGTAAAACCTTGCAATAATCCATCCCCAATTAAATCAATATCATTAATCATTCGACTCAATAAATTACCATGACTTTGTTTATCTATATAACTTAATGGTAAAGATAAATACTTATTAAATAACTGTGCTCTTAAATCCTTTGTTATAGAATAAGTCATCTTATTAGACATTCTTACAACCAACCATTCAAAAATAGCTCCTAATACAACACATACTAATATAAAAGCAATCTTTATAAGTAACATCTCAAAATTAACCAAACCTTCACCTATAAGCTGATCTACTGCTTGTCCAATAAAGACAGGAATTAATAACGCAAAGACAATTTGAAAGATAGAAAACAACAATGCTAAATAAAGATATTTCATATAAGGTTTACAAAATAATAACAATCTTCTCATCGTTTTTATATCCATTATAATGCCCCCTTAGATAATTGTGAACTTACAATCTCTTGATAAACATCACAATCTCTCATTAAGTCATCATGACTCCCCATACCTATTAACTCACCATGACTTAATACCAATATCTTATCAGCATGCATTAAACTACTCACTCTTTGAGAAACAATAAAGACTGTACTTTCAATCGTTTTTAAAGCCTTTCTTAACTTTGCATCAGTCGCAAAATCTAAAGCACTTGCACTATCATCTAATATTAATATTTCTGGTTTTCTAATGATTGCTCTGGCAATCGTTAATCTTTGTCTTTGTCCTCCAGAAAGATTCTTACCACCTTGTTCAACAATACTCTCTATTCCTTCTTTTAATTCATCAACAAAAGAACTCGCTTGAGCTATTTTTAAAGCCTCATATATATCTTCATCACTTGCTTTTAGATTTCCCCATAGCATATTCTTTTTAATTGTTCCTTTGAATAACAAAGCTTTTTGAGGAACAAGACCTATCATATTTCTTAATTCATTAAGTTTATATTGATCGATTGGGTTTTCTTTAATATATAAAGTTCCTTTTGTGACATCATAAAAACGTGGAATCAAATTAACTAATGTTGTCTTTCCAGAACCTGTACCACCTATTATCCCAATTGTCTCTCCTTGGTTAACACTAAAAGTAATATCTTTTAAAGCCATTGATCCTAAGTATGAAAAACTAACATTTTCAAATCTAATTAAAGGACCACTTTGAACTTTTATATCTTTACCATCAGTAATCACTGGTTTGATATCCAAAACCTCTTTAACTCTTTTATAACTTGCATTCGCTTTGTTAAAAATGACAATAACATTCGCAAAGACAAACATTGATAAAAGAATTTGATTCATATAATTAATTAAAGCAATGATTTCACCTTGCTTTAAATCTCCAATATTAATCTTTACTCCACCAATATACAATATCAATATAATCGCAAGATTCACAATAATACTTGTTATTGGATTTAAGAAGGCTGATAACTTGCCTACTTTAAACTGCATATCTTTTTGTTTCGTGGTTGCCTCATCAAAGCGATTCTTTTCATCTATTTGTCTAGAAAATGCTCTAATAACACGAACCCCTGATAAGTTCTCTCGACATATTAAAGAAACTTTATCTAATTGTTTTTGAATCTTCATATAAATAGGCAATGATCGCGACATTACAAAATAGATAGCTATAGCTAATAAAGGTGCAGTCAATAAAAAAATAAATGCCATTGAAACATTAATACGAAATGCCATAATTAAAGATCCTATGATCAAAAATGGTGAACGAGATACCAGACGAATTGCCATTGCGACTGCTATCTGTAATTGGTTTACATCATTTGTGATTCTTGTAATCAATGAAGGTGTTGTCATTTCATCAATATTTTCATAATCATAATGATTCATGGCTTTAAACATATCATTTCTTAAATATGTTCCAAATCCTTGAGAAGTCTTAGAAGCAAAATATTGACAGACAAGGGCACAACAATATCCAATAAGGGCTAGTAAAAACAAAAGGATACCCATATTTAATATGTAATTCGTATCTTTATTTGCGATTCCTTTATCGATGATATTCGCAACAACTAAGGGAATCATTAATTCCAAGAAAGCTTCTATCATTTTAAATAGAAAGCCTACTGCTGCATATATACGATAAGGTTTCATATATTTTATCCACATAGTTATTCCTTCTTTCTTGTTTCATTATAATAGAAATGTTATTATATGTATAATATATATTAAGTATAGTTATTATATATTATACATATAGGAGAAGAGTATGGATATTAAACAGATGATTTATTTTAAGACAATTGTAGAGGAAGGAACTATTTCTAAGGCGGCTTTGACTTTACATATGGCTCAGCCACCTCTTTCAATGCAATTAAAACAATTGGAAAGAGAACTCAATGTTCAATTGATTAAAAGAGGAAGAAGAAAGATAGAACTCACACCTGCAGGTCGTCTTTTTTATAAACGAAGTTTACAAATTATTGCCCTTAGTGAAATGACTATTCATGAATTACAAGATAGTGAAAAAGAAACGCTTCGTATTGGAATAACATCATCAAATTCTACTTTAATAGAAAACATTGCTGATTATTTCAAAAGAATACCACAACTAACTTTTCGTATTCATGAGGGCACTACATACGAAATGATTGATTTACTCATCTCTCATAATATCGATGTAGGAATTGTAAGGACACCCTTTGATCAAAGTCAAGTCGATGCAATATACTTAGAAAAAGAACCTATGGTTGCTGTTGCCCACTATTCATTGATTAATGAGTCCATGACAAAGATAACTGATTATAAAGATTTACCTTTAATAATTCATCAACGTTATGTACCTCTTATTACTGATTATTGCCTTTTTCAACAATTTAATCCCTTTATTAAGATGTCTAGTGATGATTGCCGAACTTCTATTATTTGGGCTAGCGCAAAGTTGGGGATTGCGATTGTTCCTCAAAGTGCATTGTCATTAATTCATGATCCCTCTTTACTGACTATCCCTTTAAAAGATAAAGATATCTATACAAGTATTGCCTTTATTACAAGAAAACAAGAAAACTTAGATTCAAGAATTAATGAGTTTATACAACAATTTACGAAAGGAAGAGACTAATGAAAATATTAATAGCTTGTGATTCATTTAAAGGAAGCCTTTCTTCTTTAGAAGTTGCTTCTCATATCAAAAAAGCTGGATTAAAAGTTTTTAGTGATGCCCAATTTGATACGATAGAAATGGCTGATGGTGGTGAGGGCACAGTTCAAGCCATGTTAAATAATATCGGCGGTCAAGAAATAACTGTAAAGGTCTTTAATCCCCATTATCAAGAAGTTCAGGCATTGTTTGGAATATTAAATAATAATGTAGCTATTATCGAAATGGCTTCTGCTTCTGGGTTACCATTAGTTAAAAAGGATAATGATATTTATAAAGCTTCAACATATGGAACAGGACAACTTATTAAATCCGCATTGGATTATGGTTGTAAAGAAATCTATATTGGTATTGGAGGTAGTGCTACTAATGATGCTGGAATTGGTATGGCAAAAGCCTTAGGTGTTAAGTTTCTAGATAAAGATGGACATATCATTAAAGATGAAGCCTATTCACTTCCCCTTATTCACTCAATTGACATGTCATCAATAGACGCAAGAATCCACGATACAGCCATTACAGTTATGTGTGATGTCGATAACCCCTTATGTGGATATAACGGAGCAAGCTATGTATATGGACCTCAAAAAGGTGCTAGCCATACACAGATAGAATATTTAGACACTGGCCTTAGACATCTTGTAGAAATATGTCAAAAATCAGGACTTAAAGATGACTCTGAAGTTCCTGGTTCTGGAGCAGCTGGTGGTTTAGGATTTGGTCTAATGACATTTTTAAATGCCCACATTGAATCTGGTATTGATATTATCTTAAAAGCGAGCTCATTTATAGAAAAACTAGAAAACACTGATTTAGTCATTACTGGGGAAGGTAGAATTGATAATCAATCAATACATGGTAAAGTCCCTATTGGTGTAGCCAAACTCGCAAAACAAAAAAATATTCCTGTTATTGCGATAGTCGGTAGCATAGGTAAGGATATTGATCAAGTCTATAACTATATTGACACAATAGAAAGTTGCATCAATGCTCCTTGTACACTAGAGGAAGCTTTAACGAATGCAAGAGAGAATATTGAAAATGCAACAAAAAGAGTTTTAAATGCACTAAAAATCGGAAAAAACTTATAATTAAAAGACTGTAGTGTTATTGACTACAGCCTTTTTTAATCGCATTGCTTGATTTGTCTTAAACGTACTAAACAAATAATAATACAAAGTAAACATATTAGTAAAATAGGAGTTAGCATAGATAACGATATCTGTGCTTTATGCATCATTTCATAACTCCATGTTGCAGGAAATAATTTTCCAATAGTTTGTAAAAATGGTGGTAACATTGAAACAGGAAACATTATCCCTGATAACATAATAGATGGCAAAAAGATTATTTGACTTACCATTGTAAGTTGAGAGGTCTTTTTAACACATAATCCTAACGTTGTCCCTAGAAATAGACTAACACAAATAAAAACTATTAGTAGTATAAAATAAATGATTGCATTCTCTGGTCTAATAGCTCCAAAAAGCATTGGAGCAGTTAAATAAATAATAAAACTTGTTATCAAGGAATGTACAAATGCTGATAGAAAATTAACAATTGTTACATGAATTAATGGAACATTACCCACTTGATATGATTTTTTAATCTCGCTTCCAAAAACTTCTACAAGCATCGATGGACTCCCTGCAATTGCTCCCATTGTTACACTAAATATAGTCATTGATGGAATTAATGTCTCTTTTGAATCAGGAAGAACAGATGAAAAAATATTTCCCATTATTAAGAAAAATGCTAATGGAATAATATAATAAGTAATAAAAACTCCTTTATCTCTTATGTCTAATCTCCATTGTAAAATAAAACTATATAGAAGTGC
>CAZWXH010000065.1:0-10221 GCA_964637725.1 uncultured Coprobacillus sp. | reverse complement strand
CCCCAAGCATTAAAACAAGAATTAAGTAAATTTGGTATATTTGGTCAATTGTTTATGATTATGATTATGGCTCTTCAAATTGTCTTTGCCTTTCTACCAGGAGAGATTATTGAAGTCATGTCAGGTTTCCTTTATGGTAGTATTGGCGGAATGTTCATATGTATGTTAGGAAGTTTTATAGGTTCTACACTTGTCTTTTCTTTTGTAAGAAAATTCGGTTTACGATTTATTACTCGTTTTTTTAGAATAGAGCAAATTCATAACATTAATTTTATAAACGATACGCAAAAAAGAAATATTCTATTATTTATTATATTCTTTGTCCCTGGGACACCAAAAGATATATTAACCTATATAATGCCTTTAACAGATATCAAACTATCAACATTCTTATTTATAACTACTTTTGCGAGAATTCCCTCAATTATTACAAGCACAGTTGGAGGAAGTGCAATTGCTTCTAATCAGTTTTCATTTTCTATTCTGATATTTACTATAACTGGTTTTATATCGATTATTGGGATATATATGTATAGGAAAATTAATAAACAAAAAGAAATCTGTAATCTTTAGAAAATCTTTCGTTTTATCCTCTACTTTTCTTATCACTATTTCAGTATAATAGAGATAAGTGTTGGAGGGGAAAATATGGATTATACAATTTTAGTAGTAGAAGATGAAATAGAAATTTGTGATGCGATTGAGATATATTTAAAGAATCAAAATTATCGTGTCTTAAAGGCACACAATGGTCAAGAGGGACTAGACATTGTTTCTAAAGAAACAATTCATCTGGCAATTGTGGATATTATGATGCCTATAATGGACGGAATCCAAATGACAATGAAGATAAGAGAAGAACATGATTTTCCGATTATTATGTTATCCGCAAAATCAGAAGATATAGATAAAGTGACAGGGTTAAATATTGGGGCTGATGATTATGTTACAAAACCCTTTGTACCAATGGAATTATTGGCAAGAGTTTCTTCACAACTTCGTCGTTATTCTCGCTATATGAATATGGCTAGCGTAAGTCATATTAATAGTTTTGTTGTTGGTGGCTTAGAAATCAACCTAGATACAAAAGAAGTAAGTGTCGATGATAAATCTATCAAAGTCACTCCTATCGAATTTAAAATCTTAGAACTCTTAATGGAATATCCTGGCAAAGTCTTTTCTGCTGAAAATATATATGAAAGTGTTTGGCATGAAGATGCAATTAGCACTGATACAGTGATGGTTCATGTAAGAAATTTAAGAGAAAAAATAGAAATTGATCCAAAGAACCCTCGCTATCTAAAGGTTGTATGGGGAGTTGGATATAAGATTGAAAAACAAGGAAGGAATTAAATATGAAAAAAAATAAATATATCGCCAGTATCTTAATGGTATCGATATTACTTATTGCAAGTATTTCTATGTACTTTGTATATCCTTCAGTCAAACAAAATGTACAAAAAGATAGAAATATTTCGTCAACTATTAGTGATTATGCTTCTTGGAAACTTTATAATTATAATTATTTAATTGATATGAATTTTAAACAAGAAAACAATGAGAAGCTAAATCTATTAGATTATTGTATAGATACAGGTTCAATTGAAGGAACAACCACTTTTGATCATTTTATCTCTAATATAAAATCTATAGAGAATCAATTTAATACTCAAACAGATTTTGAGTATTACGCTATTAATCATAAAACCAATCAGTTTATGAGCAATACTGAAACTGATTTAAAGAATATCAATACAAACCAAGAAGTATCTAAACAATATCAATGGTTTGTTGAATATCATTTTGATGAAAATGGTAAACTAACTATCTCAAAAAATGATAATACACGTCATTTTAAAGATGCTTCTGAAGGTTTAACCTATAATTATGAATATTCAGATAATTATGATGGAGGCACTAGAAAAGTAATAAACCCTAAAAATATAAGTATAATATATGCGGTTAATAAAGTTATACCTGAATTCGGTGGCTTAAATACCTATATTGGTGATATCTCTTGGTCTGATTATCTTAGATATTCACTTGGCTATATTGCTTTATTATCAATTATTGTATTTGTCTTGGTGTTAGTTACACCTTATAAATATCTTAAAGATATGGTAGTCCTTGATTTTTTTGCAAAGATAAAGTTTGAATTTATGTTGTTTTTAGGATATGGTAGCTTCTTAGTGTTAATTAGACTTGTTCCAGAAGTTATGTCTGCAACGAGTCATAATAAATTTACTGAAATATTTAAAGACATTGGTTTAACTTCTCTTGCACCAGTTCTTACACCATTTATTAATATAATCTTCTGGTTTGTATTCTTCTTATTTGTAATCTTTATTGCTTATATGATTCGTTATTTCTTCCATAAAGGATTTAAACGATACTTTATTGAAAACACTTGTGTTGGATGGATTATTGTCAATAGTAAAAGGATTGTTAATAAAGTTATTAACTTTGATTTAGATGATAATATTAATAAATCAGTATTGAAGATTGTTTTATTTAACTTTGTGATTTTCTCTATATTAAGTATATTCTTTGTATTTGGGATATTCTTTGCATTTATTTATTCTATCATTATCTTTGTATTACTTAAGAATAAGTTTAATGATATTAAAAAAGACTACCAAGTCTTATTAAATGCAACGAGAAAGTTATCTAATGGTCAATTTGATATACAGATTAATGAGGATGTGGGAATATTTAATCCTTTAAAAGATGAGTTTTCTCATATTAAAGAAGGCTTTGAAAAAGCAGTTAATGAAGAAGTGACTTCACAAAAAATGAAGACTGAATTAATATCTAATGTCTCTCATGATTTAAAAACACCTTTAACTTCTATTATTACCTATATAGATTTATTAAAAAACAATCAATTAAGTGATGAAGAAAGACAAAACTATCTACACATATTAGATCGTAATTCATTAAGACTTAAGAACTTAATTGAAGACTTATTTGAGGTCAGCAAAGCAAATAGTGGAGATATTAAGTTAGATCTTATTCAAGTCGATATTATTTCACTTATTAAACAAGCAGAACTAGAAAACTCAGATAAACTCAATGAAAAAAATTTAGAAATTCGATATAATTTTGAAAATAAAAAAGCAATCTGTTTATTAGATAGTTCTAAGACTTATCGTATCTTTGAAAACCTTATTATTAATATCTCTAAGTATTCTCTTGAGAATACAAGAGTCTATATAGATATGGTTGAAACTGATCAAACGATTCAAATTATATTTAAAAACATTTCTAAAGATGAAATGACATTTAATGAAAGTAAAATTGTTGAACGTTTTGTTCAAGGTGACGAATCAAGAAATACAAGCGGTTCTGGTTTAGGCCTTGCGATTGTCAAAAGTTTTACGGAAATACAAGGTGGGACTTTCCACATTGAAATAGATGGAGATTTATTCAAATCAATTATTGCATTTAAAAAAGCGGGATAATTCCCGCTTTTTTTGTATCCTTGTTCTGTAATTGAATTGACACGAGTCTACATAACGCTATGGCAGCATTACACAAAACAAGAATATAATGATTGCTTTTTTTATTATTATTCATGTTATGTTTCACATCATCTCCTGACATATTGATCCATTTTGTAGTACAAGTAGGAACCCCTTCTCTACCTTGCACTACTTGGTACACATAAATTATAACAAAACAATCTCTATATTTCAACAATCTTTGTCATTTGTTACCATAATTTTACATAATAATTACAATGAACCTATGTCAATATTTCTTGTTGATATTGAAATAATTTCTCTATTTATCTTATTTATAAGATCTATATCTTTCTCTTCAACTGCTTTAATTAATGCATTTTTGATTTCAGCAACATCAGAAAAAGAATCATAGGTAAACATATTTGCAAAAACTCCCCATATTTTAGCCTTTTGTAATTCTTTATATATTGTATATAAACATTCATTTGTTTGTTTATATATATAGTCTAGAAATTCTGTAAGTGAAAAATAATCAAGATTTTTTAAGTATTGAGATAATTCTTTTGATTCTTGTTGTGTTTGTTTTTTTAGAACATAACGAATAGTTGCTTCATTCATTAAAATCATTAATTCAGATGCTTGAACATATTTCTCAACATTTGCTTTAATCTCTGGTTGTTTTAATATACGCTTATGATCTGTCATCTTACCAACAATAACTTTAGATCCAACACCATTGATTACTTTAATCATCTTATAATCTTTTAGTGCTTTTAAAGCTCTTCTTGATGTTCTATCACTGACATTATATTTTTCTGATATCTGAGCAATAGATGGAAGCAAATCTCCTTTATTATAGACATGATTATTAATATCATTAACTAAATAGAAAACAACTTGCATATAAAGATAATCTTCCTCTTGATAAAATGACCACATAAACTTTTGTTTATTTTTTATAGTCATCCCTTGGCACTCTTTATCAATATATCTATCCAAAGTTTTTCCATATGATAAACATAATCCTGCAATCATATTTTTAATTATGAAGTAATTCCCTTTTTGATTTGTTTTGACAATCATTTTTAAAACTGTATGAATACGATTTGTGCTTCTTTGTACTTCATTATCTTTTTCCTTTGTATAATGAGGATAATACATTGAGTATAATAAAATATCTATTAAATCATCTAATACTGGATTATTTAACATCGCAAATCCTTGCTTATATATATTAAACAATTGAATTATTATTTGTTTTTCATTACGAACAGAATCCACATCATAGTCATCAATACATCTTATAAGATCATCAATTTGTTGTGGTGTTGCTTGTTTAAAGCACTCTACTCCTATTGTTGGTAAAATAATACCCATAGTTTCAAATACATCATGACTAACTGATTTCATATCTAATAGCGCTTGTTTATACTGATCATGAAGTTTCTCATCATCATGATGAAAAATCACTTTCGCTCGACTACCTCTTTGAAGTGATATATACCCATTTGACTCTAATAAAAGAAGAGCACTTCTAATTGTGTTTCTCCCCGCATTATAAAGAGTACACAATTCTTCTAATGAAGGAAGTTTTGTATTATAAGAATAAATCTCGTTAAATATCTCTGTTAACATCATGCGATATACATACATGATTAAAGAATTTTCTGAATTCATAACAACCCTCCTATGTATATAGTATACTTACTTTATCACCTTTAATCAAAAGAAAAATGTTCAAAATGAACACTTTTTACTAAAATAATATTTTAATTAAGATAATTGCACATATTACTTGTGAAAATCCTGTAAAACAACCATATAGCATAGCTTTTGGACCTTCTTTGACTAAATCTTTAAACTTAACTCGCATGCCAATTGCGGCTAAAGCAATAATCTCAAACTGTGAACTTACAATTTTTGCAAATGAAGATATTTCATTAGGTATAAAACCCAAACTATTGAAAATAGAAAAAATGAAGAAACCAATCACAAACCAAGGAATTTTAGTTTTTACTTTTGCATTCATTCCTACTCTTTTTGAAAATAATGGTCGATCATCTTCTAAATTCATTCTTGAAAATAACAATGCTACCCCTACAATAAATATAATTCTTACAATTTTAAATACTGTTGCCAGTTCAACAACCTCTGTATTAACTAAAGATGCCGATGCTATAACCTGACCAATTGATTGTAAAGTCCCACCAATTAATCCTGCTGTATGCATTGTTTCATGATTATATAAAACCCCTGCAATAATAGGCAATGTAATCATTAATATTGTTCCAGTTACATTGACTATAGTTATTGAAATGCCTTTGTCTTTACTATTGGCATCTATGATTGGTGAAACTGTACCAATTGCAGATGAACCACATACGGCATTACCTGCACACATTAATAATGAAAATTTCTTCTTAAAGCCTAATTTTTTCCCAATAAAGTAACATGCAGTTATAGTGAAAATCATTTGAATAATTATAAAACCAACTCCGCTATATCCTATCGCAATTATATCTTTTAAATATAATGTTAGTCCAGTTAAGACTATCGAATATTCTAATAGCTTACTCTCAGAGAACTTTGTTCCAATATTAAATATCTCTTTATTAAGAATTGTATTCCCCAAAAGCATTCCAATACCTATCGCAAATAAAGCTGCACCAATACTTGGCACTAATTTTGCTATTTGTTGTGCAACAAGTGCAATCACTAAACAACATATAAAACCTGGTAATAATTCTTTAAATCTATTCATACATATCCCCTTTTAAACGTTCTTATTATATGTATAAAATTGTCATATTTCAAACAATACGATAAATTAACTATATTTTACCTTTTCATACCTTAAAAGAAAAAAGACCGATAAAGGTCATTTTTCTCTTACAACTCTTGAAATCTTTTAACTCCCCATGTTTTTAATAAATAATACATATAAACATTACATAACAATGTAACGATTAAAACTACATAGGTATATATATCTAGACTTATATAATTACTAAATACTGTCATATAAAGAAATACTATCACAAATGTTAACCCCATTGATGCAAACATCGTCACGACAACGGGCATACTTTGTTTTACACATGCTGTCTCATTAATCCAATCAAATTTTGGTTTCCATAAATTCATAAGTAAACCAAATAATGCAATAAGAGTTGTAAATAAAATTGGACAAAGAATAACAACTATTGAATCAAAGATACTTAATTGAAATAATATTGCGCCTACAGTAGAAAACAAGATACCTGAAGGTATACATATAATCAAGTGTAACGCTAACTTAGATAGTAGGATATTCTCAGCTGGAACGGGCAAGACTTTTATTTGCCATAAACGGTTTCCCTCTAATGAAATTAATGAAGCACTAATAATATTAAGTGAACTCACTCCGACACCTACTATACATAATATAGGCATAAGATAATCACTAATTTGTGGGACAAGATTAACAATCTTCATCAAGTCATCTTTATAAAAGACTATTGCTCCTGCTGCTAGAATCGTCATAATAACACCCATAGTTCCATTTAAAACAACCATAGCGTTAGAAAAGAAATGTCTAGCTTCTCTTTTAAGTAAAGCCTTATTTAAAGTTGAGACTTCCATTGGTTTTTCAACATACTTAACTTTCTTTGTTTTATTATCACTTGTTGCAAGCTTAATAAAACTTCTTGATAAAATATACATCACTATCGCAAATGGAATAATTGCACAAACTAAATAGATCAATAAACTGAGAATATTAGCTTCTTGAATCGCTATTCCTAAATGATAAATTGGAAATATTCCTTGTTCTATTGCCTGGGCAATACTTTTTCCATTTTCAATAAGCATTCCAATATAACCTTCGATTGAAGATATAGCATAGAAATAAACACCAAAGAAAGCTATCGATAAAACTAAAGTGACAACATTCTTTTTCGTTACATGACGCATAATGTGCTCCATTGCCCATCCAAAAGCAGAAGACAACGCTAAGACCAATAATGGTAATGTTAAAACAACAATGATAAAACAAATAATTTGTGTTACATTCATACCAACATTCCATATATAAACCGCAAATGCTGGACCAGCAACAATAATTTCATATAAATAATTTAGTAGTAATATAACAAATATTCTACTTAATAATATATCACTACTTTTAATTGGCATTGATAATAATAAATGATTATCTTTTGCTTGATATATTTCATGTTGAACCAAAAATACACTACCAATAAAACAAAGCATAATAATCATAATCCCCATTAATGCAAAGTATAGCCAATCAATACCTAACATATGAAACGGTTCTATTAGTGATAAAAACATACCTCCAAACAATGCTGAAAAGACAACTCCAATATAGCCAAAGAGAAGAACCATTAAAAGAATCTTACCAATACCACCAGTTTTCGAATTCTTACTTCCTCTCATTTGATTTGCGAATAAGCCATGCAATCTTATTTTAATTAAAGTCTTAAGCATGGTCATCTTCCAATTCTAAGAAGACATCTTCAAGTGACTCATCACCAATAACATCTTGAGTTTTCCCATTAACTACTAACTTTCCTTTTTTTATGATTGCTATTTCGTCGCAAAGCTTTTCAGCTACTTCTAAAACATGAGTAGAGAAGAAGATTGCTCCTCCCTCATCACAGATTTCCTTCATTATTCCTTTTAATAAATGTGAAGCTTTTGGATCTAATCCAACAAATGGTTCATCCATAATAATGAGTTTTGGTTCATGAATGAAAGCTGCAATAATCGCAAGTTTTTGCTTCATACCATGTGAATAAGCACTTACTGGCTGTGCTAAATCACCAGTCAATTCTAACATATCAGCATATTTTTTTATTCTTGTTTGTCTATCTTGCTTAGATACTTGATAAACATCTGCCACAAAGTTCAAGTATTGAATTCCTGTTAAATATTCATATAAATCAGGATTATCTGGAATATAAGCCAATTTTCTTTTACATTCAAGAGGATTATCCTTGATAGAAACTCCATCAATATAAATCTCCCCTTCATCAAATGGCAAAATCCCAACAACTGATTTAAGAGTTGTCGTCTTCCCTGCCCCATTGTGACCAATAAATCCATAGATTTTACCATTCTCAATTGTTAATGATAAATCATCTACCGCCTTAAATTGATCATATTTTTTTGTTAAGTGTTCAATCTTTAACATTTTTCGTCCTCCTTTTGACCTATTTTTTTAAATATATAATACGAATAACCCACTGTAATCACGACTTCTCCGATAGTCCCTATGATCACTACAAGAAATGAATGTTCAAATGCTGTAATCGCGCATAAGATACATAACATCCCAACCACTACAAACACATACCCGCCAATTAAATGAGTTTTTTTCCAAACTGTTTCATTAGCGAGAGTCCAAGGTGTTTTAATTCCCATAAAATAATTTTGAGGAATCTTTGGAAAATAATTACCAATACCCATATACATTACCCCTAATAATAGAAGCAAAATTATCATCCCATCAGCATTTGGATTCTTTGCCATATAGACAAAGAAAATGACCATTAGAATTAAGAAAACTGTTATAAATTTTCTCATCAATTCATATGTTTTCTTTCTTTCACCAAATGATTTCTTTTTAGGATCAGAATTCATAAGGAAAGACATTAAATAATAGAAGATAAGTGGTAACAACATAATAAATAACATCGTATACTTTGATCCATAACCTGTAACTTTCCAATTATAATCCCAATGTAGTGGAATACTCTCAGGTAAGGTCATCAGAATTCCTATAAAAGTAATTGTGATTAACCAAACTAATATATCAAACAACTTACTCTTCATTGCCTTCATCCCCCTTAGATGTGAAGTCCACAAACCACTTCATAACATCCTGAAATATGCTCATATCTAAACTATAAACAATATTTTGCCCCTGCCTTTCATCAATAATTAATCCACTACCTTTTAAAATAGTCAGATGGTGAGATATGGATGGTTTAGAAATATGAAAATAATCAGCAATCTCTCCAGCATTCATTTCTTTTTCTTTTAATAATTCTAAAATCTTTCGCCGTGTAGGATCACTTAATGCCTTAAATGCATCTCCCATTCTATACCTCCTTCTCCTATATTTAGATGATTGTCTAAATATCTAATTACATATTATCACTCACTTTTTCACTTGTAAAGAAAAATCGAAAAAAAAAGAAGAACAAATTTGTTCTCCTTTATAAGTTATATTATTCAGCAACTTTTTGTTCTTTAATAACTTTAGCAATTGAATCAATTACATCTTTTTCATCTTCACCTTCAGCAACAATTTCAACTGTTGCTTTAGTTGGAACACCTAAAGACATAACACCCATAATTGATTTTAAGTTTACTTCTTTCCCGTTGTAAACTAATTTAATATTACTAGTGAATTTGCTAGCTTGGTTCACTAAGATAGTTGCAGGTCTTGCATGTAATCCTACTGGATCTGAAACTACGAAAGATAATTTTTCTGCCATTTTATAGACTCCTCCTTGATAATTTATAGTCTTATTATAACACAATAAATTTGCATTTCCACCTTTTTTAAAAAATAATTTATACGCTTTCATTATTTGTTCTATTCTTGGAACTATTTTACAAAAATTAAGAAAAAAGTGTAATAATTTACACTTTTTGAGCAATCACTAAGAAATGATGAGTTGTCATTTCATATATACGGATGTTTTACAGTTCATTTAATGAAAATCGTCTAAAAGCCTGTGGATTGGCT
>CAZWXH010000064.1:8042-10308 GCA_964637725.1 uncultured Coprobacillus sp. | reverse complement strand
GATAATCATCTGTATGAATAATTGTACGATGAGAATGCATATAACGTGATGGAATAGAGAGTGTTACATTCATAACTCCTGCTTCTACTTTACTCAATTCGCCTGAATCCGTTCCACCAGCATCAATCATATCTAATTGATAAGGAATATTATGCTTATCACAAATATTCTCTAAACTCTTTAATAAACCAGTATGAGCAATGACGCTACCATCCATAACGCTCAATGAAACTCCACTCCCTAATTTCACATCACCTTTATCACCAGGTAAGTCTTTCGAGAAAGTCACATCAATCGCAATTGCGATATCAGGTTTAACTTTTTGCCCAACTGTTTTTGCTCCACGTAATCCTACTTCTTCTTGAACTGTTCCAGCTCCATAAAGATTAGGATAAATATCTTTGCCTTTTAAATTTCTTAATACATCAATAATTACAGCCACACCTATTCTATCATCCCATGCTTTTGACATTAAGCATTTATCATTACCCATGACAGTAAATTCAGAAGAAGGAACAATGGGATCACCTTTTCTAATTCCTAGTTCTATTGCTTCTTCTTTACTTAATACACCAACATCAATAAATGAATTTTTAGGTTCAATGACTTTATTTCTTTCTTCTAATGTTTTACCATGAGGAGGTTGAGAACCAAAGACACCTTTGATTTGTTTACCTTCTCTTGTTGTAATTATCATTAATGAAGAAGGCAAGTTTTGTCCCATCCAACCACCAACTGGTTGAACTTTAATAAATCCACCTTCATCAATATCTTTAACAATAAAACCAATCTCATCAATATGTCCTGTAATTAAAAGTTTCAACTGACTTGATCCTTTTTTAACACCTATTAAACTACCTAAATTATCATATTCTATTTCATCAACACTATCTTCAATATAAGACTTCATAACACGTGTTGCTTGTTTTTCAAAACCAGAAATACCATTAACCATTGATATATCTTCTAACATTTTTAAATCTACCATATTATCACGCTCCTATTTTTACATTATATAACTATTTTTCATTTTTAACAATTCATTTGAACAAAAATGACTACATTCATTATACCCAACATTTCACTTTTAAAAAAGAAAAAAAGGTTTCCCTTTTAATCAACAAATAATTTTTGTGATTCAACTGAATTAGCATCAACAATCTTATAAAAATAATCTTTTTGAGACATATCTTTTCTTTCAATTGTTTCATCGATTTGACCATCTTTAATATATAATAGTTTCTTAGAATAACTCGCTATCATTGAATCATGAGTTACCATTAAGATAGAAACTCCTTCTTCATCATTTAACTTTTTAAACAACTCTAATAAATCATGAGAATTTTTACTATCTAGATTTCCCGTTGGTTCATCAGCAACAATTAGTTTAGGATTAGTCACTAGTGCTCTTGCGATAGCTGCTCTTTGTCTTTGTCCACCTGAACATTCATTAGGATATTTATCAAGAAGTTCACAAACATCTAATTTATCAGCAATTATTTTAACTCTTTCTTTTATTTCTAACAAAGGAATATTTGCGAGAGTTAATGGAACTGCAATGTTTTCAAAAATAGTCAATGAATCTAATAAATTAAACTCTTGAAAGATAAATCCAAGATTTTGATAACGAAAACGACCGACCTCATTTTCACCCATTGCTCTTACCTCAGTACCATTAATAAAGACTTTCCCTTTTGTAGGAACATCAATAGTCGAGAGATTATTAATGAATGTTGACTTGCCTGAACCCGATGGTCCCATGACACAAATAAAATCACCTTCATACATCTTTAACGAAATATCTTTTAAAGCTACGACTGCATTTTTAGTATCTAATCCATAAATTTTTGTGACTGCATCAGCAACCAAGATTTCTTTACTCATATTTAACACCCTCTCCTATCGCTTTTAATACTGAATTTTTATATGAAACATATGTTAATATCGATGCAATAATTAATGGAACAATCATAGATAAGACCATAATCATCGCAAAAACAACTGAAACTTGTTGATGATAGATAGATAATCCTAAAGATATTCCAATATATACAAACGGTAATAAAAACAACAAACTATAAAATAAAATTACTTCACTTTTTATAATCTTTAATAACTGTTTATAACAGTATCCTAGCTTATATAAATTATAATAAAACATATGACGCGTTGATGCTTCTAAAGTAAACTTATAAACAATACTCACAAGTAATAAAAGCATCATCACAATAAAGCCAATAATTGATGTAATAAACTCTCGAGGTGA